>JAITKK010000119.1 GCA_031278475.1 Deltaproteobacteria bacterium
TCGGTCTTGGCATCCGCCGGCTTGGCGATCCCACCGGGAACCCTTGGGGGCCAGCCCTCGGATTTGGTTCCATTGGGCCTTGTTGGGGGAGTATTCATGCGAGTCGGATTGGCAAGGGGTGAGCATACGGCATTCGATTTTATAATGCAATAGTTTTTTTGCCTATTTATAAATAATGACAGATGTGCAAAAAGCCCACATATCGAGGGAGTGCCATCGAGAAGTTCTAGGTGGCCTTTTTTCCCCTGTAAAACATCCGCCCAGTACCCAGCCCATCCCGCTATATTGAAGTAAATCTCGGACAGGTTTTTGAAATCGGCACACTGACCTGTGCCGAATCTTTTTACTAATAAAAGTTGGCAGTCAATGGTAGAATTCGTCTTGTGGTGCACTGGGTTAAGCTTTTCTGGTACGAACAGTTTCAGCAGGTTCTCGATGTTCACATAAAACTTGCTAATAATGTCCCAAGCACCTTCAGTGTCGGTGTTTGTAAACCCCCTCTTTTCAGCAGCGGCCGCAGCCGCTGCTTTCCTGTTCACAAATGAGCTGGTTTTATGGATGTCCGCAGAAAGCGTGTTCCCGCAGGTTTCCAGCCATTTCTCAATCTGTTCGGGGGATAGCCCCTCACCCTTCAGGATTGACTCGAAGGCATCCCTCATTTTCTTGCGGCACTCTTCCGGCGGATCTGTGCCTTTAGCGATGACAGACATGGCGTTGCTGTCCGTATTGGTTTCCGGGACAATCCAAACCGACAGCAGGAAAAGCATGGCGGCTTTCCGCAGCCCATCGGTAAAATTGTAGGCTAAGGATGCGGGAAGGCTCGGAAGCTCGTTTAATATTCTGTCAAGCATCACTGATGCAGCATTCGAACTCGCTATCGAAGTCTTGAATAATAAAGCGTTAAGCTCGTTGAGCGTAGCCTCCGTCATTGGCGGATTTGTGCCGTAGAGCAAACGCCGGGACATCATATTGCCTTTGAGTGTTGTGTATATCTCGGGTTCGCTTTTAAGGATTGGCTTTTCTGACGGTACGTGATAGTTCATATTCCTGTTCAAGACCTCAAGGTTGGCTTTGAAAAATATTCTCTCTTAGCTAGGAGCACAGTTTATGCCCCTAGAATATTGGTTAAAAACTCTGAAACATCCTTCCCTTGGAAGGTCAGTGTGTGCATCGTGTCCGGCGTGGCCGTGTTGCGGTTCGAAGCCTTGGGATGGTCATTCCGGGGTCTAAAGTGGGGTTATGCACCGCAGTGCGGGGACTTGACGGTACTGGTGTTCTAAATTGTATCCCGGGAAAGCGTTGGGAGGTAGGTACCGGATGACTTGGGACTAGGTGCCTTCCTTCATTCCTATTTCCCTGTACTGGCTACCTGCTGCGCTTCTCTTTGCTTTTGCAGTGGCCCGTCCTAATTCAGGCTTCGTGCTTCAATGGGATCTATGTGGTGAGGATTGATAAAGTAAATGATGAAAGAAGCAAGGTAATGTCTAATACGATCCTTTTAGACACTCACAAATCAGCTAATAATTTAGCGTTAGATGCGAAATTAAATCAAAATAAACCCAGAAATTCGTCAAATGTGTGCCAAAGGTAGATGCATGGGGGAGACTTTGAAGTTAAAGTCGCAAACGCCATAATTATAATCTCTCAAAAGTTTGGAGTGAGTCACCTAGGATCGTAAGTGGTGTTATAATCCAATTAAATTGTCTTGTCAAGAGTCATTTTTCTTGCTAAGATTTCACGATCTCATATGTACCATATGGATTTCCGTTGGTTTTAATCATTTTTTGAAACTTTTCGTAACTAATTGTGTATTTATTAGTTATAATCTATATGCATATTTGGTTGACACTAAGCCTATTTTGTTTTCAAAATATTTTTGAAAATTTCCAAAAATGTCCAAAGATATGCCATAAATCATCAAAAAATATTCGGTTATTAGCTCTAAATATGAAGCCAAGGGGAGCCAAAAAGGAGGCTCATATCAGAGGAAGCCCTGACCTGCTTTGACAATCCTTGGGTTTTCCGAAAAACCGTGATGGTTTTTCGCAAAAATGAGCTCAAAGATTTTGACAAAAGAGGGTAAAATTAGTTTTTTAAATTCGCATTTTGGGTGCTACAACTGATGCCACGGCTTTTCCTGTTCGATATCCTTGTAGCTATTATTCAAACGATGTTCTGCTTTTCCAACATAGCCTCAATAATATGGTTGCGCATATAGTCCGAGGAGCAATTCATGATGGTTGTGAAGAAACCTCTATGACAAAATCGAGTTGACAAGCTCCTGGCGTTTCACCCGGAGAGTCAAAGTTAGAATTGTCTCTTATTTTTAGGAAAACTTCGTGAAAGTGATCCAAATTTTGGATTAAATTCTATATTTAGTGGAAAAACCACGTTTTTTTACCTTTTTTTACGTATTTTTCATCCTATTTCATCCATTTCACCACGAAGCCATCCTTTTTCGCGACCTATATCGCACAACCCTACTAATGTTCAGGCATATAGCCTTAAGTAGGACAGCTGCGCTTACTTTTTTCAGTCTTCGGTACCGCAAATGTTTGATCCCAAATTTAGAATTCAGCTCGGAGTTCGTCGCCTCGATGCCGCTTCGCATGCGGTAGGTGTCCTTGAATTCCTTGGTTTCCTGCTCCGCCCTGCGTATCGACACCCTTAACATTTTGCTGGTGTAACCCATGCTGGCCTTGAACTTCCCTACCTTGACCGGGCACTTCCCTTTCTTGGGGCAGGCATTGCAGGCCTCGCGGTCGAAATACGCCCGGTACCCTGTGCCAGCCTCGTTCTCCCTTGTCTCGGCCTTCCATCCTAAAGGGCAGGCGGTGATCCTGTCGTCCGCGTCGGTCTTGAAGTCCGCGAGGGTTAGGGGTCGGTCGCTTGCGTCCCCGCCGTCCGCGGCTTCGACGCCCCTCTCGTCCGCCGTCCCGGAACCCACGTCGGCAGCGGCCATCCCCTCATCATTAGTGTCGTTCTTGGTATCGCTGTTAGTGTCGTTGTTGGCGTCGTTCTTGGTATCGTTGTTAGTGTCGTTGTTGGCGCCGTTCTTGGTATCGTTGTTACTGTCGTTGTTGTTGGTGTTGTTCTTGGTGCCGATGTTTTTGCCGGACACGGGGGAGACGAGCTCGGCCCCCATCTCGGCAAGCTTGTTCCTGTTGGTGTCGCTCCCGTACGCCGTGTCGGCTATGACCGTCCCCGGGGTAATGCCCTTTTCGGCCAGGGCCTCCATGGCCGGGACGAGGGCGTGGGTGTAGTGGTTGTGGGCCCATCGGCATCGGCGTACAGTATCAGGGAAAGCCCCCTCTCCTCGGCGTCTTGCTTCTTGTCGGGGCGGTTCTCGACCGCCTGCACCTGGTAGCCTTTTCCTTAGTGGGCATCGTAGCTTGCGTCCGGGTCGGAAGGGTTCTGGAGCGAGTCGGGCTTTATATCCTTAGAGCTCCACCGCCGGTTCGTCGCCGTACTCGTCGGCGGGGATGATCCGGCACTGCTCACTGAGCACCCTCGCCATGATGAGGTAGGGCTCCGTCCCACTCACGAGTGGGTCGCCCTCGAACATCCTGACGAGCCTGAAGAGATCCCCGGCCATTCCCGAAGTGACGCGGTGGGTCTCCGAGGGCTTGGCCTGGTTGAAATAGTCGTAGCTGTCCTCACGATCGAGGTACTTCGACGCGAGGTTCTTGCCCACCTTCCCGAAGGCTTCCTTATTGTGATTTCTGAGGCTTTTAAGGAAACTTGTGATGGTGCTGGCGAACACACCGGATCGCTTTATGTTCTTCGTGTTGGACTCGATGTGGACGGAGTCCATCCTGACGCAGGAGGTGTCGGCGGAGTAGGCCTCGGCGAACATCGCTGTGATGTCGGCCATCATTTTGTCGAGCAGTTCGATTTCTACGACCAAATTCCTGAACTTGATCCAGGTCCTGCGGCTCACGCGCGCGGTGGTGTCGCTCCAGTCGTCGATCCGGAGGGCGTAATGGATCCCGATATCGCGCGCAAGGGCATTGAGTGTCTGTTGGTCGGTGAAGTCGAAGTAGTGCTGTATGACCATGAGGCCCAAAAGGGTGCGCAGGTTGTGCGAGGGGCGGCCGTTGTCCGCGCTGTAGTGGGGTATCAGGAGGTGCACAGGGAGGATTGGGAAGATCTTCTCCCTGAAGAGCCCGGGCCAGTCATTCTTAATGCTTTCCATTATTTTCTTAGAACGCTCGTTGTCGTGGAGATCGAAGAGGGGCCTTTTGTCTGGGTTGGTATCGGTAAACATGGCGTTCCCCTTGGCTGGAGGGTTATCTTCATGATATGATACTATAATAGTGCAACTTGTCAAGTGTAAATTGAAAATAATTTATATTTTTCGATCATATTTCCTAGGTAGCATCTTAATAACTTTGAAGATATCAATGTTGTAAGATTAATTATAATCTTTAATTCTATTTCATACTATTTTATGAATTATTTACTTATAAGTATGAGTCGCCCTTAGGACTTTCTGCACAACCATCAAAAATATGAAAAATAACAAGGGTTTTGGGGTTCAAAAATAGATTTTTTGTAATATATTTTTTGACTTTAAAGAAAATATATGATCCAAAGTGAATTAAAAAGTGGATTATTTGATTAAATTAAACATTATCTCTTTCATTTACCGTATTTTTGCGTAATGTTGCTAAAATTCAACCCGACAATTTCAATACGGCTGAAATTCTAATTTTGACTGTGGCTCGGTACCTATAATACTTCAACAGGAAGAGACCGTCAAGGGAGTGATTCGTGGTCCCAAAACATAGGTTTTCATGGCACGGTGCTTTGGGCTTGCAGCCTACCTATGGCTGGGCGCAAGGGGAGCCGCAAGTATTTTTGGGAGTCTTTGGCACTGCGATTGAGGCCGACAGGTTTGGGTTCTGGCGAATTTTGTTGCTATCCCCTTTATCGGCCCCCTCAAAGGTGCATAATTCGATTCCATTTTTTTACGCCCTGTGCCAGTAATTCTGCCTTAAGGGATAGGCCCAAGCTGCCTACACTTGCTATCCTTAAGAAGCCCTCGAATCTTAGCTAGCCTTTTCCCATGTCGCCCACCTTAAGTTGGCAGGAGGCCCCCAGTGCTTGCCACCCGGGCCCAAAAACGTGGGGTTGTCGCAGGGGTTGTCGCAGGGGCTGTCGTAAGCGGCGTCGCTCTGGACGCTTCAAGGCTTTGGACCCAAGTCTATCCATGCAGGCTTTGGCAGATGGCGGCGCAAGCGACGCAAGCGCTCACGCGCGGCACTGCCTTCAACGAATACTTGGATTATAAGGTCGCTGGTTACCCTGGCGCAGACCTTGGAGTTCGTATTTTTCAGCCCGTTCCCTGGTTCAATATCTCGAATTATCCCGCATTTTCCAGTATTATCCAGCATTATCCAACATAATGATCCCATGCGTGCGCATTTTCACGTAGTGTAAAAAAAATTTTTGATTCGTGGCAGGTTCCCTGATTTTCAAAGTGAAAAAATTTTTTCACCCCCCACAGGCCGCCTGCGCACGTTGGCGCCCTTGCCCCACGGGCATTCCCGGCGCCTATCATGTGGCTTCCGAAAAGGTTATAATGCCTCATCCTCACCAAAGGCCAGACCTTTGGACACCGCAAGGGACGGGAGGGCCCCGGGCCCTAGCCCCGGGCCCTTGCCCCGGCCCCCTAGGCCTTTTCGGCCCCCGCTCTCTTTTTTCCCGCGCGCCCTCAATCCACACGCCCGGGGCCCTTCGCGGCCCCATTGGAGCACAGCCCAAATGGAACCATTCGATCCGAACGGCTTCGACGACGGATTCCCGCCTTCCGACAGGGGGATCATAAACCTTGCGCCACCTCCGGATCTTGAGGTGGAGAAGGGGATACTTGGGTCCCTCATCCTGTACAACGCGGACTGCCTCCCGGATGTTCTGGACGTGGGGCTCACCCCCGGGGACTTTTTCAGGGAGTCCCACGCCGAGATCTACTCGGCGATTGCCGACCTGTACAACTCCAACGAGCCCATAGACATGAACCTCGTGGCCGAGAGGCTCAGGGCCAGGAAGACGCTCGCGAGCGTGGGGGGTGTCGCCTACCTGGCGGAGCTGGAGGCGAACGCCTGCGCCAGGGTCATGGCCAAGGGCTACGCCAAGGTCATAGTGGACCGCAGCTCGCTTAGGAGGCTCATGAGGATATCGGCCGACGCTACCGAGAAGTGCCGGACGGTGCCGAACTCCGTGGACGAGCTCCTGGACGAGACCGAGGCCGCCATATTCTCGCTGAGGGACAACAGGGTGTCCGGGAACATGTTGCCCATGAACGACGCCCTCTCCCAGGTCTACGACAAGATAATGAGGCTCCAGGACCTCAAGGGGGCCCTGTCCGGGCTTCCCACGGGCTTCCGCTACTTCGACCAGATGACGGGCGGGTTCCAGAGGTCCGACATGATAATAATAGGCGGAAGGCCCAGCATGGGGAAGACGGCCCTGGCCCTCAACTTCGCCCTTAACGTGGCGCTCCCCACCATGCGCCAGAGCTTTCGGGACATGCCGCCCTACTCGGTCCTGATATTCAGCCTGGAGATGTCGACCGACCAGATAATCCAGCGGCTACTGTGCCAGGTTGGCCAGTACGACCTGCTCAAGATGAGGACGGGCAGGATGCTCCAGAGCGAGTACGGCCGCCTGACCGAGACCCTCAGCATAATGAAGAACGTGCCCATCTACATAGACGACTCCTCCTCCCAGAGGCTGAGGCCGCTAGACATCAGGGCCAAGGCCAGGAGGCTCAAGAGGAAGCTCGCCGCCCAGGGCCAGGAGCTGGGGCTCATAGTGGTCGACTACCTCCAGCTCATACAGCCCAACGAGAGGCACAACAACCGCGAGCAGGACGTGGCCGAGGTCTCGAGCTCGTTGAAGAGCCTCGCGAAGGAGCTGGACGTGACCGTCATCTGCTGCTCCCAGCTGAAGCGGGCGGACGTCGCGAACCCCGATCTGGCCGACCTCAGGGACTCCGGGGCCATAGAGCAGGACGCCGACATGGTGGCCTTCGTGCTGAGGCCCGAGGTGCTCTACCCCAACAAGCCCGAGCTGGCGGGCCTGGGCGAGCTCATAGTGAAGAAGCACCGCAACGGCCCCATCGGGACCGTCTACATGGAGTTCATGAAGGAATGCTCCTCTTTCGTCCCGGGCCAGTTAGAGAAGTACGTGCCCACGGAGGAGCCCCAGGAGGACGGCAGGAAGGCGAAGCGGAAGTCCAAGGGGACCTACGAGACCCCGGAAGTGGTCCTCGCGAACAAGGACAAGCCCTGAGCCAAGCTGGCTGCCCAGGGGCAAGGCCCCGTGCCTTTCGCCCCTCCTTGACAAGGGAGGGCCCCATTGCCTATAAGGAAGCACCCCGGGCCGAAGGCCCAGGGTGCTTCCGGCGTTTTCGGGGGAAGCCTTATGCCTGGGTCGCGCAAGGGGCGGCCAGGCGGCGGGCGGGCTGCGCCCGTCATGGGCAGGGTTAAGGAAGGCAAGGGGGACACAAGGCATGGGAAAGTACGATCCTAGGACATTCGAGGCCAAGTGGCGCGAGCGCTGGGAGGTGGACGGCACGGACCGGGTCGATCTCGACAAGGCCGAAAGGCCCTTCTACAACCTGATGATGTTCCCCTACCCGTCGGCCGAGGGGCTGCACGTGGGGAACGTCTTCGCCTTCGTGGGATCCGACATCCAGGGCCGCCACAGGCGGCTTCTGGGCTACGATGTCTTCGAGCCCATGGGCTTCGACGCCTTCGGCATCCACTCGGAGAACTTCGCCCTGAAGTCCGACCGGCACCCGGCCGAGATGATCCCCAGGAACATCGAGCGCTTCCGGGAGACCCAGCTCAAGAGGATGGGGCTCATGCTGGACTGGGGCCATCAGGTCGACACCACCAGCCCGGAGTACTACCGCTGGACCCAGTGGATGTTCCTGACCCTTTACAAGAACGGGCTGGCCTACCGCTCCAAGGGCCAGGTGAACTGGTGCCCAAGCTGCAAGACCGTGCTCGCCAAGGAGCAGGTCATAGGCGACCTCTGCGAGCGCTGCTCGAGCGTCGTCGAGAAGCGGGACATGGAGCAGTGGTACTTCAGGACCACCGCCTTCGCGGAGGAGATGCTGGAGGCCCTGGACACCCTCGACTGGTCGGAGCGGACCAAGGTGGCCCAAAGGCAGTGGATCGGAAAGAGCGTGGGGGCGGACGTTACCTTCAAGGTGGAGGGGGGCCCTGAGTTCACCATATTCACCACAAGGCCGGACACGTTGTTCGGGGCAACCTACATGGTGTTCTCGCCCGAGCACCCCATGCTGGACGGCATCACCCTCCCGGAATTCAAGGAGGGCCTTGAGGCCTACCGCCTGACGGCCGCCTCCGCCACCGAGACCGAGCGGCAGGACGAGCTAAGGGAGAAGACCGGGGTATTCACCGGTGCCCACGCCATCAACCCGGTCAACGGCCGGAAGGTGCCCATCTGGGTGGCGGACTACGTGCTCATGGGCTACGGCACCGGGGCCATAATGGCCGTCCCCGCCCACGACGAGAGGGACCATGCCTTCGCCCTCAAGTACGGGCTCCCCATAATCCAGGTGGTGGGATCCCCCGATGGGACCCCGCCCTGCTCGGAAGCCGCCTGGACAGGCGACGGGGCCCTCATGAACTCGGGCGCCTACGACGGGCTGGACGCCAAGGGCGAGGGCATCCTGAGGATAGTCGCGGAGCTGGCCGCCAAGGGGCTGGCCGAGGCCAAGACCCGCTACCGGCTAAGGGACTGGTGCGTGAGCCGCCAGCGCTACTGGGGGCCGCCCATACCCATAATATATTGCGACAAGTGCGGGATAGTCCCGGTGCCGGAGAAGGATCTCCCGGTGCTTCTTCCTTACATAGAGGACTTCAAGCCGGACGGGAGCGGGTTCTCGCCCCTCCACCGCTGCAAGGCCTTCCACGAGACCACCTGCCCCCAGTGCGGGGGACCTGCCCACCGGGAGACGGACGTCTCCGACAACTTCCTCTGCTCGGCCTGGTACTTCTACCGCTACCCCTCCACGGACTTCGACGACAGGCCCTTCGACCCCGACAGGACCAAGAAGTGGCTTCCCGTCGACCTCTACGTGGGCGGAAACGAGCACGCGGTGCTGCACCTGCTCTACAGCCGCTGGCTGTGCCGTGCCCTGCACCAGGCCGGCTACCTGGGCTTCGCCGAGCCCTACAAGAAGTTCGTGGCCCACGGCCTCATAGTCAAGGACGGGGCCAAGATGAGCAAGTCCAGGGGGAACATCGTGAACCCGGACTTCTTCGTCGAGGAGTTCGGGGCGGACTCCTTCAGGGTCTACCTCATGTTCATGGGCTCCTACCTAGAGGGCGGCGACTTCAGGGACGGGGGCGTCAAGGCCATGAAGTCCTTCCTGGACAGGCTCTACGCAGCCTGCTCCCCCACCAACGGGGAGCTCTCCGTTGGGCCTCCAACCGATAAGGAGACCCTCTACGTCCTGCACTCCACCATCAAGGCGGTGACCTTGGACATAGCGCGCTTTTCCTACAACACGGCGATCGCCAGGATCATGGAGCTGGTGAACCACCTCACCAAGAACAGGCTGCGGCTGCGGGAGTGCGCGAGCGTGCTCGCGAGGCTGATATCCCCCTTCGCCCCGCACCTTGCCGAGGAGCTCTGGGAGGAGCTGGGCGAAAAGGAGAGCGTTTTCAGGGGCGCCTGGCCCACCCACGAGGAGAAATACCTCTTCCGGCCGGAGGTGGAGTACGTGGTGCAGGTGAACGGGAAGGTCAGGGACAAGCTGAAGCTGGCCGTGGGCTTAAGCGCCGAGGAGATCGACCCCCTGGTGCTTGCAAGCCCCGTCGTCCTCAAATGGATCCAAGGCAAGGAGATAGTAAAAAAGATCTACGTCCCGGACAAGCT
>JAITKK010000150.1 GCA_031278475.1 Deltaproteobacteria bacterium
GCCCGGAGTCCCTGAGGAAGCTGGGAAGGCATGCCAACATGCGCAAGCGCGGGGGTAACGAGCGGCACTGGGACTACCAGTCCGTGAAGGAAGCCCTGGGCAAGTAGCAAACAGCCCCAAGCCCAAACCCGAACGCTAGCCACAATAGCATTATAAATATTAAATATACCACTATTATAGTATCTAAATTATATTATTTTTAATTATACATACCTTTTTATATATTTAACCATAAAAAGCATATAATTAAAGCTAATAATATCTAATAATACCTTTTGCTGTGCCCCAAAGCCAGGGAAATCCTCCCGAATAAGGAAGCTCGGTCCCCCCGCCCCTTGCCCTAACCCACCCACGACATCCCCAAAGACATTCCAAAATGAGCACGCGACCCGCCGCAGGCCTTGTCTTTCAAGGCCTTTCAGGATCTTTGCGGGGCCTCCCTGGCCCGTTTGATCCCTTAAGGCGTTAACCCGTCCTCCATGCCTCGGGACACATAATTTTTTGACAACCTTGTCTTTCGAATGCGCCGGAAAGCTTCGTGGCCGCGCCCCATGGTCACGGAAGCCCCGTGGATGCAATGCCCCCGGCCTTTTCGCGGTTTTTAGGAGGCCTTGCCGCCCAAAACGCCGCAAACTTCCGGGCATGGCAAGGAAAGCCCGACGGCACGCGGGCTGCGGCCCTTTCCGGGCTTCCCAAAAAAAGCCTAATACTTGACAATTCGCGCATGCGTACTTATATTTTAACAAGGGACGGAAAACGGCCTCCATGGGAGGCTTTTCGGACCCTTCGCACCAAGCCAAAGGCAGGAAGCCGGCGCCAAGGGCGCCAATAGGGGAAAAACGAGGGCAAAGGACAGCCCGGCGGAATTTTTGGTTGGATTTTGCTTGTTTTTTGGTTCTTGTTGGTTATTGGCGGGTTTTGTCTTGCCTGGACCCTCGGGAAAACGGGTTTTATGGGCTTGGCCGTAAAGTGAGTTTACAGGCGATTGCCGCTAAGATCGAGTGGCCGGGCCGTCAGACTGCGGACGGGCCCGGATTGGATGCCTTTATGCCAAGATGCGGCAAACGCAATGGGGGCGCGGGGTGCCTAACCACGCGCGACGCAAGTTTTAGCATTCAACACATACAGTATCGTGGCCGTGTTGCGTCCAAGGAGCCGCGCCCGGCGATCGATGGGAGGAAGCCAAATATATGACTGCCCTAAAAAAAGTTAAGAAATCTGTTCGTGGACATAAGACCGTGGATGGCGCGGGCGTCCATCTGGTCAGGGTCCTTGGGGTTTCGACCGTCAAGGACTTCGATCCTTTTCTCATGCTGGACTCGTTCGACTCCGAGAACCCGGAAGACTACATCAAGGGTTTCCCATTCCACCCGCACAGGGGGATAGAGACCATAACCTACCTCATCCACGGCGAGATGGAGCACAGGGACAGCCTCGGCAACAAAGGCGTGATAGGGAACGGCGAGAGCCAGTGGATGACGGCCGGAAGCGGCATCATGCACCAGGAGATGCCCGTCGCGTCCCCGCGCATGCTGGGCGTGCAGATCTGGTTGAACCTTCCCAAGGACAGCAAGATGACCCACCCGGTCTACTTCGACATAACCAAGGACATGATCCCCTCGGTCAAAGAGCCCTTCGGCGAGGTCAAGGTGATTTCCGGGAACTACGATGGCACGGATGGCGTAAAGCCCAAGAACATACAGGCAACCTTGCTGGACTTCCTGGTGGAGCCCGGAAAGAGCGTGACGATCCCTACCATTCCCAAGGAGAACGTCTTCGTCTTCCTGATAGAGGGCGACGCCATAATCAACGGCGACACCTACGACGAGAAGACGGCCGTGCTCTTCCACGACGAGGGCGACGCCATAGAGATTCACGCGACCAAGCATAAACCCGCAAGGTTCATCTTCTTCGAGGGCAAGCCCTTGCGCGAGGATGTCGCCTGGGGGGGCCCCATCGTCATGAACACCGAGGAGGAGCTAAGGCAGACCTTCCTGGAGCTCGAGAACGGGACCTTCATCAAGCACAACGCCCGGGAGTAAGGCTCCGCACGGATTGGGCGCGGACCATTGCCGGGGGAGCGCGATCTTTCCCCAGGGACATGTTGCCGGCCGGTTTCCGGCCGGCATGCCTTCCCCTTCCATGACTCCGGCCCATACGCTGGGGCTTAAGCAAAGCCCCGCTTGACAAAAGGGCCGGATTTGGGGCACAATGGATCAGTCCCATGAAGGGATGCGGCCGTCAGAAGACAGCCAACGGATACCCTGGGACTAACAGGGTTCCGACTCATAAGGACTCAGAAGAACCACAGGGGCCAGGCTTAGGGCACATCCTTGGACTGCGGCCCTTTGGGACATTTAAAATACGGCACAGGCCACGAAGGCCCCCTTGCACTTACTGGCGAGGGGGCCTTTTTATCTTTTCATAAAGTTATGCGCCATTATGCATAATGCCGCTCTATTTCGGAAACATAATCTCAAAGAGGATCTAAAAGCGAAACACTCCACCATCCCGTTTACGGTTCTGCCAAACCTAACTGTTGCCGGGGCTAAAGGCATCCCTTAACCCCTGGCCCATCCCGGCATGGCCACAAGCCCCGGGACCAAAGGCCACGGACCGTTCCCCTCGTCCTGGGGCCCAGGGGACGCTTCGCGGACGATGCCTTCCGCAAGCCCCGCAAGGGCCTAACGGACAAGGCCGCGATGCTCGCTACGGTGCCCCGTAGCCGCTTCCACAAGTCCCGGCCCGCATTTTCCGCCGGCCGGGCCCCAAGGAGTCCCGCAATGAGAGCATTCGCCATAACGGCCCCGGCCCTCGCGGCCGCCTTCCTGGCGGCCGCCCTGGCCCAAGGGCTGTTTCAGCCAGCCGCCCTCCACGCCCACGCGGTGTACCTCTTCGCCTACGCCAACGGCGACGAGGTCTGCACCGAGAGCTATTTCTCCAAGAATAGCCGGGTGATGGGCGGGACCGTCACCATGAGCGATGCCAACGGCACGCTTCTGGAAAGCGCCGGGACCGGCGATGACGGCAACCACTGCTTCCCGATGCCCAAGACCCAAGGCGACCTACTGTTCGCGGTGGACGCGGGCCAGGGGCACCGGGCCGAGTTCAGGCTGCGGGCCGAGGATCGCCCCGACCCGGGCGAGGCGGACGCCGCCCCGCCCGCCCCAGGGGCGGGCGGGGGGCCTGGGGCGGCCCCGGAACAAGCCCCCCCGGCCACCAACCCTGGCGCCGGGGCCGGCGGGGCCCTCTCCCAAGGGGACGTGAGGGCCATCGTGCGCGAGGAGCTCAAATCCCAGCTGGGCCCGATTGCAAGGACCCTCGCCGAGGCCAAGGACGACAAGACGCCAGGGCTCAGGGAGATAGTTGGCGGCCTGGGCTGGATCGTGGGACTCTTGGGCGTAATCATACTGGCCAGGGGGAGGAAACCCCCCACCCCAGAAAGGAAGGATTGACACCATGCACATATCAGAAGGGGTTCTTTCCACCCCAGTACTGCTGACCGGAGCCGCCCTGACCCTTGGGGGCCTGGTTATAGGGCTCAAATCCATAAAGGAGGAGGACACTCCCAGGGCCGCGATACTTGCCGCCGTGTTCTTCGTGGCGTCGCTCATCCACGTGAACGTGGGCCCGAGCTCCACGCATCTCGTTCTGTCCGGGATAATAGGCCTCTTGATGGGGTGGGCCGCCTTCCCCGTCATGTTCTTCGCCCTGCTCCTGCAGGGCATACTGTTCGGCTTTGGCGGCATCACCACCCTTGGGGTCAACACCTTCAACATGGCCGCGCCAGCGGCGCTGTTCGGGCTCATGCTCCGATCGGGCGTGAACAACAAGAGCCTCACCGTGGCCTCGGTCTCGGGCTTCATCTGCGGGGCGCTCCCCATCCTGGTCTCGGCATTCCTCGTGAGCATCGCATTATACCTGTCCGGAAAAGAGCTGCTGAACACCGCTAAGGCGGTAGTCATCATGAACCTGCCCATAGTGGTAATCGAGGGCTTCGTGACCATGTTCTGCGTGCAGTTCCTCCGCAAGGTAAAACCGGAGCTCCTGGAGAGCTACGCACTGGATGCCGGCAAAGACTACAAGGTGCCCGTGTGAAAAGCCCACAGCCCCTGAATTCCTAGAGTCTTCCAAGCGAGTGCCCGGGAACCTGTTAGGGTCCCCGGGCATTTTTTTCATGATACCCCCGCTTTTACCCTGATTCCCTCGGATTCCCTAACATTCCCTCACAGTTCCTCGCATTCCCATACACTTTAAACTGAAGTTAGCTTAAATGTGTTTACAAACCCGTATCAGTACAGAGCAATTAAAAAAATACCACATTTTTGTCCCCATAATTTTACAAAAATTTTACAAAATTTACTACAAAATTTACTTGACAGAATAAAAAATATGTGATAAAAAGTCCCCAAAATATCCAATCATTTTCCAAGCAATTTTTGTGAGGCCAAAACCTGTGTATATTCAAACCAACATCAAAGGCAATAATGTAACTCACCTGCTAAGAGAAGATAGGCGAGAAGGGAAAAAAATTATAAAAAAAACATTTGCGAATTTATCTGCATTGGAACAAGATCATATCGTAATATTAAAAGAAATGCTCAAAGGCAATGATGTTATCCTACGAGATGATGTTTTTGAGCACATCAAAATTGAAAACGTACTTCCTTGGGGGCATGTTGAGGCAGTATTAAAAACCATAAAGAAAATTGATCTTGCTAAGGTAATTGATCCATGTCCTAGTCCAGAAAGAAATATTATTCTAGGTTTGGTTGCCTCCCGAGTTATTCAGCCCGAAAGCAAACTATCGACTAAAAATACATGGATAAACCCAGCATTGGCTAGAGAACTAAAAATTGAAGATGCTGATGAACAAGATATATATAAGGCAATGGATTGGTTGGTTGATAATCAACTTTTTATAGAGAAGCGATTAGCAGACCGTCACCTTAATGAAAATGACTTCATTTTTTCCGATGCATCTTCTAGTAATTATGAGGGAAGGCATAAAAATGACGAACTTGGTCCGTTGATTCATTTTGGTTATAGCAGGGATAAAAAAGGAGGCAAACGACAAGTCAATTACATGCTTTTAACTGGCGAACAAGGCCGTCCAATCTCAATTGAGGCTTTTCCGGGCAATACCTCAGATGCACAAATATTATTACCTACATTCGATAAAATAAAGGATGCATTTGGACTAAAAAAAGTTGTCCTTGTTGCTGACAGAGGCATGATAACTCAGGAATCAATCAACATATTGAAACAGACAAATGATGTTGATTATGTCTCTGCATTACGATCCACAAGTATTAAAGATTTAATCAAAAAAGGATATATTGAACGTGGATTATTTGATGAACAAAATTTATACGAATTCACTGCTCTTGATGAATACCCAGGGGAACGC
>JAITKK010000151.1 GCA_031278475.1 Deltaproteobacteria bacterium
GTGGACCCGGCCGCCAGGAAGGAGATGGCGGTAGCGACCTCCATCAGGACCCCGCGGGAGGTCTGGTCGCCCATGGTCTCGTTGCCCTCGGTGGGGAGGTTGGCCTCCTTGCACTTCCAGGTCTCACGGCCTATCACGCTGATTATCGGCTGCTGGAGCTTGTCGTCCTGCTGGACCAGGGCGGCCATGACGATGCGCTCGATGATGGAGTAGGTGTACTCCAACCCGTAGCCGAGACCGCTGGTGGTGGGATCTATGAGGATCTTGTCCGGGGTCATCCCAAGGTCCATCAGGAGGATGTTCAGCTGCTTGGCAAGGTTAACGTCGATTGGGGACTTGGCTATGATGCTGTGCCCGTAGGCCAGGGCCTGGGCCCCTATCTGCTTGTAGTTCTTCTCGGTGACGGGACCGAGTATGAGGTTCTTGTTCTGGAACTTCTCGGCTATGAGCGATAGGGTCTCAATGTCCTTGTCCTTGTTGTCCACGCCGGACACTATGATGGGCACGTCGACGGCCGAAATCACCTTTTGGACCGTGGCCACGGCCTGCTCGGGGCTGGTGTCCAGGTCGTTGGGGTCGGTGCTGACGAGCTCAAGCGACACAAGGTCCGCCCCGTATTCCACGGCCTTCTTGGCCCAGGCGGCGGGGTCGTTCAAAACCCCCTTCCAGGCCGCGTTCAAGGGTTCCGCGAAGTTGTCGCCCGGGTCCATGTCCCAGACCTGGAGCGCAAGCAACGGTTTGTGGGGGAAAGTGCCCTCGAAGTCGTGAAAGTTATAGGCCGATTGCCCGCCAACCATGACTTTCTGGGGACCCAACGGAACTTCGGTTATTTTGCCGCTGTATTTTACTTTGTTAACTTGGAAGGCCAAAATCCACCTCCTGAGATCTTCTTGATCGACCTAATTTGTTTGGAAAGATACCTCGCTGGGTTAGGCCCCGGGGCTTCGTGCCGCCTGGGGCTGGGCCGGGGCGCGGGGCTTGCGGGAGCCCCCGCCCGGGCGGGAGGGCATGGCCCGGGGAAACCGGGACTAAGGAAAGGCCGGCCCGGGGTAAACCGGGCCTATACCGGAGGCCCCCCCTTGGGGCCAAAGGCCCCAAGGGGGGCCCGGAAGGATTGCACCTGCCGGAAAGGATTAGGCCAGAGATGCCCAGGCCCGGCGGGGACTCCCCGCCGGGCCCGGGTATGGGGTTTCAGCCGATGGCCTTTATGGCACCCCCGTCCATGGCGGAGTCCACGTAGGAGCGCACCAAGGCGAGAGACTGCGGGTGTGCGAAAATTATGACGCTGGCACCGGCGGACAGGAACGATATGGCGGTGGTGACCTCCATCAGCACGCCCAGGGAGGTCCCCTGGCCAATCGCATCGAACTCGCCGGGGGCTGGCGGGAGGTTGGCCTCCTTGCACTTCCAGTTGTCCCTGCCGATTACGCTGATTATCGGCTGCTGGAGCTTGTCGTCCTGCTGGACCAAGGCCGCCATGTTTATGCGCTCTATGATGGAGTAGGTGTACTCCATCCCGTAGCCGAGACCGCTGTTGGTGGGGTCTATGAGGATCTTGTCCAAGGTGACCCCAAGGTCGGTTAGCAGGATGTTAAGCTGCTTGGCGAGGTTCACGTCGATGGGCGACTTGGCTATGACGCTGTGGCCGTAGGCCAGGGCCTGGGCCCCCAGGGCCTTGTAGTTCTTGTCGGTGACCGGGCCCAGGATGAGGTTCTTGTTCTGGAACTTCTCGGCTATCGGAGACAGGGTCTCAACGTCCTTGTCTTTGTTGTCCACGCCGTTGACTATGAGGGGTACGTTCACGGCCTCCAGGACCTTGCCCACCGTCTCCACCGCCTGCTGCGGGCTGGTGTCCAGATCGTTGGGGTCGGTGCTCGCGAGCTCCAGGCAGACCAGATCGGCCCCGTACTCCACGGCCTTCTTGGCCCAGGCCGCCGGGTCGTTCAGGACCCCGGCCCAAGCATCCTTTAGGGGCTGCGCGAAGTTGTCGGCCGGGTCCATGTCCCAGACCTGGAGCCCTAGAAGGGGCTTGTGCGGGAAAGTCCCCTCGAAATCGTGAAAGTTATAGGCAGATTGCCCGCCTACCATGACTTTCTGGGTACCGAGCGGCACGACGTTTATCTTGCCGCTGTATTTCACTTTGTTTACTTGAAAGGCCAAGTTCCACCTCCTTGGGATCGGCGGCCTGTTGTTTGGCTCTCGGCCGCTAAACTTGGTAAAGGTTCTGACTGGTTGGGGTATGGTCCCTCGGGCCTGTCAGCTTCCCGGGGGATCGGCTCTTTACCCTGAAAGTGAGGTAGGGGTTTTGAGCCAGGGGCCCGCGCCCTGGTAGCAGGGTCAGGGCCAATCCGAGGCATCCCGCTGGGGCCCCGATGAGGGTGGGGGCCCAAGGGGCGAACATGCCCAAGGGGTAGTCGGCCCGGCGGAGAGATCCGGGTCTTGGCGGGCATGGGCGGATCCACCGGCGGCGCGCCGCGGGGGGATCCTTGAACAGATGCGGGGCGTATCCGCCCCAGCCTTCCGAGGATCGAGCTTGGAGGGCAATTTATTCGCGCAGGGTGTAGCGGGAAGGGCCTGGAAAAGGCCTTGGCCGGTGCCCGGGGGGATTGGCAGAGGGTGGCGGGAGGCGGGTTCGCCCAAGCCCGCCCGTCTGGCGATATTTCCTTGAATATCCCGCAGGCTAAAAAAAAGCGGCTTCCAGGGCCAGGAAATGCCCGGTAAGCCGCAATGAGAACAAAGCCTTGAACCCGCCGGACTTCCGACAGGCGCCGCAGGCCTGCGAAAGCATGCCGTGGCGTTCCGCAAGGGCCGGCGCGGACGCAACACCGGCCTCACCCCATGCTCTTGGGGTCACTGGAGGTTCGGTGTTTTTGCTTGAAATCTTCACGGCGGCTCTGCTCGGGATCCTATTTTTGCCTTGAGATGACAAAAAACAGTTTATATTCCTTTAACCAAAAATGCTGCATTTGTCAAGTCATTTTTTATTGTTTAGCGTTTACCCATGCCGTCTTCAGGCCCAAAAGCTCATCTAGATGATCCGCTCTTTGCATGCATCGAGCGTGTGGGGAAACGCCTGGGAATGCAGCCTCTGATTGCTGCCCGGAGTGTGAGGCGCATGCCGGCCATGCGCGTGACCGTAAGGCTCATGGCCGCAGGGCCAAAAAAAGGCCCTGCTCCATCCCTGACCATAGGGATGAAGGGGCTACCATCCGGTGCCACCCGCAACGTATGCCGCGGGGGATCGCCAGCTCGCATCCAGCTAGGTGGGCCTGTGAGGTAGCCCGGTCCGCCCAAGGGCGGCCCTCGGGTGTGCCCAAGGGAGGCCTCCCAGGAGGCCCAAAGACACACCAAAACCGCCGCACCATTGACGTTGCGCAAGTGACATAGCGCAAGATGCACGCCGGACTTGCGGCAGTTTGTAAACATATTACCCTATCACTTTACAAAATACCAGCTTTTTTACATCGTTTTCACCAAAACTGGCGGAAAATTTTGCGTTTGCCCTAAAGCCCTACTATCACTCAATATTTTC
>JAITKK010000002.1 GCA_031278475.1 Deltaproteobacteria bacterium
GGTTAGCCCAAACGGATAAAGCCCCACGCAAAAAAACCAGATGGCCCAACGGGTAAAAAGCCTGGGGCAGGCCTCTGCGGGGCAAAGCCCGAAAAATCGCTGCCGACCTTGGGCGGGAACAGCGGGGCCCCTGTCATGTCTGATCCTGTTACTCTGGGAACCTTTGCGATGGCAAGACAAAGTGCAATTTCTTATGTTAGACTTATCTTACTAATAACAAGCTAATTAACAACTGAAAAGCATATAATTTTATATATTATTGCAATAAAACAGGGCGATACACCTTCCCGACAAAGGGGCACCGCCGGAAAGCTTCCCCAGGAACGCCCGGAAAGACCGCAGCTGCAGGCAAGGCCCTAGTGAGGGCGGCAAGGCCCGGGGGACCGCCAAGGACATAGGCCCTGGCAAAGGCAAGGTACCCCGACATCCGGGCAGGGCCGGGACAAAGCCATGGGACAATGCGGCCTGGCAACGAAAAAGGCCTCCCAAAGGAGGCCGAAAGGTTCGACTGGGTATCGTTAGGGATTCTGCGGGGATCGTCTGGCGCGGTAGGAAGGAGTCGAACCTTCAACCTTCTGATTCGTAGTCAGGCACTCTATCCATTGAGCTACTACCGCATGACGCACGGTATCCCGCCCTGGGCCAAGGGCGCAGGTCCGCCGGGGAGGCAGCCATGACCCAATAACGTCATCCAGTATAGCGCTCCCAATGGCATAAATCAAGGCCAAGGCTCCCGGAGCCCGGGAAGCCGCCTTGCCGTGGCACCGCGGGCCCGCTTTTTGCCGGCCATAGGGAAAGGGCCCCATGGAAAGGCCCTTGGTTGCGTGCCCTAAGCCTTATCCCGCACCCATTAAGGCAAAAAAACAGCCTATAATCAATGGGTTGGCACGAAAATGCCCCCAAAGGGGGGATAAATTAAGCTTCTGGCGCGGTAGGAAGGACTCGAACCCTCAACCAACTGATCCGAAGTCAGCTGCTCTATCCGTTGAGCTACTACCGCATGGCGCTGGGAACCCCGTCCCGGGCACGGGGCGCAGTCCCCCTGGGCGGGGCCGCCACGGCCCAGGGATCCCTACCAATCTGGCGCGCCCAATGGCAAAAGTCAATGCCCGCGCCCCGGCAAAGGGCCCGGGCATCGCTATCGCCCGGCCAAGGGCCAGGCCCCCGGGGGACGACCGCTTGGCCGTCCCCCGGGGCTAGGCCGGAATGCTAGTTCAAGGCGTCGTAGCCCACCTCCTGGGTCCTTATGCGCATGGCCGAGCGCAGGTCGTAGCTGAAGATCTTGCCGTCGCCGATCTTCCCGGTGAAGGCAGCCTCCTGGATGGTCCGTATGACCTTGGCCTCCCATTCTTCGGAGGAAACCACTATCTCGAACTTCACCTTGGGCAGGAGGTTGATGTCAACCTCGGTGCCGCGGACAATCTCGGTGAAACCCTTCTGGCTGCCACTGCCCATGACCTGGAACACGGTCATGCCGTTGACCTCTATGGCGTTCAAGGCGCTTTTCACGTCCTCGAGTTTCTCCTCGCGGACGATTGCTTCTATTTTTATCATAAAATGTCGATGCCTCCGTAGTTAGTCTAAGCCGTTGAAGGAAGGATACGCGTTCTCACCGTGCTGCGAGACATCGAGCCCGATGAGCTCCTCGCGCTTGCCAACCCGCAATTGCGTGAAAATGCGGACGATGCCGACGCAGATCAGGGTGCCGACCGCCGCGACCACGATGGTCACGAGGATGGAGGCAATCTGGGAGCCGAACTGCTGGAAGCTGCCGTAGATGAGGCCATCCGTGCAGGCGTCAGGGTTAACCGCGGGTGTTGCGAACACGCCGGTCATGATGCCGCCCCACATGCCGCCAATGCCATGGCAGCCAAAGGCGTCAAGCGCGTCGTCAATCTTCAGCTTCTGCTTCACGAAGATGATGCCTAGGTAGCAGATTGGGCCGGCAGTGAGGCCTATGATGACGGAGGCCCATATCGGCACGAAGCCTGCCGCGGGGGTGATTGCGACAAGGCCTGCGACAATGCCCGTGCAGCCGCTCACGAGGGAAGGTTTGCGCCCCCTTATGACATCCATGAAGAGCCAGGACAGCAGGCCGCAGGCGGTCGCAAACGAGGTGGTAAGGAACGCATGGGCCGCAAGGCCGTTGGCCCCCAAGGCGGAGCCCGCATTGAAGCCATACCAGCCGAACCAGAGGAGTGCCGCGCCCAAGGCCACGAAGGGCAGGTTATGCAGCCTGTACGAGGTGGTCGCATAGCCGAAGCGTTTCCCCAAGGCGAGGCACAGCACCAGCCCTGAGACACCGGAGCTTATGTGGACGACGTTCCCGCCGGCGAAGTCGACGGCCTTAAGCCCGTCCGCGCCCAAGAGCCCGCCTTTGCCCCAGACCATGTGGGCGAGCGGGTAGTAGACTATTATGGACCAGGCGGCGATGAAGATGAACAGGGCCGAAAACTTCATGCGCCCCGCGACCGCGCCCGTGATGATCGCAGGCGTTATGAGGGCGAACATCATCTGGAAAGCGACGAAGGCGTAGGAGTTAATGGAGCCGGAATAGGGGGATGGCTCATTGATTCCTATTCCTAGGAGCAATGCGTTATCGAAGCCCCCTATGATACCGAAGTTGTTGCCGGTGAAACTCAGTGAGTAGCCAAACAGCACCCACATTAGCATGCATAGCCCAAGGATGAAATAACAGGCCATGAGGTTGTTGACGCAATTTTTCCGGCGGCCCAAGCCGCCATAGAAAAACCCCAGCCCGGGTGTCATGATGAATACCAGCGCCGCGCAGATCAGCACGAACGCGGTATCTCCCTGATTAAGAGCAGTCATAGAATTGCCTCCAAAGGAAACGTTGGTTTTTAGGATGGGTTAGGATTTGGGCGGCTTGGATGCTGCCCAGCAATCCTTTTTTCGGAAAGCGGAAAAAGGTATTTGTGTGGTGTTGCCATGGGCACCTAGGGCAACGGATGCCCAAGGCAATCGGAATCCTATATCAATCGATACTTTTATTTATTTTTTGCATAACAATAGGCGTTCTCAGGAATATCCACATAATGTCGCCTGTCATTTGTCTTCCAATCATCGAATTATCTTTTTTCCTATTTTTTCAATTTTTCTATTTTTCCCTATTTTCCCAATATAAAATCCCAAAGATCGTTTGCCATCAGGTGCCCTTAGGCCCCAGACGGTCCTCCAAGAGCCCCTGCCTCACGATGAAGCGCGCCACCTCCTTGGCCCCTGTCCCCTTCCTGAGGTTGGTGAAGACGAAGGGCCGCTCCCCGCGCATTAGGCCTGCGTCACTCTTCATGACATCCAAGGAAGCCCCGACCGCCTCGGCGAGGTCTATCTTGTTGATGACAAGGAGATCCGAGCGGGTGATGGCGGGCCCCCCCTTCCTGGGTATCTTGTCGCCCCCTGCCACGTCTATGACGTAAATGAACAGATCGGCCAGCTCCGGCGAGAAGGTTGCCGAGAGATTGTCCCCCCCGCTCTCTATGAAGACGATCTCGAGATCCGGGAAGAGCGCCTCCAGGCCCTCTATCGCGCCCAGGTTCATGGAGGCATCCTCCCTTATGGCCGTGTGCGGGCATCCGCCTGTCTCGACTCCCACTATCCTTTCAGGCGGAAGGGCCTTGTGCTTGAGCAGGAACTCCGCATCCTCCTTGGTGTAGATGTCGTTTGTCACTATCGCAAGGCTATAGGCGTCCCGCAGGAGCATGGAGAGCCTGAGCAGCAGGGCCGTCTTCCCAGAGCCCACAGGCCCGCCCACGCCCACGCGCAGTGTCCCGTTTTCCATATCGCCCATCCCTAAACGCCTTCGCGCCTCCTTCGTCTTAACCAGCGTCCCTGCGCTTCCCGCAGCGAACCTCGGATACCTTTGTTGCGTCTTTGCGTCCCTTTATGAACGGAACATCCTTGCGGGGCTGGTCTCATGCCTTGCGGAGAGTATCGCCCGCATCGGGAGCGAGGTGCCTATCCCATCGTCTTGGACACTCAGGGACTCCCCGACCAGGGCGGGGAGCCCTTCGCTTAGCCCCAAAAGGGCCGCCTGGGAGGCGGCTTGCCCCAGTGGTACGGACTTGGAGGCCGCCGTCACCTGCCCCTCTATGAGAGCCCACAGGAAAGCGGACAACAGGGGCCCAAGATCGCCCTCCCCAAGGCCCAGCCCGCAGGCCAGGGCCGCGGTCGCGGCCACGTAGCCCAAGGGTTGGGGGCCATCCTCCTCCAGGAAGCCGGGAAGCAGTCCATGGCTTCTTGCGAGCCGCATGGTGGATGCCCCCAGCTCCCTTTCCTCCAGGAGGAACTCCTCGCTCTCCCTGAGGGCCAGGGAGAGCCGGTCCCATCTGGCGAGGGCCTTGGGATCCCTTGCGAGGCAGGCCCTGAAGCATCTCGCGAGCAGGGGCAGCTCGGTCCTGGCGTAGCCGTAGCGGGCGAGTTCCGTGAGGTAGGACAACAGGCTCTCCCTGTCCCGTACCAGCCCATGGGCAGCGAATGACTCCATGCCCCCGGAAAAGGCGAAGCTGCCTATCGGCCTGGATGGGCTTGAGAGGAATAGCAGTGGGAACAGCCACGAAGGCGAGTCGGTTACCTTAGTCACCTTGTCCCTCCCATATGCCCGCATATCCCCTCATACGTCGTTCGTTACGGCCGGGCCGGGACCCGGCGGCTGCGTGGACGGCCCTCCCGCTCAGCCATTCCCATTACCATGCAAGTGCCCGTGCCCATGCCCATGCGAATGCCCATGCGAATGCCCATGATATGGGCCTGTCACGGGGTTGAAGGGGGCCTCCGTCCTTTCCACCTTGAGTCCCAGCCTCAAGGCAAGATCCTCGATGACCGGATCGGGCAGGAATTTTAGGAAGAGTTCCCCTATTTCCAAAGGCACGTGGCGGTTCCCTAGGTGGTACGCGGCCGGTACCAGCTCCTTGAACGATCCCGCCCTCGCTATCACGACGGGCTCGGCCTTGGCCCTTACCAGCACCCGCTCCCCGTTGTCACCCTCCAACAGGTCCCCGTCCATCAGCGGCCTGCCCCTGGGAAGCAGCAGCTTGGCCTCCCTCCCGTCGGAGAGCCTTACCAGCTGCCGGGTCCTGCCCCGTCCTTGGTAGTCCAGCTCAAGGACGGGAGATTGCGGGGCGGCCCCAATGGGCCCTAGGTTTTTGCTAAGCAGCATCGCCACGCCTTGGAAGGCATTGCCTCCTTGAGCTTGTTCGGGTTAATGCGATCCGGCGCCGCCCCGTCCGTTTTAATATGGCAATTGTTGTCCGATGATCGGTTATGTTGCCAAATGTTGCCGTATGTCGCCTATAGTTAACTTGTATTAGCGGATGTTTTCCCCTGTCGGCTTGCGCGGGCGATTCCGCATGCGCAACCGGGAAGGCTTAGAACAGGAAGTAACGCTGCGCCATGGGGAGCGTCTTCGCTGGCTTGGACACGGCCGGCACCCCGTCCACCTTGACTATGTAGGTCTGCGGGTCGACATCTATGTGGGGGGTGGCGTCGTTTAGGATCATGTGGCTTTTGCCAAGATGCCTTGTGCCGTCGGTCGCGACCAGGCGCCTTAGCACCCCTTTGTCACGGAGGACGGCGGCTAGCCCCGCGTCCAGGGATGCCTTGGAGACGAAGGTGACCGCGTTCTGGGCGGCGGCCGCTCCGTAGGCCCCGAACATGGGCCTGTACAGGGAGGGCTGCGGTGTGGGGATGGAGGCGTTTATGTCCCCCATGGGTGACACGGCTATTGAACCGCCCTTTATGACCAGGTGGGGCTTAACCCCGAAGAAGGCGGGATTCCATAGGACAAGGTCCGCCATCTTGCCTTCGGCAACCGACCCCACAAACGCGTCCATGCCGTGGGTTATGGCCGGGTTGATGGTGTACTTGGCGAGATAGCGCTTGATGCGGAAGTTGTCGTTGGCAAGGGCCTTCCCCTTGCGCAAGGGTGGATCAAGTCGGCCCCTTTCCTTGCGCATCTTGTGCGCCGTCTGCCAGGTCCTGATTATGACCTCGCCAACCCTCCCCATGGCCTGGGAGTCCGAGGAAAGCATCGACAGAACGCCCAGGTCGTGGAGCACGTCCTCGGCCGCTATGGTCTCCCGCCTAATCCTGGAGTCCGCGAAGGCCACGTCCTCGGGTATGGACGGGTTCAGGTGGTGGCACACCATCAGCATGTCCAGGTGCTCGTCTATGGTGTTGACCGTGTATGGCCTGGTGGGGTTGGTGGAGGATGGGAGCACGTTGGGGTGGGAGGCTATCTTTATGATGTCCGGGGCGTGCCCTCCCCCGGCACCTTCTGTGTGGTAGGTGTGTATGGCACGTCCCTTGAAGGCCTCGACCGTGTCCTCCACGAAGCCTGACTCGTTTAGTGTGTCCGTGTGGATGGCGACCTGGATGCCGAACTCGTCCGCGACAGTCAGGCAGGTGTCTATGGCCTGGGGCGTGGAGCCCCAGTCCTCGTGGAGCTTGAGCCCCATGGCCCCGGCCATCACCTGCTCCCGCAGGGCCTCCACGCCCGAGGAGTTGCCTTTTCCCAAAAAGCCTAGGTTCAGCGGGAGCGAGCAGGTGGACATAATCATCTGCTGTATATGCCAGGCCCCCGGGCTGCAGGTGGTGGCGTTGGTGCCGGTGGCGGGACCCGTCCCGCCACCCACCATGGTGGTCACCCCGGAGCACAGGGCCTCGAAGCACTGCTGAGGGGCTATGAAGTGCACGTGGGTGTCAATGCCTCCTGCAGTAAGCAGGAGGCCCTCTCCGGCGATGACCTCCGTGGACGCCCCTATTATGATGTCCACCCCGTCCTGGACATCCGGGTTCCCGGCCTTCCCGATCCTGTGGATTAGCCCGTCCTTTATCCCCACGTCCGCTTTGACGAAGAGATCCGTGTTCATCACGACCACGTTGGTTATGACCGTGTCCACCGTATGGCTGCGGGGCTCCTGGCCTTGGCCCATGCCGTCCCTTATCACCTTGCCGCCGCCGAAGGTGACTTCCTCGCCGTGGAGGGTCAGATCCTCCTCCACCTCCAGGAAAAGATCGGTGTCAGCCAGCCTGACCCTGTCGCCCGTGGTGGGCCCGAAAAGCCCGATGTAGTCCTTGCGCCTCACCTTCATGTCGGCACCCCCTCCCTAACCCTTCCGGCCTTTGCCGGAGGGACCCGCGCCCCTTGGCTTGGCACCGGCCTTCGCATCCGCCTTGGGCTTGGTATCCGCCTTGGGCTTGGCATCCGCCTTGGGCTTGGCTTTGGGCTTGGCCATTTGCTCGTGCCCGTTCCCGTGCCCTAGGCTCGCGCCCCTCCCGTGCTTGGCGGGTGGGCGCACCCGCTTGTCGGGATCGTCCAGCCAGCCCTGAACCAGGCCCCTGAAACCCATCACCCTGCGGGCTCCGCCGTAGGGAACCAGCCCAACGGTCCTTGTCTGTCCGGGCTCGAAACGCACCGAGGTGCCTGGTATTATGTCCAGCCGCTTCCCGTAGGCAAGGGCCCTGTCGAAGCCAAGGGCTTTGTTGGTCTCGTAGAAGTGGTAGTGGGAGCCTACCTGTATGGGCCTGTCGGATACGTTGGTCACCTTGAGCTTGGTAACCTCAAGGCCCAGGTTCATCTCTATGTCGCCTTCGGCCGGCAAATACTCGCCTGGTATCATCTATGCACTCCCTGTTGGGTATTGCTTGTTATTATGGGTTTTGTGGGCTTGGCTTGGGAAATGTTGGAAAATGCCGGGTAATGTTAGCCAATGGCTGATAGCCCTTGGAATAGCCGAAATGTTGGTAAATGTTGGCATATGTTAGCTAATACCTAAAAGACCCACGGCATTCGCTAATTAGGTCTCGCATTTTTTTTCAGAAGCAACGTAAAGCAGGTTCAGGCGTAGGTTCTAATGCAGGGTCGAGGAAAGAGCCGAATTTCGCTTCAGCGGATCGGGTCGTGGACGGTCACAAGCTTGGTCCCGTCAGGGAATGTAGCCTCCACCTGGACCTCTTTCACCAGCTCCGGGACACCCTCCATCACCTCGTCGCGGCCCAATATGTCCCTGGCCTCGCCCATGAGCTGTGCCACGGTCTTCCCTTCCCTTGCCCCTTCCAGTATGTAAAGGCTGATGTAGGCCACGGACTCAGGGAAGTTGAGCTTGAGCCCCTTTGCCTTGCGCCGCTCGGCCAAGAGCCCGGCCGTGAACAACAGCAGCTTGTCCTTTTCCCTAGGTGTCAGATCCATGTGGCATCACCTTCTCTCAAAAATTCCCTTTGAAGCTTTGGTGGTATCGCCAAGATTGGGGCGACCTTATTGTCGCGCCCTTGTTGGCACGCCGTGACGTATTCGTCCTTGTTGGCACGCCGCGAAGGATTCGTCCTTGTTGGCTCAATTCAATAATACTTTTACCGAAATATTCGTTGCCCAAATATATGCGCATCCTGGGCCGCACGCAAGCGGGGGCCCCAAGCCCTTTTTCAGGTGTCCCAGATCCTCGGGCGGTGGGGACCCACGCCAAAGAGCCCGTATCTCGCCGCCCCCCAGGCCATTTCCAAAAAACCCCAGAGTTCCTCAAGCCCCCCCGCGATGGCCCTCGCGATGAGTATCCCGCCCCTAAGGGTCGCGGAACCCTGAAGGCCCATGCCTTCCGGGCCCATATCCCGGCCCATATCGACGGATGGCTCCGGGTAATTCCGCTCGACGCTTGCCCTTATGACGTCCCTCGCGCGCCTGAGGCCGTCCAAGTCCTGGCCGTCGCCCTCTCGTCCGATGGCCACGAAGGTCCCGAAGCAGGGCATTCCGAAAAGCCCCGGGAGGCCCCGCAGGGCGGACAGGCCTCCCGGGGCCTTGTCCGAAAAGGCCAGCCTCTCCAAGAGGATGGGGATGCCGCCCCTCCTCAGCTCCATGCCTTGGCTATAGGAACCTTCCGCGAAGGCCTCGCCGGAGCCGGGCCTGCCTAGGCAGGCCATGTCCCAGGCGAGGAGCCTTGCGCCCGGGTGGAGATCCACGAGGGTCCTGAACTCCGCCCTGGCCTTGGAGAACAGGATTGTGCCCTGCGGCAGCAGCTCGAGCACAGAGCCGTCCCCAACGGCCGCCCTTGTGAGCTGGCTCTGGGGGGCCCCGCCTTCCCTGGCCCTGTAGGCCTTGGCGGCCGACGGGGTGGTGAGGAGCACGTGGGAGCGGGGCAAGAGCCTCACGGCCGTCTCCAGGCAGTCGCCGCTCACGAGACCGCCGGGAGGGTGGAGCAGGTAGGCGTGGGCCGGGATCCCGCCGTCCGGCCAGGGCCCCTCCGGGTGGAAGAGCCTTTGCATGTGCAAGGGGCCCTTGGTCCTTATCCTCCTAAGCTCGGTCCTGGCGTTCGAGAGGCCGAAAACGAGCTCGGCCCTGGCCTTCCAGCGTCCCTGCCGGAAACGACCGCCCCCCTTTGCCGAAACGTCGGGGCCGCTTCCCTCGGGGCTTTCCGGAGGGTTGCTCACACGCTCAGGAAGTTCCGGATCTTCTCCTCCGAGAGATCCGCCATGTCGCCGGAGTCGACGATGTGCCCGCGCTCCATGATGGCGTAGCGGTCGCCCGCCTTCCTCGCCACCGGCACCTTCTGCTCCACCTGGAGCACGGTCATGCCCATCTCGGCTATGAGCCTTTTGACCGTGGCTATTATGCCTTGGACGATGTTCGGCTGTATGCCCTCGGTGGGCTCGTCCAGGATAAGGAACTCCGGCTCCAGGACCAGGGCCCTCGCTATGGCTAGCTGTTGCTGCTGGCCGCCTGACAAATCGCCGCCCCTGCGGCCCAGCATCTCCTTTAGGACCGGGAAGAAGCCGTAGACGAAGGAGGGGATCCCCTTGGTGGGTTTCCTCCTGGCCGGGAGCCCCACCTGGAGGTTCTCGCCCACGGTAAGAAGCGGGAAGATCTGCCGCCCCTGGGGCACGTAGCCGATGCCGAGCCTCGCCCGCTCCTCCGGCCTGAGCCTCGTTATGTCCCTGTCCTTGTAGAGGATTTTCCCGGCCCTGTTGGGCGTGAGCCCCATCAGGCAGCGTAGGAGGGTGGTCTTCCCCACCCCGTTCCTGCCCATGAGGCAGGTGCACTCGCCGTCCGGGACGTCGAGGTCCACGTCCCTCAGGATGTTGCTTTTCCCGTAGAACTGGGACAATCCCTCAACCCTAAGCATCGGAGCCCCCCAGGTAGGCCTCCACGACCTCCCTGTTGGCCGAGACCTCGGCCATGCCGCCTTCGGCCAGTACCCTTCCCTGGTGCAGCACCGTCACCTGCCTTGCGATGGACCTCACGAACTCCATGTCGTGCTCCACCACCAGTATGGTGTGGTTGCCTTCCAATCCCAAAAGCAGCTCCTTCGTGTGGTCTATCTCCTGCGGCGTCATGCCCGCGACAGGCTCGTCCAAAAGGAGCAGCCTCGGCCTTTGGGCGAGCAGCATGCCTATCTCGAGCCACTGCTTCTGGCCGTGGGAGAGGTTCCCGGCAAGTTTCCCCGCGTCCTCCCTTAGCCCGATCTGCCCCATCACCTCGTCCAGGAAGTCCCTGTCCTCTTTGCCGATCCTCGCCCTGAAGGTCGAGAACAC
Organism: Deltaproteobacteria bacterium; assembly: GCA_031278475.1. Taxonomy (GTDB): domain Bacteria; phylum Desulfobacterota; class Desulfarculia; order Adiutricales; family Adiutricaceae; genus JAISMF01. The sequence goes on from JAITKK010000002.1 coordinate 10,540, forward strand.
GCTCTTTTCGGCCTTCAGGGCCAGCACGAGGTTCTGGGCGGCGGTGAGCGACTCGAACACCGATGGCTTTTGGAACTTGCGGCAGATGCCTTGCTGGGCAATGAAGACCTCGTCGCGCTCCAGGAGGTTGATCCTGTCCATGAACCATGCCTCCCCGGAGTCCGGGCGGGTCTGCCCGGTTATGACGTCCATCATGGTGGTCTTCCCGGCCCCGTTGGGCCCTATGACGCAGCGCAGCTCGCCCTCGGTAAGGTACAGGGTGAGCCCGTCCAGTGCCTTGAAGCCGTCGAAGGACACCGAGACGTCCTCCACGAACAGGATGTACTGCTTGCGGCGCTTGTACTTGGGCACCCAGTTTAAGAGCAGCTCCAGGTTGACGGTGCTTTTGGGCTTGGGCGCTTCAACGGTGGCGGCCGCCGGGGGGGCGACAGGGGTTGGCTCCTCCCCGCCAGTCGCGGCTTCATCGGGCGGCTTGCCTTCCTTGGTATCAGGCAAAAAGTCGGACGCCGCATCGGGTACGGTTTCCGGGGAATCGCCCGGGGGCCCTTCAGGTGGTTGCTTCGCCATTGCGCCTCCTTGACACCCAGCCCACAAGATCCTCCGCAAGGCCTGACACCCCCCTTGGCAGGAACACGGTAACCACCACGAACAGGGCCCCGAAGACGAATAGCCAGGCGTTGGGGAACTGGGCCGTCAGGTAGGTGCGCAGGGCGTTGACCAAAAAGGCACCCACGACCGCGCCGTAAAGCCTGCCCCTCCCGCCCAGGGCCACGCAGATGACCATCTCTATGGAAAAGAGCGGCATGAAGGAGCTGGGGTTGATGATCCCCGCCTGGGGCACGTACAGAGCCCCCGCCAGCCCCGCCATCATGGCGGAGAGGGTGAATATGGCGAGCTTCACCCGTTCCACCCGGTAGCCCGCGAAGCGGGCCCTCGACTCGTTGTCGCGTATGGCCACAAGGACCAGCCCTAGCCTCGAGGCGCAGATCATCCGGCACACTAGGTAGCAGCCGATGAGGCAGAGCGCGGAGAGCACGAAGAGAGTCGTGCCCATGCCCTGGGACTGGATGTCGAAGCCCAGGATGGTCTTGAAGTCCGTGAAGCCGTTGTTGCCGCCGAAGCCCATGTTGTTGAGGAGGAACGCAAGCATCAGGGCGTAGGTCATGGCCTGGGTGATTATGGAGAAGTACACGCCCGAGACCCTTGAGCGGAACGCCGTCCAGCCGAAGAGGAAGGCCAGGGCCCCCGGGGCCAGGAAGACAAGTATGAGCGAATACCACAGCATGTCCGTGCCCAGCCAGTACCAAGGCAGCCTGTCCCAGCCGATGAAGACCATGAAGTCCGGGAGTTCCGAGACGTAGACGCCCTTCGCGCCTATCTGGCGCATGAGGTACATGCCGAAGGCGTAACCGCCCAGGGCGAAGAAGGCCCCGTGCCCGAGGCTCAGGATGCCCATGTAGCCCCAGACCAGGTCTATGGAGAGTGCAAGGGCCGCAAGGCAGAGGTACTTGCCAAGGACAGTGAGCGTGTAGCGGCTCACACCGAAGGCGGAGCCCTCGGGAAGCAGACTGCCGCAGGCTACCAAGAGGGTGAAGGCGAAGGCGATCCCCAAAAAGGCCTTGGTGGGCCTGTCCAAGGCCCGCATCAGAGAGCCGCCGCCCGGCCCTTCTGCGGGAATAGCCCGCTCGGGTGCCGTTGGATGAAGAGGATGATGCCGAACAATATGAGGATCTTCGCGAGTATCGCCCCGCTGACGGGCTCAAGGAACTTGTTGGCCATGCCCAGTATGAGCCCGCCAAGAAGGGTGCCCCAGAGGTTCCCGACGCCCCCGAAGACGACCACCATGAAACTGTCGACGATGTACTGCTGTCCCAGGTTGGGGCCCACGTTGGTGAGCTGGCTGAGCGCCACCCCGGCCATGCCGGCGACTCCCGAGCCCAGGATGAAGGTCCTGGTGTCCACCCAGGAGGAGTTGACGCCCAAGGCCTTCGCAATCTCGCGGTTCTGGGTGACTGCCCTTACCTCCAGCCCCATCCTGGTCCTGCTGGTCACCAAGTGGGTAAGGAAGAAGACGGCGAGGCAGAAGGCTATTATCCAGAGCCTCCCGGTCGTGATGCCGAAATTCTCGCCTATGCTCAGCTGGCCGCTAAGGAACGTCGGCACCACCACGGGGCGGTTGTTGGAGGCTATGAAGGTCCTCACCGCCTGCTGCAATATGAGGCTTATGCCGAAGGTCGCGAGAAGCGTCTCAAGCGGCCTGTTGTAGAGGTGGCGGATTACCCCCAGCTCTATGAGGCCGCCCACCCCTCCCGCGACCACGAAGGAGAAAGGCACTGCCAAAAGCAATGCTAGCCCGGGGCTCCCGGGCATCCACTGCTGCAGGAACCACACGCAGTAGGCCCCCAGCATGACCATCTCCCCGTGGGCCATGTTGATCACGCCCATGACCCCGAAGGTTATCGCGAGCCCGAGCCCTATGAGCACCAGGACCGAGCCCAGGCTCAGCCCGAAGAAGATGGTCTCGAACAGCTGCAGATGGCTCGCTGTCGCGGCCATGCCGCCCTTAACGGCCTCCGCGGCCGCTGCTATCTCAGGGTCGTCGGATTCGGCCGCCCTGTTTATCAGCTCCTGGGCCTCGGGCGTGAAGGCTGCCCCGAAGACCTTGAGCGCCTGAAGCTTCGCCTCCTTCGTGGACCCCGGATCCCACAGGGCGTCCATGGCGACAATTCTGTCGTAGTTGCTTAGGACACCCGGGTCGCTTTCCTCTTCCCTTAGCTCCCGCACGAGCCCCATGTCCACGTCCGCCGCGGGTATGAGGGCCCTTGAGGCCGCGAAGCGCACGGCCCTGTCGGGATGCCTTAGCGACCTTGCGTTAAGAACCCCCACCAGCTGCTGCCTCTGGCGGTTGTTGACGCCAACCGTCCTGAGGTTCAGCCCCTCCGTCTGGGCCGGCTCGAATGTCGCGACCGATAGGTATCCCGTGGCATCCTTTATATAGAATGTCTTGGAGGCCCTGTCCGCATAGAGGTTCCCGCCAAGAAGGGCCTCAAGCATCGCCTTGGCCTCATCGGAGTAGTCCTGGGCCAACGCGTCTATGGCCTTCTGCCTGTCGTTTATCCTCTGGCTCAAAAGGCTCTCGGACACTTCCTCCGGGAGATCGTAGGCGAGCGCGGGCTGCGCCATAGCCAAGGCAAAGAGGAAGAATAGAGCGCAGAGCAAGGGCGCGGAACAAGTTAGGGCCCAAGGCGTTAAGCCCCCGGTCATGGGAGAGTTCATCCCACCCTTACACTCCATGCGTCTCCCCATGCTTCCTCCCATGCGTCCCCTCAGGCGTCCTCAATAGTCATACCCAAGGGCCGGCATCCGGATGCCTTGGGAGATAATGGTTTCAGGCCTTTGGCCATGAACCAAAATTAAAGCTAATTGCAAAACAAATAATAATCCAAAATTAAAGCAAACCACAAAACAAAAAATTATCCAAAATCCAAGCAAATCACAAAACAAAAAAAATACAAAATTAAAGCTAATTAGAAAAAAAATACTCCATAATCGCCCGGCGGGGGGCGGCCGAGGCCGCCCCCCAAGGCGATTAAAAGAGTGTGTGTTAATTGAGACGGTGCGGGTCTAACCCGCAGGACAAAGGTCTGGAATGTGCCACGGGAAATGCGCATCCTGGGCAAATTATAAACAAATCATAGGCATCTTTAGGCATATTTTATGCATCATAACTTGAACTTTTTGCCCGAATGCGCATGATTCCATTTTGCGATATGGCATGAAATCAGATCAGAAACGATGAAATGCGGTGAAACGCGATCGTAGGTCGTAGAATTGCCATGAATGCGTTGTGTCAAACTAAGTCAAATGTTGCGTTTTGTTGCGTTCTTGTTTTCCTGCGTCCTCGTTTTGTTGCGTTCCCGTTTTCCTAAGTGCTTGGCACTGGGATAATCCTTGGAGTGGCAGCTAGGCACGGGCGCAAGACAACAGGAACGCTAAGGCGCAAAGGCCTTGTGGCCTACTGCGCGGCCGCTGGTTCCTCGGAACCACCGCAGGTCTTGGTCTTCTGGTTGTAGTTGCCGCACTTGATGGGATCCGTCCAGTCGGAGATGATGTCCGCAGACTCCGGCAGGTAGTCCGACCATGCGTCGCCAGCGACCTCGCCCTCGGTGCTCCAGACGACCTGGAACTGGCCGTCGCCCTGGATCTCGCCAATGAAAACGGGCTTGGTGATGTGATGGTTGGGAAGGACCTTGGCAGTGCCGCCGGTTAGGTTGGGTGTCTCGAGTCCCACAATCTTCGCGAGCACGTCGTCAACCTTGGTGGAATTGGCAGCCTCTACCGCCTTGACCCACAGGTGGAAGCCAATGTAGTGCGCCTCCATGGGATCGTTCGTGACCCTCTTGTCGTCCTTTATGAAGGCGTGCCAGTCCTTGATGAACTGCTCGTTGGCGGGGCTCTCCACGCTCTCGAAGTAGTTCCAGGCAGCAAGGTGGCCAACCAGGGGCTTGGTGTCGATGCCCGCCAGCTCTTCCTCCCCCACGGAGAAGGCCATGACCGGGATGTTGTCGGCCGTGATGCTCTGGTTAGCGAGCTCTATGTAGAAGGGCACGTTGGCATCCCCGTTGATGGTGGAGATGACGGCGGTCTTCTTGCCGGAGGAGCCGAAACGCTTGAGCTCGGAGACTATGGACTGCCACTCGGAGTATCCGAACGGGGTGTAGTGGACGACAATGTCCTCCTCAGGGATGCCCTTGAGCTTCAGATAGGCCTCCACTATCTTGTTGGCCGTGCGGGGGAAGACGTAGTCGGTCCCCACAAGCGCGAAGCGCTTGACCCCAAGATCGTTCAAGAGGTAATCCACCGCGGGGATTGCCTGCTGGTTGGGGGCAGCCCCGGTGTAGATGACGTTCTTGGAGGACTCCTGGCCCTCGTACTGAACCGGGTAGAAGAGGAGCCCGTTGTGCTCCTCGAAGACGGGCAGCACCGACTTGCGGGACACCGAGGTCCAGCAGCCGAATACCACGTCCACCTTGTCCTGGGTTAGAAGGCTCAGGGCCTTCTCGTTGAACTGTGGCCAGTCTGAGGCGGGATCCACCACCACCGGCTCCAGCTTCTTGCCCAAGAGCCCGCCCTTGGCGTTCTGCTGCTCTATGAGCATGAGCATGACGTCCTTGAGGGTGGTCTCCGATATGGCCATGGTGCCGGTCAGTGAGTGAAGGATGCCCACCTTGATCGTCTCCTGCGCCCAAAGCGCGCCCGCGCTTAGCGTCAGGCATAGGCAGACGAAGGGGATGGCAAGCTTTTTCAGAATCATGTGATCCTCCAACGTTTTATTACGTGTCTAGGGCCTGGGTTATTCCGCGGCCTTTGGCCGCGGGCGGCCCGAAATGCTCGGAGGTGGGGGAGGCCCAGGGCTTCCTGGAAGCCCCGGGCTTTGGTGCGGGCGACGGGCATGGGCGCCCAAAACCAGCGCACAGGCCGTAGGCGTGGCGGCCCTAGCGCATTCCAGGGGCCCACGCCACGGATAAGGGTGTCGGCCCCGCAGGGAGGTGATCCTGGTTGTACTTTGGGCTGATTGTGCATTATTAAGGCCAAAAGGCCCTTTTGATAGGTTTTTACTGCATTATGAAAGATTTATTTTTTGACTGGCCCAGCCTCCCAGGCCTTCCGCCCCCAGTTTTTGCACCAAAAGTGTAAATTTCAATTCAAAAAACAAAAGTTTTTAGACATTTATGTTGGTTTTTTGGCCCCTGCCACGGGACCGAAAATGCGCGCAACCGGTGCTTTTTTCGCCGAAAACCCCCCAGGAAGGATCGCCGCAAGAGGCCTTCTGGCCCGCAGGAAGCCGGGCGGTGGCTATTGGGGCCGCCAGGGCCGTTGGGGCCGCATTCAAATAAGTGTGGGGTTTTTATGGTCTATTGGGGTAAAATGAGGGGCCCTCCTGCCTTCCTGCCTTTAAACGAACTAGCTGATCCCCCGCTCCCAAGCCCAAGGCCCTAATCCTAAGAGACTTTCCCGAAAAAGCCCCGGAAACGGCGGATCCCCGCCCGCACGGGCCGCCCCAGGAAGAGAGATGCCAGAGACCGAAAGGGAATTGAAGCTCAGAGTCCTCTGCAAGGCCTCCTTCGATTGGGTGAGGAACCTGGACGACGTGTGGAGCATCCCGGAATGGGACGTGCCGGGGCTTCACGGCGGGGCGCTCAAGGACTTCCTGGTGGAGCTTTCGCAGCTGAAGGCCCAGAGGGAACTCTCCTCGCCCCCGGGCCTGGTCATCGCTGGCCCAGGGGGGACCGGCAAGACCCACCTCCTGGGCCGCTTCTGCCGGGAGGCCATATCCAGGGGCGGCTTCTTCGTGCTCTGCGACATGTCCGCCATAAGGGACGTCCTGGAGACCGTGCTCAAGGGCATGGTGAAGTCCCTAATAACCCCGCTGGGCTACCACGGGGGCCGCCCCCAGGCGGCCCTCCTGGCCGAGGCCGTCCTCGCCTTCGCCGGCTTCCAGGTCCCCCAGGGCTTCCCGGACCGCTACACCCGCAGGAACCCCGCAAGGCTTCACCGGGACATGGACAGGCTGGTCGCGAAGCTTGCGGAGGCCCACCCCAGGGAGGCGACGGAATACCTGGACGTGCTGCGGACCATCCTGCTCCTGGGCTCAAGGGATCCCTTCCTCAGGAAGGCGGCCTTCTCCTGGCTAAAGGGGCTGCCCGTGTCCTTGGAGGAGGCGGCGGCTACCGGCTACACCGTGGGCCGCGGCGAGGCCGAGCTCGCTATCTCCGGCCTATCCTTCTTCATGGCCCTGAACGGGGGGTTCACGGTGTTCGCCCTGGACCAGATGGACCACGTGCTGTCCCTGTTCAGCCTCATCGCCCACAACGGGCATGGCGACCTGAGCCCATCGGTGAGCACGGCGAGGGCCATCATCACCAACCTCTCGGACGGCCTGGGGAGGCTCACCTCCCTCACCTCCAGGACACTTGCGGTGCTATCCTGCCTGCCGCTCACCTGGGACAGCCTTCTGGGGCACTCGTCCGCGAACACCTCGCTGCAGCGCTACCGCCGCCCGCCCGTGTTCCTCTCCCCGCTGAGCTCCAGGGACTCCATGGAGGCCCTGGTGGCGGCCAGGCTCAGGGAGGCCTCCCGCAAGGCAGGCTGGGACCCGCCCTACCCCACCTGGCCCTTCCGCCCGGACTCCTTCGAGGGCATCGACGGCATCAACCCAAGGGCCCTTATGGAGCGTTGCCACCGGATAGTCCGGGGCTTGCTGCTCTCGGGCGAGCCCGCCGAGGTCGAACGCATACTGGAAGCCCCCGGGGACGGCCCATGGGGGCAGCCGCCCCCAAGGGCCCTGTCCCCGGGGGAGGACGCCCCGCAACCCGCGGGGGGCGAAAGCCCGGGAAGCTTGGGGGACGGGCCTTCCGACGGGCCGGCCCAGACGGGCCAAGACCCGGAGGCCATGAGGCTGGAGACGGAGTTCCGGTGGTACAGGGACGCGTCCGATCCGGAGGATACGAAGATCGACGGCCATTCCGACGACTTTTGGCCGGAGGCCCTCTCTTCCGTGCTGGGGGCCCTGGCATCCCACGGGGGCGGCAATGGGACTGACCTGAGGCTCACCCCGCCCAAGGGCCTGCCCAAGGGCATGGTGGAGCTTGTTTCCGGGCCTTCGCGCGGGAACGGGGAAAACGCCCCGGCCCCGCCCGAGGAAAGGAGGCTGCTCCTAAGGGCAAACCTCTTCCAGAGCCCCAAGACCTTCCAGCACCGGCTGGAGACCATGATGGACCACGCCACAAAGAACCAAGGCGGCCCGTTCCGCATGGTCACCCTGCGCTTCGGCCCGAACCCCACCGGGCTCAAGAGCCAGGAGCTCGTGAGGCGCTTCGACGCCATGGGCGGGCTCTGGCGCAGGCCGGGCGACCGCGACATCCAGGCGCTCGCTGCCTTCCTGCGCCTAAGGGACCGCCATCCTGACGACAGCTTCGACAAATGGCTTGCCGCATACCGGCCTTGGGAGGGGTTGGGCTTCCTGAAGGGCGACCTTGACTGGCTCGCGGGTGCCGACGGGGATCCCGATGGGGCCTGAAAGGGCTCCCCAAGCCGCCTTTGCCCCCGTCGCTAATGGGGACTGGGGCGAAAGTGATGTATAATTATGTGGACTCGGGCTATTAGGTTTATGGCAAGGCCGCCCCGTCGGGGCCGCGCCACGGCTGGGCATCCTCCCGGGGGAGGGCGCGCCCAACCGATTGTCTTTTTCCCGCCTTGCGGGTTGTGGTATAGTCCGAAGCCATGCGCCTAGAAAGCCCTCTCGCGGGAGGGCCGAAGGCCCCCACGCTGGGGCCGGGCGCATGGATCCCGACAACGGGCGGTGTAAGGGGCCGCCTTCCGGGACGCTTTTTTCTCCGAGGGGAAATGCGGAGCATGGTATGAAGAATCCTATTCTCAGCGCGTTGAAGAGCGGGATGGCATTCCTGTCCAACAAGTTTGGCATGGGGATGCGCGGGAAGCTCATAATCATCTTCCTTCTGGTGAAGGTGATCCCACTCATTCTCCTCGCGTCAATAGCCTGGCGCCAAGCCATCAACCAGGGCGAGACCCTTAAGGCCATGGCGGTCAAGGACTCCACCGCCGCCCTAAACCACATAGCCGTCGAGAACATCGAGCGCATGTCCACCACCGCCGCCGAGATGGTGGCGGACTTCCTGTACGACAGGGACAAGGACATCCTCTACGTGGCCGGGCTTGAGCCCAGCCTAGACAACTACAAGAGGTACGCGGACTCCATGAAGGGGCGCCTCGTCGTCCCGGTCGAATGGGTGCTCGCCCCGGACGGGGACTCCTGGGTGCCCAAGGACCCACCCCCCGTGCTCCCGGCCGGGCACAGCACCAACGCTGAAAACGACAGCATGGACGGCTTCAGGCCCCGCCCGCCCGACAGCATAAAGTTCATGGACGCCCCCCTCTTCGACGAGATAAGCTACCTGGACCTCAACGGCCAGGAGATTTTTAAATATGTGAGCCCGGAGTCCACCAAGAGGCACTACCCGCTGGACCCGGCCCTCAAGGACGTGTCCAAGAGGGAGAACACCTACGTCAAGGCCGAGACCTACTTCGAGGAGCTAAAGAACCTCAAACCCGGCGAGATCTACGTCTCCGACGTCATCGGGGCCTACGTGGGGACCAACTTCATAGGCATGTACACGCCGGGCAGGGTGGCGGAGGCCGCGACAGCCAGGAAATACGACATACCCTACGCGCCTGAGAAACAGGCCTACGCGGGCAAAGAGAACCCCCACGGCCAAAGGTTCGAGGGCATCGTGCGCTGGGCAACGCCTGTGACCGACGACAGCGGGCAGGTGACGGGCTACGTGACGCTGGCCCTGAACCACGACCACATCATGGAGTTCGTGGACCACCTCACGCCCATGAACGAGCGCTACACGGACCTCCCCAGCGCCTTCGAGGGCAACTATGCCTTCATATGGGACTACCGCTGCCGCAGCATATGCCACCCGAGGCACCACTCAATCGTGGGCTTCGACCCCGAGACCGGCGAGCCGCAGGTACCCTGGCTGGAGGAGTCCATCTACAACGGCTGGAAGGAGTCGGGCATCGTCAAGTGGACGGACTATGTCAAGGAACTGCCGGAGTTCTTCGAGCAGTCCCGGGACAAAAAGCCCGCGCCCGAACTCACCAAGGCGAGCCTCGTGGGCCTTGACGGCCGCTGGCTCAACAACGCCCCGCAGTGCGTCGGCTGGATGGACCTGACCGAGACCGGAGGGTCCGGGTCCCTTTACATACTCTGGAGCGGGCTCTGGAAGCTGAACACGGCCGCGGCCATCCCCTACTACACGGGCCATTACGCCCCGTCGGAGGCGAACGGCTACACCAAGAGGGGCTTCGGGTTCGTGGCCATCGGCTCGAGCCTCGAGTTCTTCACCATGCCCGCGCAGGAGACCGAGGTCAAGCTCGGGGAGGCCGTTAACAAAAGCCTCATGGACACCTTCGCGCAATTGTCCATCACCACCATAGTACTCATCGTGCTGGTGGTCTTCATAGCCATCTGGATGGCATCATTCTTGACCAACAGCATAACCTACCTGATAAACGGCATAGACCGCTTCCGCTCGGGCCAGAGGCAGTTCAGGTTCAACAGCAAGGTAAAAGACGAGTTCGGGTACCTCGAGGACTCCTTTGACGACATGGCCGACTCCATCGTGGACAGCGTCAAGAACTCGACCTCAATCGTGGACATGGATCTTAAAGTCATTTACATGAACGAGCAGAGCCTCGAATTCTACAATATGAGCCTGGAGGATGTCGTCGGCAAGCCTTACCCGTCCTTTTCCATATTCCCGCCCAACACGCCCTACTGCCCCATAACGGCCTTAAAGGAGGGCCACGAACCGGAAATCCTGCGCATCAAGGATACCGACCAGTACGTCCAGGGCAGGGCCAACTACATGTACACAAAAGACGGGGAGCGCTGCGGCTACATAATAGAGACCCACGACATATCGGACATGGTCCACAAGCAGCTCGAGCTAGAAAAGGCCATGAACGACGCGAAGAGCGCGAACGAGCACAAGGGCAAGTTCCTGGCCCACATGAGCCACGAGATAAGGACCCCCATGAACGCCATAATAGGGCTCACCGGCCTCGTGCGGAAGAACATGGAGTCCTTCAAGAACGACAGCCCCGAGTGGACAGACATTACCGAAAACGTCCGCCAGATAGAGACATCCTCGCTGCACCTTTTGGGCCTCTTAAACGACATACTCGATCTATCCAAGATAGAGGCCGGGAAAATCGAGATATCCGAGGAATACGTGGAGCTGGTGGTGCTCGCGAACACGGTCACCTCCATCATGAAGACCCGCTGCTCCCAAAAGAACATAGAGTTCAAAACGAACTTGGTGAACTTCACGCCGTCAACCTTCCTAACCGATCCTTTGCACCTGCGCCAAGTGCTCATAAACCTTCTTGGCAACTCCGTCAAATTCACCCCCGAGCACGGCACCATAGAGTTCTCGATATCCAGAAAGGAGCGCAAGGACGGGAAGGCCTTGGTGGAGTTCACCGTCAAAGACACCGGGATAGGAATCACGGAGGAGGCCCTGGCTGCCATATTCCAGCCCTTCGAGCAGGGCGGGGGCTCCATCGCCAACCGCTTCGGGGGTACGGGCCTTGGGCTCACCATCAGCCGACACATAGTGCACCTCATGGGGAGCGACATCCACGTTGAGTCCCAAGTGGGTAAGGGAAGCGCCTTCTCCTTTGCCATCTGGATGAAGGATACCGCGTCCCTATACAAGGAAGAGGTGGTGGACGCCGACCCCACCAGGAAATTCACAGGGAAGAAGGTGCTCATAGTGGACAACGTGGACCTCAACCGCAAGATCGCAAGGGCCATGCCTAAGTGGACAGGGATCACGGTCGAAGAGGCCGAGGACGGCGTGGTAGCCCTCAAGAAGTTCGTGGATTCCCCGCAGAACACCAACGACATAATATTAATGGACGTGCAGATGCCGAACATGGACGGCTATCAGGCATCGGCCGCCATAAGGAAGCTTGAGCGGGACGACGCAAAGCACATTCCCATCATAGCCTTGATGAAAATAGCCCGTGAGAGCTAGGTAGCGTAGACTGTGCTTATGATTTTATTAATGAGGTAATTAGAAGTAATTGTATTAAACAATTTTTACAATTTTATTATCCCGCTCGCGAATTTCACCAGTTAAAAGTAATTTTTGATATGCAGAATTGAATATCTTAGTTAACTTTTCCGTCAGTCGTTTTCGACCATAACATTGTTTTGTCATAGCGAATAATTCATCTTTATCAATCCCAAAACTTTGATCAATGATTACTTTCATATGTTGCATTATATCTTTCAATGGAATATCATCTAAATCAGAGGATTTAAATGTTGATATCGGTACTTCACTTTGTTTTAGTATCAGTTTACTTTTTACCTCTGCATAGCTTTGTGATTTCACCTGATTCTGAGGCTTTTCCATTGAAATTTCTGTATAATTTTTAATCGCTTGTTCAATCGCATCAGTTAATTTTTTACCTGCTGTTACCGGATCCTTAAACCAATCTGTGGACCATATACGGTAAATTTTCCAACCCATATCCTCAAGAACCGTTTGACGTAAACGGTCGCGTTCACGTGCCGTGCGAGCAGAGTGATACATTCGACCATCACACTCGATACCTATTGCAAAACGCCCATTATGTTCTGGGTGCCTGACTGCAAGATCTATTCTGTAGCTTGAGCACCCAACCTGCGTTGCAACATCATATTTTTTATCAATTAGAAAATCATAGACCGATTCTTCAAAAGGTGAATCAAAATGAACACCTATATCGTCAAATTTTTCACTAAGAATAGATCTTGAGCCACTAGCAAATTCTATATATTGCCTTAATAATTTAGGCCCATCATTACTCACCCGGCTTAAATCGATATCCGTAGGGTAAATAGAACCTACAAGTTTTATATTGTAACGTGCACGAGTTATAGCGACATTCAATCTTCTTTCCCCTCCTGTATAACTGAGAGGACCAAAAAACATTTTCATTTTATCCTGCTTTTCATCTGAATAAGTCCGAGAATAACCTATACTGAAAATAATCGTGTCACGCTCATCACCTTGAACTGTTTCAAGATTTTTAATAAATATATTTTCATCATCACTATTATTTTGAAAAAAAGTTTCAAAACTTAAATCATTTTCTCGCATTTTATCTAAGGCATCCTGTATAGCCTTTTGCTGAATTTTACCAAATGCGATTATCCCCAGACTTCGTTTGGGAAATTTTTTTAAATGCTCAAATGTAAGTTCTGCAACACGAGTAGCCTCTTCAGTATTGCCATAACCTTTTTTATTGAAACCATTCTTAACATAAATATATTCAACTCCGAGACCATCTTTTTTTATAGTTGATGAAGGAAAAGTAATAAGCTTTCCACCATAAAATTTTACATTTGAAAAAGCAATCAAGTGCTCATGTTTGCTTCGATAGTGCCACTTTAATGTTTGTGAAGGAAACAACGTTGCCTCATCGAGAATAGAAGGGAATGCAGAGGAATCATATGAATCAACTTCCTCATCTGATTCCTCATCATCCTTGTCTGATCTTGTAACATTAAAAAAATCAGTTGGGGGTAATTGTTTAGTATCTCCTGCAATAATTACCTGTTGTCCACGATAAATGGCACATATTGCTTCCTCTGTACGCACTTGAGAGGCCTCATCAAAGATAACAGTATCGAATTTATAATCAGCATCACTTAGAAAAATGCTTACAGAAAGCGGAGACATCATCAAACACGGTTTCAATACAGGTAGTAAGGTAGGCAACGATGCAAAAAGTTTACGTGTCGGCTTAAATCTAGATTGTTTTGCTAACTCACGTTTCAATAATCCTAATTCACCATGCCCAGATGTAAAAGTATTTAAGTTAGGTAAACGTGAAACCAACTTGCTAAACAATGCATCTTTGGCAATATCCATATGTAAAATATCCAAGCTCTTAAAATTTGTAAGATCTTCTTCCTGATTTAACCTCCAAAAATTTTTAATTATTTGATATTCATCTTTCTCTAGTACCTTATCAATCCAAGAAATATAAAAACACTCCTCAAACACAGGAACTATATGTTCAGCTGAAAGATTATTATCTTTTGCGCATAACACGAAGTTATCAATCGAAAGTTGCTTTGATTTTTGTACAATTTCATTAAAATGAATATAATAATCCAAATAAATAAAATTATCATTGCATTTTTTTATTCGACTTTCCAGATACTTTATTGAATTTTCCAAAATAATTTTTGGTTCTGAGAAAAGATTAGCAAAATTTTCAAACACTTTTAGAGAACGATTATAAAAATCATCAAGTTGAATTGCAAGTTTTTTTGATCTTTCTTTAATGCCAGAGTCATTTATGCAAACGAAACCTATATATTCTTCTGGGATTGGCATTAATTTAAGATTTCTAGCAAATATCATAGCCCAAACAAGTCGAGAATGTAGTTTCTCGAAATCGTGTTTATCATCAATTTTTATTTTCAATAACTCGCTAAGTCGCTTACAATCTTGTTCAATTTGGAACTCAATTGCAGAGAGATCATTCTTTTTTTGTAATATATGATTATCAATATTTTCGATTATTTTTTCGTGATTCTCAAGATTTTTCTTATAATTCAAATATGTCTCAGATTGATTTTCAAACTCATCTTCAATTATTTTCAGTGTAGTCAATTTATCCAAAATCTCGAATGAAGCTTTAAATGATATCTTCTTTGCTGTTTTTTTATAGGATAAAATTTCTTTTCGGTCTTTGTGATATTGTGGATAAAATATCCTTAAAATTGACCGATATTTTGTTCTATATCGTTCGAACACCTCTATAGCCTTTATATTGAAGACATCAGCAGTGTAAACCTCCAATATAGTTTCCTTTTCAGATTTCAATTTTTCATAAGTTGTGGTATATATACCCTTGAATTCATCATGTGATAACTTAGCCTTGTCACGTTCTACTACACGACTCTTTCTTTCTTCCTTACAATCATCTATCTCGTGATTTTTATTTTCCCTTATTTGTATTTGTGCTACACAGCTTATCAAAATTTTTAATGCTTTATCAGCTATTTCAAGCCAATCTTTCTGAATCACATTTTCCTCTGAGGCAACATGGAGTATTGTGGAGATATCCGGTATCTTCGAAAATAGCAATTCATTTTTATCACCTATCAACATTGAAAACGATTTAGTTATATTTATTCCTTCCTGACATAATTCCAGTGCTTTTTGTGAATTAATTTTAAATTCATGTTTGAATTGGTTTGAGCTAAATTTTACTTTACAGTCAGCCCACGGATTATCATCTTGGTAACCACTCTGTTTAATTATTTTTGAAAATTCATTTAGCACACCTTTTATTAATTCCAAATCAAATTTACCAATAGACTCTGCGTTTTTAATCGGAGAATAAATCTTTGGATATTGCTTCAACGATAGAATTTTACCAAAAATTGTATATATTGTCTCTCCAAGTGGTTCCACAGTAGTATGTAGCTTCCTCGAATAATCGTTCAAACGCTCACGTAATACTTTTAATTGAAATAACTTAGTGTATGCAGAACCCGTCAATGCCGCTGAATTTTCACTTAAAACTAATGAATTATTTAGCTGTTCAAGGACTTCTTTGCGTTTTGCGTTATGACTATGCAATGTCAGACAAAAATCAATTAATCCTGCTGCTCTGAGGCGTTTGTTGACAACCTCAAGTGCTGCTAATTTTGCGGAAACAAACAGTACACGCTTATTTTGTGCAATCAATTCTGCTATTATATTTGTGATTGTTTGACTCTTGCCAGTACCGGGAGGTCCTTGCAACACAAAGCTTCCGCCTCTCTTTGCGAGCAATATCGCATCTTGTTGACTTGAATCTGCATCAATTACGCTGAATACTTCCCTAGGATCAACTTCATCATGATTGAACTCTGATATCTCGTCTAATTTTTCATCAATTTCTAATTTTTCACCAACAAGAGTCCGTATTATCTTATGATTTTTAATAATTTCAGCATGCTTGTCCAAATCATGATACATACTCATATTCGAAAATAAATACATCGAAAGTTCCACATCATCTGTAACTTGCCAATTTGATTGTGACGAAGAGTATTGTTCCTCGACATTCAACATGTAGCTACCTATGTCAGTATCTTCTGAATATTCAGGTAATTTAATTCCAAAATTATTCTTAAGTTTCTCCAGTAAAGCATTATTATGCGTAATTTCGTCATCATTACGGGATAATACATATTGTGAAAATAGATCTTTTTTAGTAAGCTGAACTGGAATCAACAACAGAGGAGAACGTATTACCTTACTTTCTTTCTCATTTTCTTTATCATCTTTTTTTTCATCTTCTTTCTCTTCTTCTCGCCAATGTAGGAATCCAAAAGCGAGATGAAGGATATTCAAACCCTGTTCTTCCTGAAATGTCCGTACTTTATCTTGAATATTTCGTAATGTTTTATTAGTTTCTAATTCACTTTGATTAGTTTCAACAAGTATATAAGGGTCAGTCCTAATTGTTTCATCCCTTGTAATCCTAGCCTTACTGAAGCATATTTCGCCGTTGTCTTCGGCAAATATTTTCCACAGCCTTGATGCATTAGGTTTAACAATGGATATAACTCTACGAGACGGACTTCCACTAGATTTTGGTAATGGACTATGAATCAGTCTATTACGTTTACCTAAATCGAGTAATTGTTTTTTCCAAAATTCTATTTTCTCTTCTATTTTTGCCATAACTTGACTCAGCCACTTTATACAATCTATTAATCATATTATTATTTCGCCAACGTTTTCGATTTTCTTAGTATCTTCCGGCCATGCTAAACGCATTTTTATGTTTTTTAAACTGTTTTCCCATACAATTTTATATGCGATGGTATACAAGCAAACAATGAAAATTCCATACGATGCTTTATTACGATCAATATTTTTCAAAAAAAATGATTCCTAGCCCCCTGAGACCAAGAGGTTGTCCTTGGCTTATCACGGATAAGTGACAAGCTTATAAAATTTGAAATTAAATAATGTGGCGGAGAGAGGGGGATTCGAACCCCCGAAAGTTTATTAAACTTTAGACGATTTCGAGTCGCCCCCGATCGACCACTCCGGCATCTCTCCGTACCAATTAATAACAACAAAGCGCGTCAAATGCAACTGTTTTTTGGCAAACCGGGGTTTTCCCCGCAGCCGTGAGAGTAAACGGGTCAGAGCCCCTACCACCTACCGGCAACCCCCTCCCCGCACTCGGGGCAATAGCCGTTGCCTTCGAGCAGGTTTCTCCCCACGCTGAAGCCCGTCCTCTCAACCAAGGTCGCCCCGCAGCCGGGGCAGAGGG
>JAITKK010000012.1 GCA_031278475.1 Deltaproteobacteria bacterium
CAAGTGTCCGGTGCGCTAATGGCTCCCCGGCAAATCGCGCCGCCGCTTCCCAAGGAGTGGCGGGCCCTTGGAGGGGCCGCAGGGCAGGCTCGGCCAAGGGCCTGGGGTTCCAGACTCACACACCTCATATGCGCACTTTTAAGACTCTTACCCAACATATGGTGTTTTCGGTAGGGGAAAAGCCACTACGGATGGTCCTTGCGCCCCGGGGAGCAAAAATGGCATAATGCGCCAAGAGGTGAAAAACATGGCCAGACAGACAATCATCCCACCAGAGGTAGTCGAAGTCGCTAAGGCCGTCAGGGACCAGGCAAGGACCCTTCCCGAATACCGCCGGGCTGTCGCGGCGCTGCTTTTGAGCGAATCGAAGAAGAACAACTTCACCGCCCACGACATAGGGAGGATCCTGGGCGTCAGCAGGCAGACAATATTCGAGGACGTGGCAAAGATAAGGCATCTCGCGGAAGAGATCCACGTGCGGAGGGACCTCGCTCCCGAGGGGATCCCCCAGGCCATGCCCAGCTCCGAGGAAATCGGGAAGTTCCTGCAGCCTTGGAACAAACAGCCCACAGCCCCCAAGTTCCAGCACCCGGAAACCCCTCGCCACTGACCCGCCCTTCGGCCGCCCTTGGCCAGTCATTTACGGGCCTCTCCCGGCCGTACCGCCTTTCCCCGGGAGGCGCAGGGCTCATGCCCGGGTTTTGGCCCGGTATTTGGCCAATATCTCCCCAAAGGCCGCCAGGCTACGAAAAATACCGCCCCACCAAGGGCTTTCCGCCAGGCATGCAAACCGGAAAGCCCTGCGACACCCCAAAGATCGCCCTGCCCCAATCCCCGCAAAACCCAAAAAAGCCATCCCCCCCTTAAGCCTGCGCCCTCCCTGACGCCTTCTGCCTTTGGGTTGCCATGGGGTACATGCCATTTGACGGCGTTTCTGCCCGCATGGTCGCTGCAGCCCCACCCGATACCTCCCTGGTACCCCCCAAAAAGGGCCTCCCCCCGCAGGCGTGCCATTTTAATGCCAACGGCCTAAAAGGCGCGCCCAAGGGGCGAAGCAAAGGGCGGGCCAAGGGGACGAACCAAAACCAGACCCAAATCCCGCATGCCTTCCGGACTTTCGGGAAGCCCGGCCTCTCTTTATTTTGCGAACGTTTTATGCTAAAAATGATATCCGGTGCCAAGCCAATCTTCCCGGCCAACTCCTGACGGCGCTGGAATGGCTTTTAAAAAATTTTTTAATAAAGTTAAATATCTATCTAACTTTCATTAAAATATTTACTGAAGTCATATATTTTTTAATTCCCACTAAAATTTATCATAATTCTTGCTAATTACCTTTCAAAGGACATAAAATACTATTGACTTTTTTCGGCCGATAACCGTGTTATTTGTTACCGTTCGCGGTTTGTGGTCTTTTTCCGGAAGCCTTTTTTCACTTGTGAAAGGCCTTCTATTTTATAGCTTATTTTGTTTATTTTATTGTTTTATATTGTTCTATTATAGCGTTTAATATATTTTTATATCCTTTTAGATTCGATCTGGTGTGAACCCACCTTCACATGTTTTGCCAGCACCTTCTTTGGGTCTTCGGGTCAAGCCCGCGGCCCGCTTGGATTACAGAGAAAAAAATTCGCAGGAAGCCGGCCTTTTGATTGACCGCGATCTTGCCTCCGTCATGGAGCAAGGCGGCAATGGGGCCGCAAGGCCCCCCTCAGCCCCTTCCCCGCCGTTGCCTGCGTGAAAGGATGCCGTTATACGGTCCAAGGTCGCACCATGAGAAAAACCCTTACCCTACTCGCCCTGCTTTTGGCCCTGTGCCTGCCCCTGTCCTGCAAGGGCGGGGACCAGGGCGAACAGGGCGGCCCGTCCCAGGGCCAGTCCGGTGAAATCACAGTGGTCTTCGTGCCCAAGATCACGGGCAACGCCTTCTTCGAGTCCGCCAACAAGGGCGCCCAGGAATACGCCGCCCGCCACGGCTTCAAGGTGGACTACCGGGGCTCGCCCGAGGCCAGCGTGCCCGACCAGGTGGCGGTCGTGGAGCAGGCCATAAAGGACAAGGTCCCGGCCATCTCCATCTCGTCATTGGACAGGACCGCCTTGGACGACGTGCTCAAGAAGGCCCTGGATGCCGGGATAGTGGTCACCACCTGGGACTCCGACGTGTCCGGGGACGCAAGGCGCATCATGGTCTCCCAGGGCACCCCCTCGCAGCTTGGCCGCATGCTGGTGGAGATGGGCGCCAAGAGCCTCACCAAGAGGGGCAAGAACCCCTCGACGGATCCCATAAAGTACGCCTGGCACTACTCCCAGGCGTCGGTGGCCGACCAGAACTCCTGGCGGGAGGCCGGCGAGGAGTACATAAAGAGCGCCTTCCCGAACTGGGAGAACGTGAAGCCCGACAACTACTACAGCGAGCAGGATCCCGAGAAGGCCCTGAGCGTGGGGAAGGAAATCCTGACCGAGCACCCGGACATAGACCTCATCATCTGCAACGACTCCACCTCGCTCCCCGGGCAGGCCCAGGCCCTCAAGGACATGGGCAAGGACGCCGAGGACGTCTCGGTCACCGGCTTCGCCTCGCCCAACGCCATGAAGGAGTTCTGCCGGGAGGGCATAATCGACAGGTGGGGGCTCTGGGACTGCCAGATCCAGGGCGCCATGGCATGCTACATCTCCTACTACCTGGCCTCGGGGAACCAGCTGAACGTGGGCCAGATGGTCGACATCCCCGAGATAGGCATGCTGGAGGTCATGCCCAACACGGTGCTGGACCCCAACATGGGGACCGCGCCCGACTCCGGGGTCGTGCTGCTCCCGCAGCGCACGGAGTTCACCTTGGACAACATGGATGACTACGACTTCTGAGCGGACGAGGCAGGCCCGGCCCAAGGGGCCGGGCCTCCTCGCCTTGCCGCTTGCAATCGCCATCCTGTGCCTGGCCGCCCTGGGCTGCGAGGAGGACCGCGAGGCCCTCAAGGAGGGTTTCTACACGGCCCAGGCCGAGGGCTACTCCGAGGCGGGCTGGAAGGACTATCTGACCATCTACGTCAACAACGGGCGCATCGCCATCATCGAGTTCGACGCCGTGAACCAAAGCGGCTTCCGCAGATCCTGGGACATGGACTACCGGCTCGAGGCCACCTCCCTCCACGGGGCCAAGGCCTTCCAGTGCTACCTTGCCTACGAGAGCGCCCTCCTGACCCTCCAGGACGTGACCAAGGTCCAGCCCGTGGCCGGGGCGAGGCGCACGCACCAGGTCTTCACCGCGCTGGCCCAGGAGGCTATAGGGCGCTCCAGGGCCAGCGACAAGTCCGTAGCGAACGTACCACTCCCGGTGAACGCCTTCCCGGGCGACCTGTAGGGAAAAAGGCCCAAGTCTGGAAACGCTAGCCACAGACAAACCCATGGGGGACAAGGATCGCCCGCGGGCAGGCATCAGGACCCAGAAGAGCATCGCTACCAGGATCCTGGTCGTGACAGTCCTGGTCGTCATGGCGCTCACCACGGGCCTTGTCTACATGATGACCTACTTCATGAACTCGCTCACGGAGACCATCTTCCTGAACGTGCTCCAGCCCATGGCGCACTCGGCGGCGGAGGATTTGGAGTCCCAGCTCCACACCCTGGTCGACCGCTTCTACCTGATACGCAACAACAGCGTCCTTCCTAGCACCTCGGTCGCGGCCTCCGGCAAGCAGAAGACCATAGACCGCACCATGCAGGCCATAGGCTTCCTGTGGCTGGGGCTCTACAACAACGCGGGCTCGCTCATAACGGGCTCGGGCAGCTCGCCTTCCAGGCTTACCGACAAGAAGCTGTGGGGCTTCCTCAAGGCCACCCACAACATGGTCATCGAGGACACGACGGTTGGCGACCACGGGCTCCAGATCACCATGGCCCTCCCGGTCTGGAGCACGGACCAGCTGACCCGGGAGAACGAGTCCGACTTCTACCTGGTTGGCGCCTACTCCTACGACGCCCTCTACGGCATAATCACCCGCCTGAGCATAGGCTCCAAGGGCACCGCGTTCATAATCAACGAGGACACCGTGCTCATGGCCTCGATCTTCCATGGGAAGGTCTACAGCCGCCAGTCCATTTACGAAACCATCGGGGACGACCCGGAGGTCAAGACCGTGGTCAGCCACATGGTGGAGGGCGGCACGGGCTCGGCCGCGATCGACACCCCCGACGGCCCCATGTTCATAAGCTACGCCCCGGTGCGGGGCACCCTCTGGTCGCTGGGGATCCTCGTATCCAAGGAGGATTTCCTCCAGCCGGTGCGCCAGGCCGACCTCACTGGGTTCCTCCTGACCTTCCTTTTCCTCATCATCTTCGCCTTCTTCTACCGGATCTTCCTAAGAAACATAATCACCTACCCCCTTCACCTCATAACCGAGAACGCCATAAGGAACGCCTCCGGCGACTTCGTGAACCCGGAGCTGACGACCTTCTCCAAACGCACGGACGAGATAGGGAAGCTCGCCACCGCCTACCAGACCATGTCCGACTCCGTCGCGAGGATGATACGGGACATAGGCGGGCTCACCCTCGCCGCATCCTCGGGGTCCCTGCACCACCGCATAGACCCCGCGCCGCACCAGGGGGACTACCACAGGATAGTGGGCTCCATCAACACCACGATGGACGCCATCTGCTCGTACCTCGACTCCATGCCCAACGCCCTCGCGCTCTTCGATCTTAACCGCCGCCCCATCTACAAGAACACCGCCATGGAGGTGCTGCTGGAGGCCCACGGGCTCAGCAGCGTGGGGATCGACCTGCTCCAGGCCGTGGTGGCGGGCGACCAGGGCAGCCGGGCGAGGGAGCTGCCCGAGATCGACCACATATTCGGGGAAGACGGGATAAGCGGCGAGACCTTCCAGACGGAGACGTCCTTCCTGGCCGAGGACGGCGAGCCGCTCTCGTACTCGTTGCAGCTCAAGAGGGCCGGGGGGGCCTCCAGCAAGACCCTCACCGACGCCTGCGTCATCATGATACTCTCAGACGTGACCGCGCTCACCAGGGCCATAAGCCAGGCCGAGGCCGCCTCCAAGGCCAAGTCCGAGTTCCTGGCCAACATGAGCCACGAGATCCGCACCCCGATGAACGCCATAATAGGGCTCACCCACCTCCTGCTCCAGACCAAGCTGGACCCCCAGCAGACCGAGTACGCCGAGAACGCCCACAGCTCAGGGCAGGCCCTCCTTGGCATCATCAACGACATCCTGGACTTCTCCAAGGTGGAGGCCGGGAAGATGACCCTGGAGCGCATACCCTTCTCGCTTTCCAAGACACTCGCGGACGTGGAGGTGATGTTCCGGGAGAGGATCCAGAAGACGGGCATAGGCCTTGTGCTGGACACCGAGAACGGGCTCCCGGACTGCCTGGTGGGGGACCCCTTGCGCCTGAGCCAGGTATTCATCAACACCGTCGGGAACTCCTTCAAGTTCACCAAGGCCGGGTCCATCACCATCAAGACCCGCCGCACCCCGCCCGGGAAACCAGCGGCGACCCCCCGCGGGGCCTCGAACCCGGCCGGGAGGGGCCCGGACGGCCCGGCCCAAGGCGAGGGCGGCCACGAGACCCTGAGGCTCTCCTTCGCGGTCAGCGACACCGGGATAGGCATGAGCGAGGAGCAGACCCGGAAGCTCTTCAAGGCCTTCACCCAGGCCGACACCTCGATAACCCGCCAGTACGGCGGCACGGGCTTGGGGCTCACCATCACCAAGCGCCTGGTGGAGCTCATGGGCGGCCGGATATCCATAGAGAGCGAGCCGGGCGTGGGCACCACGGTTTCCTTCGACTGCGTCTTCCAAATCGACTACGAGGCCGAGGAGAAGAGGCTCAAGGAGCGCTCGTCGTCAAGCGAGAAGGCCAAGGCCAAACCCAAGAAGCCGGGTGTCGCGGTGGACAAGGAGCTCTTGGGCCACCGGGTGCTCCTGGTGGAGGACAACGAGGTGAACGTGCTGGTCGCGCGCTCCCTCATGCAGAAGATGGGCCTGGACGTGACCGTCGCCGAAAACGGCGAGGTGGCATTGGAGAAACTCGCGGCCGCCAAGGACGGCAAGCCTTTCGACGTGGTGCTCATGGACCTGCAGATGCCGGTGATGGACGGCTTCGAGGCAACCAGGCGCATCCGCCAGAACCCCGACTACAAGGGACTTGCGATAATCGCCATGACGGCCCACGCCTTCGCGGACGAGCGCGACCGCTGCTTCGCGGCGGGCATGAACGGGCACCTCTCAAAACCCATAGACGTCGCGCTCCTTACCCAGACACTCAAGGACATCATATCCGGCCGCGCCAGCCATACCTGACGAGGGGATAACATGAGGACCCACGACATGACAGCTGTCAAGAAGGCACATTCCCGGACAATCGCGCCCGCGGTCGTCCTTTCCGTCCTAACCCTGCTTTCGGCGGCCCTGTGCCCCCAGCTAATGGCCCAATCCAAGGGCGGGGCGGTCACCCCGGACTTCGTGAAGACGCTCGAGTCCCAGGCCGCTGGCGGGGACGTGGCTGCCGTCCACACCTTGGGCACGCTGTACTTCTACGGCGAGGGTGTCCCGCAGAGCTACGCCAAGAGCCTCCCCTACTTCCAGTCCGCCGCCGAGTCGGGGTTCCCGCCCTCCATGAGTTTTCTGGGCTACCTCTACGAGAAGGGTTACGGCGTCGCAAAGGACCCGAAAAAGGCGGCCGACCTCTACGAGAAGGCAGCGAACCAGGGCGACACCCTGGCGCAGCTGTCCCTGGGGGCCATGTACCTGCACGGCGAAAGCATAGCCCCGGACTACAAGATGGCCATGACCTGGCTCACGAAGGCCTCCAAGAGCGGCGACTACCAGGCCGACCTCCTCTTGGGCCAGATGTACGTCGAGGGCAAGGGGACGGACGTGAACCCCCAGATGGCGCTCGCCTCCTTCAAAAAGGCCGCGGACAACAAGGAGGACGACGGCCTGGCCGCCTACGTGACAGCCGAGCTGTACAGGCAGGGGGGCGGAAATCTCAAGCCCAACCCCAAGGAGGCCAAGAGGTACTACGAGCTCGGGGCCAAGAAGGGGAACCAGCAATGCAAGGCAAGGCTCGCGGAGCTGGACAAGAAATAGCCCCGCAAGCTCCCCTCTTGCCATACGGGAAGACGTGACACCAAGGTGAGCCTGCCTTTGGGACAGCCGCGCCATAAAGCCGTTATCGCCATTTTGCGCCTTGGGGATGCCAGGGATGCCAGGGATGCCGCAGGGATGCCGTTCCACCTTGGAAGCCCAAGGCATTTAGGGAAGCCTTGATTTTTGGGGTTACTGTATTTTTTTCCTAATATCTCGCGACAAGCAAACATTTGCGGTGAAATTCGCAATCAATGCCCGGCTGAGGTTAAGCGTCACCTGTTGCCCGATACCAATCGACAAAACAGCCGTACCCGCAATTTTTGCGTGATTATTGGTGATTATTGGGGGGTATTGGCGATTATTTGGTATTCTTGGTATTTTTTGGATAATCTTGGTGATTCTTTTAAACCCACGGACATTTTTGGTAATTCATTGGTAATTCAATTGTAATTCATGGAAATCCATGGAAATCAAAGGCAATATTTGCCGCAGACTTAATTTGCCAAAACCCGCAAGTCCGTACTATTTCCCATAAAAAGCCACTCTTTCCCCTTTTCATGATAACAACCAGACATTTTCCAAATTTTTTTGTGGCATTTTATGGTTTTGTAACTATTATTCGCGCCTGTATAACAAATTGTAAGCTCTCAGCCGGCATTTATTGCCGGCCTTCTTTTTCAGGCCTTTTCGCTTGACAGGACTTGGCAGCCTGTGATAGAGTCCCGAATCGTCCATGCAAAACACGCTTTCCCTTGGCACTATGGCCCAATACCCTTCCAAGCTTGCTGTCTTGGGGCCAGGTGCCTACGGCAGGCAAAAGTTTTTTAAGAAATCCAGACTCAAAAGAGCAGGGGAGCCTATGCCCAAGGTTTATTTCGCAGGCCCGGATGTCTTCAAAAAAGACTACGGCACCACCAAGTCAAACATAAGAAAGTTGTGCGAGCCCCATGGGATAATACCCCTCATCCCTGGGGATGACACGGCACCCTTGCAGGATGGGGATCCGCCAAGCGCCATCTACCGGCAAAACATCGACCACATAAGGGACGCGGATGGCGTTATCGCGAACCTCGAGCCCTTCCGGGGCGTGGTCGAGCCCGACAGCGGGACCGCCTTCGAGGTGGGGCACGCCGCTGCCTTGGGAAAGTGGATCATTGGCTACCTCCCCGACCGGCGGCCCATCACGAAGAAGCTGCTCGGCTCACCTTACGGGGACGGAGGGGACGAGCATGTTGGCATAAACAGCGAGGCGGAGGAAGAATTCGGCTACCCCGTAAACCTCATGCTGTACAAGGCCTGCGATAAAATCGTTGGCTCGCTGGAGGAGGCCGTGTTGCTTGCGGCCAAGAGGCCTTAGCCAAGGATTTGCCATTTGTTGCGGCTTGGCGCGCGGCTAGTGCAGGGCAATCTGTTCGGGGGGGATTTGTCTGGGCTGGCATTACGCTTGGGTCCATGGCGGCCCTGCAAACGCCTTGGCAACGCCCGTCAGGGGGCCCAGCTGCCAAAAGGGCTGGGTTAAAGGTCCGTATATCAGACATTCCCCGTGAAAAATGTCCGGTTCTATTTTGAAGAATACCATAATATGATTCATATATTTATCTTAATTAAGCATATATAACCTAAAATCCCTGTGTTTTAACTAACTACATAGTTATATTTTCCGAACACTACAATATATAGTATGTAGTTATATTTTTATCTATAGATTGTGGATTAGAAAAAATAAAAAAAAGCTTGACATTCATCTTCAATTGTAGTTATATTTAATATAACTACTCTCGGAGGTCAAGTGGATGACAACCGTTGTAAAATGCAAATCTGGAAAGTACACATACTTGTACGAATCAACATCATATCGCAATGAAGATGGAAATCCGCGATGCCATAGGAAATGTGTTGGTCGCATAGATCCTGTTACGGGCAAAGAAATTTACAATCCTGAATATCTTGAACGTGTATGGGGTACCGCTAAGCAACCTGATATTATTCATAATGTTAAAAAGTTTTTTTTAATGGAAGACATTGAATTTTCATCCAGAAAGGTGTTCGGTGTCAATTATCTCTTAAACAATATAGCAAATTCGATAGGACTAACAGACACACTAAAGTCAAGCATACCAGATTTATATGAACAAATCCTAACTATAGCAAATTTTATGGTGTCTACCGGAGAGCCGATGATGTATTGTAATTATTGGCTCAAAAGAAATGACGGTATTAATATTGAAGGACTTTCGTCTCAAATGATTAGCAAAATACTTCTCTCCATCACTGATGAAGACAAAATGCTTTTTTATAAAAAATGGGCTAATACAAGGTTAGAACATGAACTTCTTGCACTCGATATAACCTCAGTTTCTTCATACTCAGAATTGATTGATGCTGTTGCATGGGGATATAATAGAGATAAAGAAAAACTACCCCAGGTTAATATCTGTTTACTTGTAGGAGAAAAATCAAGGCTTCCAGTTTTTCAAATGGTGTATAATGGTGCTTTAAAAGATGTAAGCACACTCAAGACTTCGCTTGCCGTGCTATCAGGTCTTAAATTATCAAATATATCTATCATCATGGATAAAGGCTTTGCCAGCAAAAATAATATTGATGCTATGCTGAACGATAAAGATAAAATTAGATTTTTGTTAGCATTACCTTTCACAATGAAGTTTACTAAGGATATCGTAGAGTCAGTAAGATCTAGCATTGATTCTCCAGACAATACTATCGTCATAGGAAACGATATACTTCGAGCTGTTGCTAAAAATATGTTATGGGATGATAAACATAAAATTAAAGCACATATTTTTTATAATGCAGTTTCAGCATATACAAAAAGGGATGAATTGTATGGTCATATTTCTATGTTGAAAGAAATGATTTTATCAGGTCAATATGTTGATAGGTATACAAAAGATATTGAAAAATATTTACAAATTAAAAATTCATCAAGAAATCAGTATGGCATAAATATAAAAATTCGTGACGATATCATAGATAAAGAATTAGCTAATACAGGATGGATGGTGGCTATTAGCAATTTCATTAAAAACCCCAAAACAGCACTAAAAATATATAGATCTAAAGATGTTGTGGAAAAAGCATTTGATAGAATGAAAAATTGTATTGATTTGGGACGGCTTAGAATACAAAGCGATACTGCAATACAAAATAAAATATTTATTTCATTCATATCTCTAATTTTGATTGCAAGAATTCACAAAGTGATGTTAGATCAAGATTTATATAAGAAATGGACGATGAAGGAATTATTTAAGATACTAGAAACTAATGAAGTTACATATATACAGGGGCAAAAAATCCTTCATCCACTTACATCCAAACATAAAGAAATTTTTTCAGCGTTTGGATTTCAATTACCTGAGTAAGTAGTTATATTTTTTGGAGGGATTTTAGGATATACCTATAAAATATTTTAACGACGAAATTTTGGCTAATTTTTTAGAAGCGGTGAATGAATATGGGCCTTCGGTCTTTTTCCTCGGAATTGTCCAACATATAGCCACACAACTCGAAAATGAACTCAAATCCGACAGGCTCCATGCGGATATAACTAATTTTAGCGTTTACGGCCAATATATATTTATCCCTCGGAAGAGGATCCGCTAAAAGAACTCGTAAGGATCGTGCATGGATGTCCAAAAAACAGAGGTATTCATTTGAGGTGCCTCAGTTTAGCTCTTATAAAAAATTCTTTAGGTTTTCCGGTTTTCATGAAACCATTGTCAGGCAATTGCAGTGATAATGAAGAGATGAATTCGCTTATGCGCATATTCCTTGACTCAATACAGAACACAATAAATGATAAAAAATCTCCAATATTCATAACAGATACGGCGTTTTACACTAAAAATAACATCAGTGATTTTCCTGCGAAATTCATAACCAGGGTTCCTGAAATACTTAAAGATGCATGCGAACTAAAGAACAAAAATATAGAAATGCAAAGTTTTCCATAGATAAAAGATATTCGTTTTATGGAACTAAAACATCATATGGAGATGTTGATCAAACTTGGGTACTCGTGCATTCTGTCGAAATGGCTAAAAAACAAAAAGCGACATTTCAACGTAAAATAGAAAAAGAGTTATCTTCTGCTAAAGACAGTTTGATAACCTTGGGCACTCAATCTTTTGCATATGAGGCTGATGCCATTAGAGAAAGCGAAAAATGGATATCAAAACAAAAGTGGTGTGTATTTGAAACCGTTGAAATAATTACGAAAGAGACAAGAAGTTCAGGAAATAAAGGCGAAAAGCTTCATAAGAATTATTTTGTGCGAGGGACAATAATCTTAGACAGCGAAGTGGTCGAAAGAGAGAAACTAGGCTTGGGACGGTTCATTTTGGCCACAAATGACTTGTCCCTTTCACCAATTCAAATACTCACATATTATAAGAATCAAAGCAAAGTCGAAAAATATTTCAGATTTATAAAAAGCAATGAATTGCGCATACCAGAAGTTCTGTTGAAGAAGCGTGAACGCATTCATGGGCTTCTATGTTTGATGGGCTTGGCAACTCTGGTATCATCATTATTAGAGGCGAGATTTAGCGATAGCTTGAAAAAAACTGGAAAAACCATTAATAATCAATTGAATGAACCAACTGACAACCCAACAATACAAACCGTACTTGCTAAACTAAAAGGTATTTATGGAATGGTAGAAACCAAGATGGTGAGTGGTATTTTAGACTTAAATTCCCCGTGCCACATTTACAAATTCCTATACTTGAGCATTTTGGCAAAGCGGTTTTGGACATTTACCATCGAAGTGAGATAAAAATATCAAAAGGTCGTTTCGATATGTTGGTTCATAATAGTAAAAGGGATAGTGCGTGGTAAAGTAACATGTTTTACAGCCGTTCAACCTAGTCTCTGGGCGAGCCAGTCTGGGCAAAGCCCAACGTCTGGTGGTCAGAATCAAGTGCCTAAGGATTAAAACTTAAAAAAGCAACAATAGTTCCATTCGATTCAAATCAGGTTAATACCCTTGACTCACAAAAACGGTTGATAACAATCTGCGCGGAAAGTTGCCTTTTATTCAAGCTTTTGCATGCGCGCCTATTGGGGGCGAGGCATAAAGAGGCCAGTTCGATCGTATTTGT
The DNA here is from genome assembly GCA_031278475.1 of Deltaproteobacteria bacterium. Classification (GTDB taxonomy): domain Bacteria; phylum Desulfobacterota; class Desulfarculia; order Adiutricales; family Adiutricaceae; genus JAISMF01. The sequence continues at coordinate 12,236 of JAITKK010000012.1, forward strand.
CTCCGCTGTTACCTAAATGATGGGATGCAGCATTGAAATACGCATCAATATTATTGATACAAATCAGGGGAATTTTCGCAAAATTTAATTTGCAGAAAAATTCCTTGGGAAATTTGGAGGTTTTTGGGGGTTTTTAGGGGGTTTTGCGGGGGTTGCGGGCCTACGGCTCTAGGGCGAGGGATATGAGGCGGTCAAGGAGTTCGGAAAAGCCAAGGCCAGCGGCCTTGGCGGCCTTTGGGAGGAGGCTCCCGGAGGTTAGCCCCGGGATCGTGTTGGTCTCAAGGCAAATGAAGGCGCCGTCCCTGAGTATGAAGTCCGTGCGGGAGTAACCCCTGCAGCCCAAGGTGTCGTGCGCCAGAATGGCGAGTGCGCTTACGGCCTTGCTCTCGTCGTCGGAGAGGTCGGCCGGGCATATCTCCTGGGCCTCGCCCGGGTCGTATTTGGCGGAATAGTCGAAGAACAGATGACCCGGGGCCGGGATTATCTCTATTGGGGGGTAGGCCTCTGGCTCGGAGTTCCCCACCACCGCCACGGTGAACTCGCGGCCGGCCACGTATTCCTCGACCATGGCCTTGGGAGCGAAGGTCCAGGCATCCTCCAGGGCCACCTGCAGCTCCTCTTCCATGTTGGGGATCGAGAGCCCCACCGAGGAGCCCTGCTCCAAGGGCTTCACCACCGCGGGAAGGCCCAGGGCCTCGATGGCCTTCCTGGAACCCTGGACGGGGCCCAAGGCCTTGTCCAGCACCAGATCCTTGGCTACGGGTATGCCCGCGACCCTGAAGGCGTCCTTGGCCCTGCTCTTGTCCATGGCGAGGGCCGAGGCCAGTATGCCGCTTCCCACGCAGGGGACGCCCAGGAGCCTCAGGAGGCCCTGGATGGAGCCATCCTCCCCGTAAAGGCCGTGAAGGACCGGGAAGGCCACGTCCAGGGCCGGGCCGTCCTGGACCAGCTTGCCGAGATCCCTGGCGGGGTCGTAGACGGTCACCTCGTAGCGGGAAAGGTCCAGGTGCGAGAGCACCTCCTTGCCTGAGGCGAGGGAAACGTCCCTCTCCTCGGACCTGCCGCCCATGATGAGCGCTAGCTTTAGAGCCGACAAGCGTACCTCCGGGGCGGATGCCCCCCGGCCGGGGGGGTGCCTGGTTGCCTTGGTGTTGATCCCGCGGGGAAGCCCCGGGGACCGGGGCCTGGGACGGCGGCTCGGCCGACGGCTCAGCCGGCGGCCGGTTCGGAGCCCTCGCGCCTGGAGGCCAGGAAGACCTGCCTTGACAGGCGGCTTATCCGCCTCGCGGCCGTCCTCTTGTGGAGGGTGCCCTTGGTCTTGGCCTTGTGGATCGTCTTGACCGCCTTCCTGAGGGCCTGCTCGAGGGCCTCGGGCTCGGGGCCGCCTATCAGGGCCCTCGTCTTCTTGACGGCGTTATTGACCTTCGTCTTGTTGATTCGGTTCCTGTCCCTGCGGACCTTGCTCTGCCTGTCCCGCTTGAGGGCTGATTTATGGTTGGCCAAAGGTCACTCCTTTTGATATATAGACTGGTGGGTTTGGGCCGGCCCCAAAGGGGGCCGGCAAAAAGATGAACCCATAATTTACTTAATGAGGGTCCCCGTTGTCAAGATCTTTGAGCGCGAGCCATGGCGAGGTGGTGAGGAACGCCTCCATCGTGGGGGCCGGGACCCTCCTCTCGAGGATTGCGGGGCTCGTACGGGACCAAGTCACCGCCTTCTATTTCGGGGCGTCGCCCGCGGCGGACGCCTTCTTCGTGGCCTTCCGCATACCCAACCTGCTGCGCAGGCTCTTGGCCGAGGGGGCCCTTACCCCAGCGTTCGTGCCGGTTTTCACGGACAGGCTGGTCTCCGGCGGCAAGGAGGCGGCGAGGGGGCTCTTCGTGGGCGTCTGGAGCCTCATGACGCTGGTCCTGGGGGCCATCACGGTCCTGGGCGTGGTCTTCGCCCCGACGATAGTGAGGCTCATAGCCCCGGGCTTCGCCTCGAACCCGGGGCAGTTCGAGCTGACCGTGCTTCTCGCGAGGGTGCTCTTCCCCTACATCCTGCTGATAACCCTCACCGCCTTGGCCATGGGGGCCCTAAACAGCCTAGGCCGCTTCAACATCCCGGCCTTGGGGCCGGTGCTGCTGAACGTGTGCATGGTGCTCGGGGCCGTGCTCATAAGCCCCAGGCTCGAAAGGCCCATACTCGGGCTCGCCCTGGGAGCCCTCCTGGGCGGGGTGGCCCAGCTGGCCATACAGCTCCCAGGCATAGTGAGGGCCGGCATATCCCTTGGCTTCACCCTGAAACTCAAGGATCCGGCCGTGTTCAGGGTGCTCAAGCTGATGGCGCCGACCGCGCTGGGCGCCGCGGCCTACCAGGTGTCGGTCTTCGTCAACACCCAGCTGGCATCCCTCTTGGAGGAGGGGAGCGTGTCCTTCCTCTACTACGCCGACCGCCTGGTGCAGTTCCCCCTGGGGGTCTTCTCCCTCGCGATAGCCACCGCCATCCTCCCCGCCATGGCGAGATCCAAGGCCGAGGGCGACGAGCTGGGCTTCAAGGAGATGTTCCAGCGCGCCCTGTCCCTGCAGTTCTTCATAACCATACCCGCCATGGCCGGGCTCATGGTTATGGGCGTGCCCTTGGTCTCGCTTCTTTTCGAGCGCGGCTCCTTCGACGCGGCGAGCACGGTCGAGACCTCCAAGGCGCTCCTCGGCTACTCCCTGGGGCTCCCCTTCCTGTCAGGCGCGAGCCTGGCCGCCAGGGCGTTCTACAGCCTCTCGGACACCAAGACCCCCGCCAAGGTCGCGGCCGTGAGCCTCGCCATCGGGCTGCTTTTGGCGATAATCCTGATGTTCCCGCTGGGGCACGCGGGCCTCGCGCTCGCGAGCTCGCTCGCGAGCCTCGTTAATTTCCTGTGGCTCGCCCTCCTGCTAAGGAAAAAGGGCATCCTGAGGCTAGGCGACTTCGCAAGCGACGCCCTGCGCTCAGCCCTCTACGCCCTGCTCATGGCCGCCATCCTCTGGCCAATCTACCACTCCTCGCTGGACGCGAAGTCGCCCCTGCTGATAGTCGCGGGGCTCATGCTGGGGCCCTTGGTATTCTTCGGGGCGGCCCGCCTTAACAATTCCGCCAATCTCGCGCCGGTGACGGACGTGTTGGGGAAAATCAAGGGCAGGCTGTTAGGCGGGAAGGCCAAGACCCAAGAGGCAAGCGGCCAAAAGGCCAAGGATATGGCGGCCAAGGATACGGAGGCCGGGGATATTGCTGCCAAGGATACTGAGGCCAAGGATACGGGGGCGGCGAATATCGAGCCAGATGACACGGAGTCCGCGGCCAGGGCGGGGAAGGACAAGGACAAAGGGGCCTAGGCCTTCCCCCCAAGCCCTCAGCCGGCCGGGGCCCCGTCAGCCGGGGCCCCGGGGCCCTTGGACTCAACGGACCTCATGGCGAGGATAGTCCTTGAAATCAGATCGTCCAATTCCCAGCCGAGGATCTCGGCCCCCTTCTTGATTACTTCCCGGTTGCAGCCAGCCGCGAAGGCGAGGGTCTTGAACTTCTTCTTGACCGACTTGAGCTCCAGGTCCATCACGCTCTTGGAGGGGCGCATGAGGGCGACCGCCCATATGAGACCGGTGAGCTCGTCTGTCGCGTAGAGCACCTTCTCCATCTCGTGCCGTGGCTCCACGTCCGCGCAGAGCCCCCAACCGTGGCTTACGACGGAGCGGATCACGTCCTCGCCGACACCACCGTCCCTGAGGAGCTCGGGGGCCTTCCGGCAGTGCTCTTCCGGGTAGAGCTCGAAGTCTATGTCGTGGAGCAGCCCCACCACGCCCCAGTAGTCACGATCCGCCCCGTGCCCCAGCTCGTCCGCGAACCATTTCATCACGCCCTCCACGGTCTCCGCGTGCTGGAGGTGGAATGGCTCCTTGTTGTATTTCGTGAGTATCTCCCAGGCCTTGTCCCGGCTTACCGTTTCCATGCTTGACACCTGTGTTTTCCCTGCGCCGAGCGCGCTGAAGTTGTTGCCATCGAACGGGCCCTTCCCGGAAGGATCCCCGCTGGCCGCGCCTGGGATTGGCGCATGCCGCAAGGGACGGCGGAAGCCATCCTGGGTGCCTTGGGGATGGAGGGCCTTGGGTCAATGACCTCACAATATAGCACAAAGGCGGCCGTGATTCCAAGGGTGGGGAATGTCCTCGCACCCCAGACATCCAGTTGACTTCCCAATCAGGGCCCGGGTATGCGAACAGGGCGCATGGGCGCAATATGCGCAAGCCATGCGCCAAAGCATGGAACGCTAATGATATGCGGATTTCTGATAATAAATAAACCGCGTGCCCCAAAAAGGCCTATACAGTCGCTCTGTGCGGTAACCGATAGGGATATGGGCGCAAAAAAGACAAAAGCCGCATGGGGAATATGCGGCTTTGAATCAAACGTCGCTGTGGAAAGCTTGGGTGCTTTGACAATAAAGGGTACTTGCAGCAATTGATGCTGCGTTCAGCTTTCCGGTATAAGGGTAACCAACTCGTAGCGAGGCTCGACGAGCCATTTCGCATGGAGGTCAATGAAGCCCCACTTGCCTTTCACCATGACCATGGCAACCCCGTTGTCGAAGTGCGGGGGCACCAGATCGTAGACGGGTGGCACGAACCAACGGCCGTGGGTATCTATGTAGCCCTCTTTCCCGTTTCTGGTGGCCCTTGCGAGGCCATCGGCGAAACCGTCGACCGCGCCGTACTGCGGAGCCAGGATCCATCTCCCGTCGGCGTCGATGAATCCCCACTTCCGGCCTTTCTGGGCTGGCGCGATGCCGTCGGTGAAAGCGCCCACGTCGGAATAGTCAGGCTCTATGGCCCAATTCCCTGTGTTGTCAATGAAGCCCCACTTGTGGTTCTTCTTGGCCTTCGCGAGCCCTTCGGAAAATGGCATTATGTCGTCGAAATCCGGGGCTATCACCCACATGCCTTCCTTGTCTATGAATCCGCACCTGGCACCCTTCCTCGCAGGGGTCATGCCGTCCTGGAAGATCCAATAGACATTGTCGAACACGGGCCTTACGACCCAAGCGCCGTTGGTGTTTATAAAGCCCCACTTTCCGGATTTCCCTACCCTGGCAAGACCGTCCCTGAAGCCCTGGTAGGCATCGTCTATATCGAACACGGGATCGATCTTCCAGCTGCCGCGCCTGTCTATGAAGCCGTAATAACCGCGCACACCGGCGCAGGCGAGATCCTCGCTGAAGCAGAAGACAATGTCGAATTCCGGCTCGATCGCCCATTTGCCGTCCTTTTTGATGAGCCCCCACCTGCCGCGATGCTTTGCCTGGCTCAGGCCATTTTCGAACTCCCCGACCTCCTCGAAGCTAGGTTTGATGGCCCATTCACCCCGCTTGTCGATGAAGCCCCACCTGCCACCCTCGGAGGCGCTGGCGATGCCTTCCGTGAACGGGTAGATGAATCCGAATTTCGGCTCCACCACCCACTCGTCATTGAGGTTTATAATGCCGTGCTGGCCCGGGACCAGGCATGCCGACGCAAGCCTGCCCGAAAACTCCATGGTCTGTTCCATAGCCCTCACCCATCGGGGTTCGCGTATCGCCGAAAGCCTGGCCCTCCGGTGCGCCCCATAGGCCCACACCAAGGCCCTGGGTCACGCTTCCTGACCCATAGGGGACACGGGCTGAACCCATTTTGATGATAACAAAACATAACGGCACTCGCAAGAAATGCTTGATTTTTGCTATATTTTCCTATCTCGGGGGCACAGGGGCGCATCAAAGGCATGGGAGAGGGGCAGAGTCCGGCCGGACCAACGCAAAAAAGCCGAGGCATACCGGGCCTCGACTTTCCGGTCCATGCGGTGGATGCCCGGAAAACCAAAAAATTTTAAAATCATCCTTGGGTTATCATAATAGGGTATTGAAATCCGGTAAAGATGGTTGTACACAAAGTAAATGGCGGATGCCACCCGTATTGCCATCCAAAACCAATTATCTCTAAAATAGCATAAACGAACATCAAACAAGATAATTTTTTAAATTATCACTCAATTATCTACGACCACGGCTTGCCCGTGCCCCTGAGGGAGCGCCCCCGAATCCGGTGGCGCCTTGGGCGCACACGGAATGGCCTGGATCCCAGCTCCCTTAGACCCGCAGGGGGCTACGAAACACGCGAAGGACAGCTACATGAGCGACAGACACCTGAACGACATGGGGGCCAACCGCGGCCCATCGGCAAACAAGGCCTTGGCACGGCTAGCGACGGCGGCCCTCCTGGCAATTCTTGCCTTTGTGATAGGCTTCCCCGTCGGGATGGCTTCCGCATCCGCCCCCAGCAAAAAGGACGGCCAGGAATTCAATGCGGGTGGCGCCCGGGCGGCCCTGCCGCCCGTTACCGGGCTCCAGCCGGCAGGGCAGCGCTACTCGCCCAGGGGGGGCCAGAGGCTTCAGCCCGGGGCCGTGGTCGACGATGAGGTCATCTCGCCGAAGTCGCTGAACTTCACGCCGGACGGGACCAAGGTATACGTCAACGCCCTCGAGGGCCTGAGCACCCTGGTCTACACCTTCCCGGGGCTAAAAAGGCTGAAGGTCATACCCCACACCTTCACCAAGGCCCACTCCGGGCTCTTCAAGGACGGCGAGCACACGCTCTTCGATTACCGCTACTACAACAGGAAGGAAAACCACAACGTCTTTTCCGGGAAGCCCGTCGAGGGGGCCTTCTCCCGGGACGGACGCTTCTTCTTCGTGCCCTACTACCGAAGGGACTTCGACCGCAATGCCTCGGATCCCTCCGCCCTCGCGGTCATCGACACCGCCAAGGACGAGATAGTGAGGGTGCTCCCCACGGGCCCGCTCCCCAAGATGGTGGCGGTGTCCCCGGACGGGAGGCTTTTGGCCGTCAGCCACTGGGGCGACAACACCGTGGGCATCCTGGACATCAGCTCCGGGGATCCGGCGGCCTTCGCCTACGTGAAGCACCTCGTGGTCGAACAGAGGCTCCCCACCGCCGGCATAGGGGGCAACAGGGACAGGAACTGCGGCCTCTGCCTCAGGGGCACGGTCTTCACGCCGGACGGGAGGCATCTTTTGGTGGGCCGCATGTCGGGAGGCGGGATAGCCGTCTTCTCCATGCCCGACGGGGAATACGAGGGCGGGTTCTCGGACTTCTCGCCCGCGCCAAGGCATATTGTGATCGGAAGGGACGGCATGCTCTACGCCAGCGATTCCCGCCACGGGACCATAGGCAGGGTGCCTGTCTCCGAGGCCCTTTCGAGCGTCTTGCAAGGCCACGGGACCGTGGTCCCAGGCCCCAAGGGCGAGACCATCGCCGTCGGCTCGCTGCCCCGCACCATAGCCCTCTCGCCGGACGAGGGGAGCCTCTACGCCGTGCTCCACGGGGCGGGCGAGCTGGCCCGTGTGGACCTCGCGAGCTTCACAGTCAGCCTGAGGGTCCCTGTCTCGCCCAGGCCCGTGGGCCTGGACGTGTCGCCGGACGGGGCCTTTTTGGGCCTGACCAGCCAAGGCGGCCCCAGCAAGACAGAGCCCACCGGCTACGCCGGGGGGAACTCCTTCGAGATCTACCGCATACTGAGATAGTGCCCCCAGCCCCGGGAACAAAAACGCCGCCATCCTGGATGGCGGCGTTTTTTTGGGGGCAAGGGTCAGGCCGGGCCAATCGAAATCCGTGGGACGCCCGGCCGCGGGCACGCGTCCTAGCCGAGATGCCTCATGATCCTCTCGGCCTGCACCTCTGGTATCATGAGGTATTCCAAAAGGATCGTTTTCGACCTGCGCTTGACGGTATGTATGTGGTGTTTGACTGTCACGCAGGCATCCGGGGCGCCTTCGGAGTAATATATGTCAAGCCCCAAAAAGGAGCCATGCGGGTGCTTCGCGGGCGGCGCCGTCAGGAAATAGCTGATGTCGCCCTCGGCAATCCTGCCGAACACTGCGTTTATCTCCTTGGGATCAGTGGGCAGCAGGACAAAAGGGTTTTCAAGCTTCTGCTTCAAGAGCCACTCCTGCATGTCCTCCTCGTAGGGTTCGCCCGCGTACCTGTATCCCATGACGACAACCGGTGTCTCATAGAGCACGAACTCTATTACCCACAGCAACCAGAAAAGGAAACCACCAGAGGTGTTAGCGGACAGCACCGGGAGCCCGAACACGTAGTGTTCCCTTATGCATTCCAAAAGCGCGCCGGGGTTTGCGATATTTTGCCTTAATTCGTCAAAGGAGAAGGTTTCGCCAACCTCCCACGCGGCGAAGGGCGTAGCCCCCGGGATTATGTGACCCGTGGTCACGATTGTGCAAAAAAAAGCAAAATGAACGTAATAACCGACAAGCGACCCGATGAAAACCAGTACCGCGACCTTTATGGGGGCCCTTGCGGCGTTCAGTTTGATCGCCCACTTGGAGGAAATTATCGTTATAAACCCCCAGATGACCAGAAGGGGGATCGTGACCCAGGGAAAGGCGATGAAGCTCACTAAAACAGCGTACAGAATCCCCAGCAGGGAAGAGATGACGGCGACTACCAACGGGACGGCAACCAGGGCCTGAGGTTTGAACGAGCCCGAAGGGGAATAGAAACTCGCCATGGCAATGATCCTCAGCTTTCTCTTATGGGATGGGCCTTTGGATTTTCCGGCAATCTGGGTATGTTCCCTCCCGATTTTAATCCGTAAAACCTTTTTTACGATATCACAAACTCAGGAAAATGCACAGGCTTTTACGAAGGATATTCCAAACTTTACCTCAGTAAGCAAGGCTGCCTTGAACATTTTCGCTTCCCAATGGGCACTCTGGATGGTGAAATTTTGGAAATGCTAAAATTTAATGGTAAATTATAGCGCAATAATTCATTACAATATTATACTTTTGTAATGTATGCGATTAAATTCACATACAATGTTTAAAAGTATTACCATATACAGAGACCAAAATCGCCGATTAAAAGGGACATCGGTCAATCGCTCTGTTGGATACTTTGCCTTTTTTTCGCCTTTGAATTTACCTATGGACAAAGGTTACAACAAAATTCAAGGAAAATCAACAAAATTTCCGCAAAAAATCAATGGGAAATGAACAAATGGTACCATGCGTGTGCAAAAGATTATGCGCCACATGCTATATCGTGTTTCCAACATTCATTTGTGAAATGCGGAGAACTATTGGCCTTCTTTTCGGTGAGTGCCTTTTCCTGCTTCATTTTGCCACCCTCTTCCTTTTGTCCGTTTTTAGGCTTAACTTTCCCACCTTCCCATCGTCACAGGCTTTGGCAGAGGCCCCAACGTCGCCAGCTTCCCTCGCAAGCCCCGTTTTTTTTCTGGCGGATAAGGAAAACGCTGGGCCCGTGGAATCCCAGCGCGGAAATTGACCTCGGTATCTGGCTTATCTCAAGGTGTGTTGCCAGGAAGGACGCAAAGTCGACTATGAGCATGGAGGTCGTAGGCTAAACGCCTTAGCTTGTTGGACTCAATGAGCCCTGCCAAAGGAACATCGGTAGCCACGAAAGCCCGGGAGCGGCATGGACAGCTTGCGGGACTTTCCTCGCAGGCCAACGGAGGTGGGGCACGGCTGGGACGGGCCATGGCGCGGTCCGCCCAAGACCGAGGCGGCAGCCAGTCCTGCAACCACTATTATGTCATGGGAGCCGTCCGCTCAAGGGCGTTGGAAAGGCGTAAGAGCCAAGGTCCGCCAAAGTCTTCTAAAAGCTCTGGGCGGGAGCCTGGGAGCCTTGGGCGCGGGCTTTGGCAGACCAAGGGCGGGTCACCAAGCCCCGCCTAGAACGAGGCTCAGCCTAAAGGCTATTCGCTCCTTCCAAGGGGCAGGGCGACTGGTAGTGTTTGGACGAATTTGGAGGTTACCGACGATCCTCTAAGAACCGTATCCTAACGTTTCACTGGTTTATTAAAAATGCCGTAAGGTTGCCCCCTATTACGGGAGAACATCCTAGCATTCAGTCACATAGGTTTGTTTGTAGGGACAAAAATGAGCGGGCAATACGGTTAATTCGACATTGGATATATTTGAAAAGAAGCGGCGTTTCTGTATCCTTCTGGACAATACACTTTCCAGGCATCACTGGCATATGAGTAACCTTCGGTAAGTTGTCTTTCGAATCTGTCCAAGCACTGCCGGTTTGTCTCAGATGAAGAACATCTTGATTGTATATCTGTCATCAGTTGTCCCGGACTCATAAAACCGCCGCCGCAATCCAATGTGGCACCGGTGTTAGGATCAGCCGGGGAATCTAGAAACTCCCCGCCTTCTCTGGCAGCCTTGCCAATATGCTCGATTATCGGCACCAATGGTGCCACGGTATTGGCATCTCTTTGGTCTTTGCCTGCTTCGACATCTTTTTCTATCTGAGTATATTGTTTCTGGGATTGGTCTTTGCCGCCTGTAATTTTCATTCCCTCAGCATATATCTGAGAAGACGCTAATAAAATGAATGCTGTGAAAATTATCATATACTTTATCATAGTCACACTCCTTGAGGGAATAAGTAGCAGGTAAGGAAAATACCTAGATTGCATGAATTTAATTAAACTACACCCACAAGATTCTGGTGCAAGTACTATAACGAAAAATCAAAAAACATTTTTGTAAAGATGATGCTTGTACGATTAATAATCACCTCAGCTTGTTTTCATCCCTGTAATATATACATTAACATCAGGATCGTCTAACAGATACATTGTGATTGTACGGGACATATCGGAATTAACAACTGAATCCATATATTCTATCGCAAAAACATCAGATATAACATCCGTTGGTGACGATATAACATACTGTTTGTCATAATTATAATTCATTTCTGCTTCAACCGAACCTTCACCCATTCCAAACAATGTTTTGGAAATTTCACGATGCTGTTTAGTGTGTAAGGCAATTGATAGGTTAATGTATACAGGATACTGAGTATCTGCCGGTAGCTGAGGAGTAATCTGATATCGAAGATCGATTGTCTGAAAACCTGATTTAGCCTCAGCAACTTCATTTTTTAGAATACTGGTTCTGGCTTTCGCTTGGTTAACACCGCCGGATAAACTGATATTAAAGAGTTTTTCATAGCTTTTTATATTTTTGGATTTGTTAGAAGATGAATCAAGCAATGCTTCTTTAAATCCCCAAGCCATTCTGCCTGTAACCATATAAGTGTTATCAATCAAAGAAGTAAAAGTTTTTCCCCGGTTTGTCACATATGAAAATCCAACATGAGAGGGTGAGGGATCATTTTTCAAAGCGAACTTGGACAAGAACTGACCGTTTTCAAAGAACATGATGTTTTTTCCGTTTTGATAAACTGAAGTTTGATCAAAATCCTTTGCACGGTTATCTATATTAAAATTCTGGGTGGTTTCTGTGCCGGATGCTTTGTCGATATACAAGTATGCATTGCTTTGATCAACAAAACTTATATCCGCACCTAACAAATTATAATAGAACTGCACCTTTATGTCAGGATCCTGTTCAACTCTTGAATAACAGGTAGTCATGAATATTGGTTCCGAGACAACAGGCGAAAACTGAAATATTCCCACAGAATTCTTGGTAAAATAGTCTTCGTGATCTTGTATGCCTCCCCCGTCATGATAAATGTATGTCCTGTTCGTTTTGGAGTCTTTGACGCTAAGCCTGCCCCTGAGTGCCGTAAGACTAGTATAAACTTGTCCGTCAGTAAGGTTTGGGAGATTCGGCGGTGCTTTTTCCGGTTTGGGCCGCGAGGAGCTGGCACTACCGGATGATAAGCCGCCAGGAAGCCCTAAGTCTGTTTTGAGAAGCTTTTCAACACCGTCCAGTCCTCTTATTTCGACACAACCATGGAATACGATCATACTGAGAATTGAAACGGACAGAATGAGTGTTAAAATAACTATTTTTCTCACAATTTATCTCCTAAATAACAATAATATGATGTCGGCTAATCTTGGGCTTTAGAGCGGCTTCAACGTGATTTGGTTTAAAGCAGGAAACAATTGAAGTCATTATGTTTTTCATGTTCCGCAAATTATTTTGTAAATATGTATTTTAATCCCTGATATCCTTATGTCTTACGGAATTTGAATAAAAACTCAAAAATGTTTCCCGCACCCCTTGGTGGAAGCGGCAAGGCATGGCTTGCATACCTGTTCCCCGTACCCATTGGGCCTTTGCCGTCTTTACACTTGCCCGTCTTTTTTAGGCGTTTTTAGGCCTGTTTAGGCCTTTTTTAGACCTTTTTTCTCCTTTAATAGTCTCTTGGCTTCCCTTTTCTTTTCCATTTCCTCTGTTTTTTTAAGGCGAGACTCTTTTTTTGCGGCGGCCTTTTCCTCCTTGGCCTTCTTTTTTGTGGCGGCCTTTTCCTCCTTGGCCTTCTTTTTGGTATCCGCCTTTTCCTGCTTCTTTTTGGCGGCCTCTTCCTTTTTCTTTTTTTTCAGCCGTTCTTTTGCAATTTTCCCGGCATCCCCGGTTTCATCATCGTCATCCCCGCCGTCACTCTCGGCTTCCCTCGCAAGAGCCCTTTCCTTCTGGCGGATAAGGATGACGCTTAGCTCGTAGAGCCCAAACATGGGGATTGACATCAGTACCTGGCTTATAACGTCAGGTGGCGTAAGGAAGGCCGCAAGTGTGACTATGATTATGAGGGCGTAAGGCCTAAAACGCCTTAGCTTGGAGGAATCTATGAGCCCCACAGACGCAAGGAACATGAGTAAGAGCGGAAGCTCAAAGGCCAGCCCGAAGGAGAGAAGGAGCGTCATCACGAGGGAAAGGTACTCGTGGATGACCGGGAGTATGGTGATGTCTCCGCCGCCGAAGCTCAGGAAGAACTTGAAGCCTATAGGCAGGACAACGTAATAGGCGAAGGCTGCGCCGAGCAGCAATAAAACCACCGTCGCGGCCGTGAGGCGCCCAATGGCCCGCCTCTCCTTCTTGTAGAGCCCGGGCGCCACGAACGCCCATATCTGATACAGCCAGAAAGGCGAGGTGACTATGATCCCGGCCCACACCGCGATCTTCACGTGTATGAGGAAGGTTTCCGCAAGCCCTGTGGCGATTATGGAACCCTTCTCCGGCATCAGGCGGATCAGGGGCTTCATCAGGAAGGCGAGGATCGGGCCGCTCAGCTCGTAGCACACCAGCATGCCGGGAAGGAGCGAGAGCAGGGCCTTGATTATGCGCCCCCTGAGCTCGGCGAGGTGGTCGAAGAAGGACAGGCCCCCCGCCTCTTTGGGGTCGGCCTCTATGAAGTCGGAGGGATCTAGGCCGCCTTCCTTGCCGTCCTTTGCAAGCGCCCCTGCCCCGCCCTTTTCGGAATCCTTTAAGGCGTCCTTCGAGGCGTCCTTCGCGGCTTCCTTGGTAGCGGCCCCGCCGCCGCCAGAGGCTTCCATCAGGAGCCACCACTGGTGTCGGGATTATCGGCCTTGGTCTTTTCGGCCTTGGCCTCTTCGGCCTTGATCTCTACGGCCTTGGCCGCTTCGGCGTCCCCGGGCCCGTCAGGGGCCGGCACCCCCGCCGCCTTTTCGGCATCCTCCGTCCCGGCATCCGCCTCGGCAGCCGCCTCGGCGTCTTCCTTGGGGTCGGCCTTGTCTGCCTTTTGGGCGTCGCCCATAAGCTCCGGGTAGACGGAACTCCCGTCATCCGGTTGGCCCGCTGGCTCCGGGCTTTCCGGGTCGGACAGGCCCTGGAGTTCCCTCTTCAGCCCGGACATTTCCTTCCCAAGCGAGCCGATGCCCTCTATTTTGGCAACGCCCTTGATTTCCTTTATGGCCTCGGCGTTCTCGATCTTGTCGAGCTCCTTGCCTATGGCGGCCCTGGCGCCGGCCATGAACTCCCTTATCCGCCTGTATTGCCTTGCGAAGGCGCGTATGGCGCCAGGCAGGTTGTCGGGCCTTATGACCACCAACATGACGAGGACGATGAAGGCTATCTCGGTCCAGCCGATGCCGGGGGCCATCGTCAGCCGCCGCCGTGGGGGCTTGCGGGGCTTTCCCCCGCGAGCCTCAGCTCTAAGAGGTTAAGGATCCTTGCGGCGGCGCAGGCGGCGCCGTAGCCGTTGTCTATGTTCACGACGGTCACGCCGGGCGAGCAGGAGAGCAGCATGGACGCCAGGGCGGACTCCCCTCCCCTCGCGAGCCCGTAGCCCACGGAGGTGGGCACGGCTATGACGGGCCTCGGGGTGAGCCCGCCCAGGACCGAGGCGAGGGCTGCGTCCAACCCCGCCACCACTATTATTATGTCGTGGGCGTTAATCCTTTCGAGGGCGTCGGAAAGGCGCCATAGCCCGGCGACGCCCGAGTCCTCGAAAACCTCGCGGCGGAAGCCCAGGTAGTCGAGCGTGCGGGCGGCCTCCCAGACCACGGGCGAGTCCGCGGAGCCCGCGGATACCAGGGCGCAGCCCAGGCGCTGGTCGCGCCTCGCGAGGGGCTCGGCGAAGGCCGTGCGGGACAACGGGTCGTAGTCGTAGCGGGATTTTATCTCGTCCGGGACAAGGTCCCAGCTCTCGGGCGACAGGCGGGTGAAGAGCACTTTCTCGGGGGTGTCGCCCCTGAAGCGGGAAAGGAGTTCAAGGAGGACCTTCCAGGGCTTCTTCTCGGAGAAGACGGCCTCGGGAAGGCCAATCCTGGCCCTGCGGTCGTGGTCGAAGAGGACCCCTTTGCTCTCCATGGCGTCACCAAAGCGTCCTTCGGGTGCCTTTGCCGCCACCCGGGGCTAGAAGTCGATCCCCGGGTAGAGCGGGAAGCGCGCGAGGAAGGCCCTCACCATGTCGAAGATCCTGGCCAAGGCCTGGTCGTCGGAGACGCTCCTCAGGGCGCTGACCACGAAGTCGGCTACCTGGTCGATATCGGATTCCACGAGCCCCCGGGTGGTAAGCGCCGCCGTTCCCAGCCTCAGCCCCGAGGTAACCTGGTGGCGGGTCTTGTCGAAGGGGACCACGTTCTTGTTGGCGGTGATGCCGGCCTTGCCCAGGGCAGTCTCCGCGGCCTGGCCGCTTATGCCCTTGGGCCTTAGGTCGACGAGCACAAGGTGGGTGTCCGTCCCCCCGGAGACCAGGCGGTATCCGGCGTCCATCAGGTGGGTCGCGAGCCTCGCGGTGTTCTTGAGTATCTGCCGCTGGTAGTCTATGAAGTCAGGCTCCAGGGCCTCGGCGAGCGCCTGGGCCTTGGCGGCTATTATGTGCATCAGGGGGCCGCCCTGAACGCCCGGGAACACGGCCTCGTCCACGGCCTTGGCGTGGAGCTGCTTGGATAGTATCAGCCCGCCCCTGGGGCCCCTTAGCGTCTTGTGGGTGGTGGAGGTCACTATGTCGGAATGGGGGAGCGGCGACGGGTAGAGCCCGGCAGCCACCAGCCCCGCGAAGTGGGCCATGTCCACCACCAGGTAGGCCCCGGCCCGGTCGGCCGCCAGCCTGAATTTCTCGAAATCCACTATCCTCGGGTAAGAGGATGCCCCGGCAACGATTATCCTGGGCCTGTGTTCGTCTGCCAGGGCCATGACCTGGTCGTAGTCTATGAGTTCCGTGTCCTCCCTGACGCCGTAGGAGACGCCGTTGTAGAAACGGCCGGAAAAGCTCGGCGAGGCGCCGTGGGTCAGGTGGCCGCCGTGGGACAGGCTCATGCCGAGGATCGTGTCGCCTGGCTTCGCGAGGGCGAGGTAGGCCGCCATGTTGGCGGTGGACCCGCAGTGGGGCTGGACGTTCGCGTGCTCGGCCGAGAAGAGCTTCCTGGCCCTGTGCCGGGTGAGCTGCTCCAGCTCGTCGGCATACTCGCAGCCCCCGTAGTAGCGCATCTCGGGGTAGCCCTCGGCGTACTTGTTGGTGAATACGGAGGCCGCTATCCGGAGCACCTGGGGGGACACGAAGTTCTCGGAGGCTATCATCTCCAGCTTGTCGCGCTGGCGGGATATCTCCTTTTTGAGCACGGCCTCCAGCCGGGGGTCAAGATGGTGTTCGTTATGATCTGCAGGCATGGCAATCCCAAAAAAGGCAAATTTCGCAAAAGGGCAAAGCCCTCGCGCCCGCCGGGCGCGAGGCGCGAAGGCGCGGTGTCTTATCCCCGGATAGGTGTCAATCCATTATCGCGTCAATTATATTCGTATTATGTTCCGTGTTATGTCCGGGCCTTTTGTCGTACGGGCTGTTTTCCGATTATATTGGCTTCGGGTATGTGAAAAGTCGCGGGGCGCAATCGACGCGTCGATGGGTTTTAGGGTTTATGGGCCGAAATGTCATGAAATTGCCGCGCCCGGTTTCAGGCAGCCACCGCGCCATGTTGTCATGGCAAAGACTCGCAAGCGCGCTGACGGGGCATCAGGCCTTATGGCCGCGGGAACTTGTTGGCGCGGTTGGGGCGGTTGGGGCGATACCTTCCAAAACCCAAGGGGATGTCAGGATCCCAAGGCCCCGGGTATCAGCCCCAGGCGCTCGAGGTGGCGGCCGCCCTGGAAGGGCTCCTTGAGGAAGGCCCTCGCGATGGCGAGCGCCAGATCGGAGCCTATGATCCTCGCGCCCATGGTAAGCACGTTCGCGTCGTTGTGGGATCTCGCGTAGGTCGCGGATAGCTCGTTCCCGCAGTTGGCGGCCCTGATGCCCTGGACCTTGTTCGCGGCTATGGCCATGCCGATGCCGGTGCCGCATATGAGTATCCCGAAATCCGCCTTCTTCCTGGCGACGGCTGCCGCCACCTCCGCCGCGACCAGCGGGTACTCGGACCTCTCGGTCCCGGGTGCCACGCCGTGGTCGATGGTCTCGTGCCCGAAGGCATTGGCATCCTGGATGAGAAGGGTCTTGTAGGCGGCCCCGGCGTGATCCGCCCCCAGGGCTATCCTGAGCGATGCCATATTCATTTCCCCAGCGGCGCCCACTTGAAGGCGTCCCCGTC
>JAITKK010000073.1 GCA_031278475.1 Deltaproteobacteria bacterium
ATACTGAGGCCAAGGCTAAGGCTCTGTCCCGGTTTTTCTAAAGCACAACCTTCAAAATCGACCTGAACACGTGGTGAGGGGAATTTTTTTGTTTGTAAAAAAATGTGCCAGCCATTACACGTTAATGGTTCCTTCACGATTTGAATGTGAAAATTATCACGTTCCGCTCCAAAATGCTGTTCCTTTGCCTTTGTCGCTGCATAAGCAGTTTGGCCACCGGACTCTAGTCAATACAAGCGTACTCGGAATAAAAAATCCCGATAACTGGTTTAATGTAGGTGGGGGGATCGCTTATGCCTGAAGCAGTTTACGGTCAAATGGATTTGTCAACAATATCATTTTATACAGATGAGCAAGAATACTCGCTTTTGGGATAGCAATGTTCAAATAAATTAATTGATATTGAGGTGATTTAATTATGAAAGATTGTATTATTTCTCTTAAGTCATCTAAAGAGATAGATCATATTTTATATTTTGTTATTTTATTCATAATAACTTTTTTTCTGTTAACAACCATTATAGGAAGTTCAAGTTCAAGTGCCGACACTGAAAATGGAGTTTCAACATCTGAGACAACACCAACACAATCGAAAAATACAGATGAGAGCTCTTCAAAATTTTCTGTTGCTGGTATTCAATTTGGAATGACTAAAGAAGAAGCGATATCAGCAATAAATAAAATTAATCCTAAATATAAGTTTTTTGGGCTTAATGAGTTTTCTGTGCAACATTTTTTTAATGATAAAGGTTATGAAACTGAAAATGAAAATCCTAAAAACAAAGGTTTTGCAGCATATCTAGCATGTGAGCAAGGATGTGCAAAGCAAAGCGATTATATAGCAGTTTTGTATTATGAAGGTGTTGGAGTTTGGGCAATTGTTAGAAAACACCGATATAATGAAAATGCTGGTCCAACTAAGGATACTTTTATTTCTTATTTAATAAATAAATATAATATTCCTAATATTTATAAATGGAATGAAGATAAGTTAAAACGATCTATTGAAGATAATCTGTTCTTCGATGTATCAAACAATTTTGCAAGTAAAGAAATATGTCCTAATTTAAGTAAGGCTATAGCTACTTTCCGTATAATTTCACCATATTATAGTGAGGACTATGTGCCACCTAGACATTTTGAATTACCAGTTCAACCATCCCCAAGTTGTGGTACTTATGTATCTTATGACTTTAGGTATGAAGCGCATCATAAATCTGTTACAGAGTATACTTTAAAATCAGTTTCTATTAAGCATAGATATCAATATTTACTTAATACAGATCAAGTATTAACTCCCTACGAAAAAGAACAAGAAAGACTTAATTTAGAGCGTGAATCAAAATTACCAGATTTATAATTTACATGACTATCTCTAAATCAAAGGGTGTTCTTGACAACTGTCCAGCCACGCCTTTGAAATGGGTAAAACACTTTTTGCAATTTATGATGAAAGTTTGTTTTTCCCGGGGTGGCCCCCCGCAAGGGGGGCCACCAGTCGTGGGAGGGCCCCCCGGAAGGGTGCCAGGGGCACCGACAAGATAAACTTCCATGATCACGTTCGCGAAAGGCTATAGGGCCTATCATGAGGGTTTTGTTGGAATACCCAAAAAATGGCATGCGCAAAAATGGGGCTTTAGTTAGCCTGTAGTTAACCTGTAGCTAACATATAGTTTTGACCCAATGCGCACACATTAATCCCTAAAATCCCCTAATTCCCCTTAATCCAGCATACCCACGAAATCCCCTAAATCCCGCATAACCCAAAATTCCCCTAAAGGGCTTCCTGACAAGCCAAAAAGGGCATCATTGCGGCATCGCTTTGGCAAAGGGGGGTAGTGATCAGGTGCTTATGGCTCTTGGCCGCGAGGGTGGGCCAATGAGGGCTCACTGGTACCTGAGCGCCTCTATGGGGTTCTGGCCTGCGGCCTTCCAAGCGGGGTAGAGGCCGAAGAAGAGGCCTGTCAGGAGGGATACCGTAAAGGACAGGGAGACCGAGAACACGGTGACATACACGCTTATGTGCCAGAAGTAGGATACAAGGTAGGCGCCCAAGGCGCCCATGCCAAGCCCCAGGAGCCCTCCTGTGACCGATACCAGCATGGCCTCGAGGATGAACTGGGTGAGGATGTCCTTTTTCCTTGCGCCTATGGCGAGCCTTATGCCTATCTCCCTGGTCCTCTCGGTGACCGAGACCAGCATGATGTTCATGATGCCTATCCCGCCAACCGCCAAGGACACCGAGGCGATGGCCCCCAGAAGCAGGGTCATGGCCCTTGCCGTCTCCTCGGCCGACTCCATCACGGCAGATAGGTTGTTGATGAAGAAGTCGTCTTCCTGCTCCGGGTCGGTTATGTGGTGGCGCTCCCTCAGGAGGGCGCGCATGTCCTCCTGGACGATGTCCATGTCGTAGCCGTCCTTGCCTTTGACCATGATCATGCGCACCTGGCCTTGGAAGTGGGTGCCCTGGAGGAAGCGGGAGAAGGTGGACATGGGGATGATGGCGGTGTCGTCCTGGTCGCGGCCGTCAAGGCTCTGGCCCTTGGCTGCGAGGATGCCTGTGACCGTGAAGGGGACGGTCCCAACCCTTATGGTCACCCCAAGGGGATCGGAGCTTCCGAAGAGCTCCTTCGCTGTGGATTTCCCCAGCCAGATGAGCCTAGCCGAGGACTGCACGTCCAGGGCGTCCATGGGCCTGCCGTACTCCACCTCCCAGGATCTGACCGTCAGGTACTCCTCGTTCACGCCCATGACCATGGTGTTCCAGTTCTGGCCGCCCGCCACTATCTGCAAATTGGAGTTGGAGACGGGGCTTTCGGCCTCGACCCCGTCTATGCTCAGGAGGGCCTCGCCGTCCTCGGCCTTTAGCCTCGGGCTGCTGCCCGAGCCGGTCCTGGCCCCACCGGTGTTCTGGAAGCCGGCGAGCACTATGAAGATGTTGGTGCCCATGGCGTCCACCTGCTTCTTGATGGTCACCCTGGTGCCCTCGCCCACGGCCAGCATCAGCACGACGGCGCCCACCCCTATGATTATCCCGAGCATGGTGAGGGAGGTACGCATGCGGTTCGCGCCCATGGCGCGGACCGCCTCCCAGAGCATGGAGAACAACATATCCTAGGGTTTCCTCCTGTTGGTGACCGGGCCATCCTCCACCAGCCTCCCGTCCAGGAAACGGACCAGGCGCTTGGCGCAGGCGGCGACGTCGGGCTCGTGGGTCACCACCACCAGGGTGAGCCCGTCGTCGTTTAGCTTCGTGAATAGGGCCATGATCTCGTCCGAGGTCTGGCTGTCAAGGTTACCGGTGGGCTCGTCCGCGAGGACCAGGCTGGGCCTCCCAACCAGGGCCCTGGCGATGGCCGCCCTCTGTTGCTGGCCACCCGACACCTGGCTGGGCCTGTGGTGCGCCCAGGCCTTGAGCCCCACCTTGTCCAGCTGCTCGAGGGACCTCTCCCGCCTCTCTTCCGCCCCCACCCTCGCATAGAGCAACGGAAGGGCCACGTTTTCCATAAGATCCGCCTTGGGGAGCAGGTTGAAGCCCTGGAAGACGAAGCCCAGGTACACGTTGCGCTTGGCGGCGAGCTCGTTCTGGCTCAGTTTCGAGACGTCGTCGCCCAAGAGCTCGTAGACACCCGAGGTGGGGGTGTCCAGGCAGCCGAGGATGTTCATGAAGGTGGACTTGCCCGACCCAGACGGCCCCATGATGGAGACGAACTCCCCCTGCCTCAGGCGGAAATCCACCCCGTGGAGCACCTCGAAATCCCCCGCGCCCGTGATGTAGGACTTTTTCAGATCCCTCGTCTCGATTACGAGCCTGGGCTCGGAACCGGGGGTTTTATCTACCGGGCTCGGCGCCTCAGGGGCCCTGGCGGCCTCGGTCATGCCTTCCCCAGGCAACGCGGCCACCTTAGAACCTGCGGCCCGGGCCGCCGCCCGGGCGGGCCGTGGAGAAGAGCGTGCCCTGGGAGTCCTGGGTCCTGGCGTCGTTTATTATGACCTGGTCGCCTGCCTTGAGGTCGCCGCCCTTCACCACGGTGTAGCGCTGGTCGGTCGCGCCCAGGAGCAGCTCGACTTGCCTGGCCTTGTCGTCCTTTTCCAGGACGTAGACCTTGCCCTTGGTGGGCGGGTCGTCCTTGGACGGGATGGAGTAGGCGGCTCCGGCCTTGGAAGCCGCTTCCTGGGCCCCGTCGGCATGATCGGCATGCTCAGAGGGAAGTTCCCCCTCCCCGGGGCCATCCTCCCCCCCGCCGGGGGCCCCGCCCCCGGCGGGGGGGCCGCCACCCTCGGGCGGGGCGAGCGCCGCGGGATCCGCGGGCACGCCCTCGGGGCGGAAGTTAAGGGCGGTGTTGGGTATCAAGAGGGCGTTGTCCTCCCGGTAGAGCTCTATGTCCACGTAGGCGGTCATCCCCGGGAGAAGCGACAGGTCGGGGTTGTCCACGTCCACCACCACGTCGTAGGTGACCACGTTGGAGGTGACGGTAGGGTTAAGGCGTATCTGGCGGACCCTCCCCTGGAAGTTCATGCCCGGGTAGGCGTCGACCGTGAAGGACACCTCGAGCCCGGGGACGAGCCTGCCGATGTCGGCCTCGGCGAAGCTTGCGTTTATCTGCATCTTGGAGAGGTCCTGGGCTATGTTTATCAGGGTGGGTGTCTGGAAGCTCGCGGCCACCGTCTGCCCCACGTCCACGGCCTTGTCGAGCACCACCCCGTCGACCGGGGAGACTATCTTCGTGTTGTTGAGGTTGTACTCCTCCTGGGCAAGGGTCGCCTCCTGCTGCGCCACCTGGGCCTTGGCTATCTCAAGGTTGGCGGACGCGGTGTCCAGCTCCTCCTGGGGGGAGGACTTGGCCGCGAAGAGCTTGTTCTGGCGTTCGTATTTCACCTGGGCCAGCCTCATCTGGGCCTCGGAGGAGGCGAGGTTGGCCCTCGCCATGCGCACCTTCGCGAGGAAGAGCTGATCGTCAAGCACCAGCAGCAGATCCCCTGCCTTGACCTCGTCGTTGTAGTCGACAAGGATCTCCTGGATGGTCCCCGATATCTGGGTGCCCACGCTCACCACGCTCACCGGGTTCAGGGTGCCCGTGGCCGAGACGGCTATCCTCAGCTGTCCCATGGTGGCCCTCTGGGTCCTATAGGAGGAGGCCTGGTCCCGGCCCGAGAAGGGCCGGAAGATTAAGAGCGCTATCACCGCCAGTATCACTATTACGATAATCGTTCCAAGCTTTTTACGCATATTGGCCTTTGCAGTGCTTCCTTGTGTATTGGCTGTTGTTGTCTTTGGGGTTATAGGCCACGCCATTATGGCAGGTTATGGCAGCTTATGGGCCGCTATGGGCAGCTTTTGGGCCGCTATGGGCAGCTTATGGGCCGCTGTGGGCCGCTGTGGGCCGCTGTGGGCCGTTATGGGACGCTTATGGGCCGTTATGGGACGTTTATGGGCCGCTATGGGCCCTTGGGAGACGCCGAGCTAATTAATTACCACCATTACTATCATAAAGCCAGGGGTGCCGCCACGGCGCCTTCAAGCTCGGCCCAGACCTTGGTAAGGAACGGCTGGATCTCGGCAGGGGACACCCCGTAGGGGCCCAAGGCCGCGGCCGCAAGGTCCGCCGCGCGGCCGTGGGCCCAGGCTGCGAGCCTCGCCGCGTCGAAGGGCTTCGCCCCTGTCGCGAGGATGCCGCAAAGCAGCCCGGTAAGAAGATCCCCCGAGCCCCCGGCAGCCAGGATACTCCCGCCCGTGGGGTTGATGGAAAAATCGCCCGAGGGGTCGGCCACCACGGAGAAGCTGCCCTTGAGGATGACAACGGCCCCGGTCTTCATCGAGAGCCCCTTGGCCATCCCTATCCGGTCGGCCTGGATGTCGGGGATCCCGCAACCCAGGAGCCTCGCCGCCTCGCCCGGGTGTGGGGTCAGGATGGTGGGCCGCTTCCTCTTGTGGATTGCCTCAAGGGAGCCGGCCAGGTGGGTGAGCGCGTCAGCGTCCAGCACCAGGGGGAGCCCGGCCTTTGCGGCCACCTTCAGCGTGAAGGCCTTGGTGGCGTCCGAGAGGCCCAGCCCTGGGCCCAGGGCGAGCGCCGCCTTCCCAGGGATAAAGGCCAATAGCTCGTCCGCGGCGGCCGCTTGGAGCTCTCCTTGCCCGTCGTGCCTGGCCTTGGGGCCGGCTTTCGCCGAAGGGGGGTGGGTATCCGGCCCGCCGCAGGATAGCGGGAGGGTCATGGCCGAGGTGAGCTTGGTCTGGACCACGTCAGAGAGGCAGGCGGGGTGGGCTGCGGTCACAAGGCCCGCCCCGGCCCTGATGGCGCCCAGGGCCGCAAGGACCAGGGCCCCGGATTTGCCAAGCGAGCCCCCGCAGACCACGGCGTGCCCGAAGCTGCCCTTGTGGCCGTCCTTAGGCCTTGCCGGGAGGAGTTTTCGGGCCTCCCTGGCGTCGCAGAGGGTCCCCTTCGGGGAAAGGGACGCGTACATGCCCGGGCTGAGCCCGATGTCCCCAAGGGCAAGGGTGCCGCAAAGCCTTGGTCCCTCGTTTTGGAAAAAACCCCTTTTGAGGGTGCCCAGGGACACGGTGAGGTCGGCAGGGATGACAGGCCCCAGGGCCTCCCCCGTGTCGCCCGAGAGCCCGGAGGGGAGATCCACCGCGAGTGTCCGGAAATCCCCCCTGGAGGCGTTCGCGTGCCTCACAAGCCGCAGGGCGGCGCCTGTCAGCGGCTTGGAGAGCCCCGTGCCGAAGAGGGCATCCACCAGCAGGTAGCAGCCCTTAAGCACCGGGAGCTTGGACGCCCCCTCCGGGATGCCCGTTATGGGTATGCCCAAAGCCCCCGCAATATCCATGTTCGTAAGGGCGGAGCCCTTGGGCTTGGCCCCTGGCCCCGCGGCCAAAAAGCAGGCCACCTCATGGCCCATGTTGTGGAAGAGCCTGGCTATCGCCCAGCCGTCGCCCCCGTTCTGGCCAGGGCCGCACAGGATGCTTATCTTCTTGGGGCCATCCCTGAGGCCTGGGAAGAAGGCAAGGGCCTCCCTGAATATGGACCTTGCCGCGTTCTCCATGAGCAGGATCCCCGGCATGCCGTATCCCTGGATCGCGAGCTTGTCCAAGGCCTTGGATTCCTCGTTGGTGGTTACCAGGGTGACGGGCGGGAAGGGGGTAAGGGGCATGGTGGGTATGATGCCCTTCAATGCGGGCATTGCCAGGCTCAATTAGGCCCAGGCGGATTCAAGCGTTATTTGCAATGCATGTTGTTAGGGATTGCGAAAAACCAGGCTCAAAGGAGCGTATGACGCGGTTTTGGGCCCACTAGGCAGTTTATCGCATGGAGTGGGGAGTGTAAAGGGCTAACCTCTGAAAACAGGCAAGGCCAAGGAATAAAAAAAGGGGGGCGCTCCCCTGGAATAGGCACACGGGGAGTCTGTTAGGGAGGGGCAGGGGCCTGTTAGGGGCATGGCAGGGGCATGCTAGGATTGCCAAGGCCATGAGGGGGCGGCCATGGGGCGCAACGCGCCCCGATGGGCTGAATGTGCGAAAAAGCCCGAGGCATGGCCAAAGGGATGCAAAAAGAGCGGGGGGCCGAGGCCCCCCGCTCTTTGGGAATGCCAGGGTTCGCGCCTAGTTCAGGGTATTGGCGGCACGGGCCCTGTTGGCTTGCTCCTTGTAGAATTTCCGATAGGTGTAGTACTTCTCGACGAACCTGTTCATCTCGTTTCTGGCATCCTCGGTGGGGTAGGCGTAGAAAGCCATTACCAAGGTCTCGGGGACAAGGGCGAACCTTTCCTCGTCCTGGTACCTGATTATCCCGAAATAGGCGGCATAAAGACGGGCCAAAAGGTCAGGCCTTGCTTCCCTAAACGAGGTGAAGGTCGCGTCCCGGGCGTTTTTGTTGTCGTAGGGGAGCTTGGTGAAGACATCGTTCATGTAGAGTGTGCGGACGACCTTGTAGACAACGGAGTCGATGAGGCCTTCGAGGCTCTTGTTCGGCTGGGTGTATTCCTGGAAATCGAGGGGGGTTATGGCCTCCTCGCCTTCAAGGATTTTCTGGGTTATCTTGTCGCTTAGCTGGAGCATCTTGATGCTCCCGCCAGTGGAGGTGGCCTCCTTGAAGATGGATTCAAGCATATGGCAGATGCAGGCGTTCTGATCCCTAGACAGGACGGGGACCCGCAGGATGTTCTCCACGGCCTTGACCATCTTGTCGGCAGTCAGGTAGTTCTCCAATGTGACCCAAGAGGGGAGTTCGCCAGGGGGTATCACGAAGCGTTTGTCGGGTTTGGGCTCATCCGATTCCCCTTGGGAGCCGCACTCGATGAAATAAGGCCCAACGTCGCCACAATCGGGTTCGTCGGATATGCCATCGTTTCCAAAATCGTCCTGGCTTGTGCTTATGATGGAAGAGCTTGTTGGCTTGTCCGTCCCAACCACGGTGAGGTGCAAAGAATTGGCATTTGCGTTTGTGGCACGGTTGTCTGGCATGTCGTAGGGAATCCTTATGAAGGACTCAATAAGCTCGTCGATGTATAGGACGTGGTCAACGATCCCTTTGGGGTACTCAGGGGTCATGCTCTTGGACATGCCCACGACGGTTACGCTCTTGCCCAGCTGTTTAAGCTTGATGTACATGGGGATGAAACCTTTGTCCATGGAGACAATGGCAAAGGAGTCGATGGATTCCTCCCTGTAGGCAAGATCAAGTGTCTCGGTATAAACGACGAAGTCTGAATGGTTCTTGACATTCTGGAAGTTGCACACGTCGTGGATGTCGATTAGGTTAAGGTGGAAGTTCCTTTTGATCTGGTTGATCAGATCAAGGTTACCAGTGCGTTTGCAGGAGAAGAATATGTCCCCTATGGAAATGCGGAAAAACAAGGATCCATACAAATCCTGCACGGCCTTGCAGACCGGGCCGATGTCGAAGTTTTGGATTATCTGTTGCCTGATGGTATCCACAGCCTCGCCTTCAAGCCCGTTCTCCTTGTTGAAGCCGCCGATCAGATTTTCTATGTCTATGATCAATGCGGCCGTGGTCTTGATAGGTCTGCTCATGATTTTTTTAAACCTTTCTGATTAGGTCACGCTTAAAAAAAGCAAGCGTTGGCATGTTAGTCGGCATCCCGCTTTCGGCGGGAGTTTTGGATGCGTTTGGAAAATATTGGAGGTCTTTAGTATATGCTATTTAAAATATCATATAGCCATAATTGGTTGATTTTGAATTATAAGCATACTTTACAAAAATAGCATATAAATTTAAACTAAATTTATATAATAAACCTCCATACGGTATAAGCTAAAAGATATAAAAATACAGCGGGAATTAGGTCTCTTGCCATTGGGCATTTAGGCGCAAGCCCAAGGCTTGGTAGAGCTATATGGCAAACAGCCGGGGCGAAACCGCGAGCCGTTGGAGGGCAGCTTGTTTGGGGCCTCATGGATACAAAGACCAAAAGAGGCCATAAGAAACCATAAGAAACTATGAACGGCTTACCCTTTTATTGGCGAACCATGTGTTGCGCCCTAAACGATTATCCGGCTCATGGCCCAATCGGGCCAAAAATGCCCACTTGGCCCATGAACAAGAAGATAATAAGATCCATCCAAAATAGCAATAGTTTTTTTTTACAAAAGGGATTATTTTTCTAATATCGGCAAAAACGGCTTGTTTCAGGCGATTCTTTCGATTCTATGTTGACGTGTTAACAAATTTGTTCGATATTATGTCGAATAGTTTTATAAAATTCGCTATATTCATGCGAAAAAATCCTCATAATCAAACAAAATTTTTTATTTGTCCTTGGGGATGGGAATAAGGGCGGAACATTGCGCTTGTTGCAGACCTACAGGAATAGAGTTGAAGGCCCGCTTTGCTCATTCGTATTGAGGTCTATGGGTTGGTCGCTAGGGGTAGGTCGCTTGGGGTACGTCGCTAAGGGTATGTCGTTTGGCGTTCCTAGGGCCGCACGGCTGTAGCTGCCTTTTTAGTGCTTTACCGGATGCTCGCATAGGTGAGAGGAAGGAATACTATATAGAGTAATAAATAAAATATATACTACGATGAATATTACAGTATAAGATATCATATAAATCATATTGAATTTATATTTAGATATGTTACGCCGAAATGGAAGAATTGTGTATATAGCTTTTATGGTTTTGGTGGATATTCCAACCCACAAGGGGGAAAAAGGATCATGTTGGCAAATAGAGAGCACCATAATGGGGGGAATTTGACCTTTAGCCACTTTTCGCAATTTTTAGGGATTTTTATGTCATTTTCATCCCACAATTTTTAACGTACAGTTCTAATGCATTGACTGGGTATTTTAATTTGATTTTTATCGTACGTCATGATTTGGTGAACTCTTGTAATAACCGCACCTTCAGGAGATAAACGATAAGACTGTTAAACAGCAGCTATGATTAGAAGAAGATCATCTCTGACGAGCGCAGGTACCAACATTTTACGAAAGTGCGAGGTGCAAAGTAGAAATGTTTGTTCAAAAAACCGCAGTCATGCAATTAATGGCTAAACAGGCTTATAACTTTAGCCAAAGATGAAGTTTAAATTACATGTTTGGCCAACAGGAGCTGAAAATGAATACCAGCTCCAAGTACTTCGGTAAAAATCGCTGATATTGAAAAAAATGATAATAACATCTTGATTTTAAGGCATATTTTATTAAACAAGTTTTTTTCTTTTATTACTGCGCTCTCCTTTCATCCATGCGACCGCAACCGATTGAACAATTATTCTTTGACTGTTTCTATAAAGTAGTAATTTCTCGTATCAATGTTTGGATCGTGAGAATCAAGCGCAAAAGGGCGTTTTTTGTCAGGTTGAATTGTCAAATATGACTACTAAATGGAGTATGACTAGAGATTAAAATTGTTTGAAGTATTTGCTGAGGATGCTTGTTTGGTAACCCAAATATTTTACAAGGTCTTTCAGGCTGAATTCCTATTCGAACTAGATTACACCTAAGTGTAATGCACCTCGCAAATACCTATGCGGGGTTTAGATGCTGTTCTTGAATTTAACCATATTAAGGCAACTCATTAGGTTCGAGGTTGAGTTTCTGACTCATTTTTAAGCTCTTCGACCACATGACATTTTCCAACGTTGATCCCTATCACCTATGCCCAATTCTCAAATAGAAAGGTTCACGACATTCTAGCAGAATAAGGGTTTGTTCACTCTGTCGTGATATTTTTTGAGTTCTCTTCCAGAAAATGTTGGCTTTATCTTCCGCTCGGTTGATGGATTGTCACCTTTTCGTACGCTGTTGCAATGTCGGAATTTTTTTCTATGTAACCATTATATACACAAATCCCACATGTCATGCTTTGAATTTTTCCGAAATCCTATGAACTTTCGAATATGAAGTGATGTAAACTAGGCAGCTCTAATAATGGGGTGGCGGATGATAATAAATCAACTTCTGCCCTAAAATAATACGGTAATTCCTCTTTTTCAACATTCAGATTTTCCTAGTCCAATACAATGGATTGGCACTGTACTGCCCATTGGGACCTCCCGCGAAGGCCGTTACCGGGCCATACGACCTATGTTGGCATCGATTGGGGCTATCCATAGAAGTATATTCGGTCCTGCCATTTGGGATTCCTCTCGGGAGCTTTAACCGCAAAGCCAGCCTCTGGGGGCTCGGCACAGGCAAAAAGCGACTCGGCCGCACAGTGAAAGCATGCTAGCCTGACCGAGCCAGCCATTACTTACCAGGGGTTTCGATAGGGGTGCTGGGCAAAAGCCTGTCCTTACGCGCCCCCTCTATGGAGAGGGTCATGACCCGGAGAGCTGGCATCCGGCACGGCTCAGGCTTGCCGCGCATGTCTCAACATAAGGCCCTTGGGTGGGAACCCGCAGGAGCCAGCCGGAAAACGCTGGACACCCGCAGAGCTACTGTGCCAAATGGTTGGATGGAAGGCACCGAGCCGAGGCAAGCATAGCACACGGGCACGGCAAATGTGGGTATAGGGGGGCAGCTTGCCTTCGCAAGCCAAAAATGTAGCGCCTTGCGGGGTAGACCCCGCAAGCCAACTTCCACATAGGAGAGGTGGGGGGCTATCTCTTCTGTTGGCCCTTTTCCACTTCCAGGAT
>JAITKK010000152.1 GCA_031278475.1 Deltaproteobacteria bacterium
ATTGCGGGGATATCAAGGGTATCTTGCGGGCGTTCCTGGACGCATTAAGGGGGAACGTCTTCTTTCGCGGCAAGGCCTGGCCCTAGTTGGGCGGAAGGGGTTTGGTCGCGGGCTTGGCCGCATGCTTGGCGGCCTGCTTCCCTGCGGGCTTGGTCAAGGTCTTGGCCCCTGCCTTGGTCGCGGCGGAGACCCTGTTACGGCCGCCCTGCTTGGATACGTAGAGGGCCTGGTCAGCCCTTGAGAATATGGTCTCGCTGGTATCGCCCTGCTTGGCCTCGGCAACGCCCACGCTGATGGTAACCGGGATGGTCTCGGTGCTGTTCTTGGACAAAGGGAAGCGGTGCCGCTCCACCGCGGCCCTCAGCTTCTCGGCGACCTTGGAGCCCGCTTCAAGGTCGGCGTTGGGCAAGAGGACTACGAACTCGTCTCCCCCGTAGCGGAAGATGAAGTCATCCGAGCGCAAGGTCCCAATCAAGAGTTTCGTGAGCCCCACCAGTATCGCGTCCCCAGCCTGATGCCCGTGCTTGTTGTTCACGTCCCGGAAGAAATCTATGTCGAAGAGTATCATCCCGAAGTTGGAGAGCTTACCGGCCTTGTAGTTGATGAGCGTTACAAAGAGCTGCTCGTCGTAGGCCCTGCGGTTGTAGACACCGGTCAAGGCGTCCCTTAGGGCCACCGCCTTGATGACCTTAAGCTCGTTTAGGAGCTGGTTGCTGTGCCTCACGAAATTGCTGTAGTCGCGGGTTACGTCGGCAAGGTTTGACTTTAGGTTGGAACGCTCGGTCGAGAGGACTGAGAGGAACTTGTCGTCATCTTCTGACTTCTGGCGGATGGTGTCGGAGATGAGGCCCACCTCCTCGGAGATGATGTTTAGGAGCCGTTCGTGTTCCTCCGGGCTTGAGACCGCCACCGCGTCCTGGATCTGCTCAAGGTGGATGGTCAGGTTCCTGGAGAAACCCTGGTTGTCATCCCCAATGAAGCCCATGCTCTTGTCCAAAAAGTCCCTAAACTGCCTCTCGACGTTCAAAAGGGAACGGATTATGGCCGAAAGCTTCGAAGAGAGCTCCTGGCGCTCGTGCCTCTGGTCGCCAACTATCCGTAACAACAGGCTACTCAAAAGGGGCATGAAAACGTGCACGGAGACGTTCCCCTTCACCATCCTCTCGAGGTTGGTGGCATCCTCCACGTAGCGCGAGCCCTTGAGGCTGGCAGCCTCCTCCAGGAAACGCATGAAGCCCTCCTCGGAAAAGGCGCCGGAGCCTGTTTCGCCGGCCCTCCCCGGGATGCCGCTAACCTCCAGGTGGCCGGATATCTTGTCGGCGAACTCGTCCAGGAAAGCGGGGGTGATCTCCTCCTCGCCCAGCCGCACGATGAAGGCCCTCACCACCTCGTCCATGTCCCCGGCGGTCCAGCCGCGGCTTAGGATCGAGCCTACCGCCGTCATAAGGTGCCGCAGCGAACCCAGGAAGTCGAGCTTCTTGAGCCCCGAGGCCCTTAACAGCGACTGGCACTCCCTGAGCCTGAGCTGGAGTTCGGCCCTGTCCGGGTCTTTGTCGAGAGAGCCTGGGCGGGGATCGTCTGAATTGTCCATGTATGTCCCGATGCGCCCCGCCGGCCCGGCTTGCCGCCGGGCGGGCGGGGGCGCAAGTGTGTAGGCGCAGGCCAAAATGCGTCCCGCGCCCTTTCCCTTGCTTTTGCTTTTGGTTTTGGCGAGTGTCGGGCGGTGCCTGGCGCACCCCGCCACGGGATTCTCCAGCGCGAACGCCACCAAGGCCACAGCTGATTGATTATAGGCCTTTTTTTGGCCTTTTGCGAGGGCCCGGAAAGCCTTTGGCCCAAGGGGCCAAAGGGGCCGGAAAGGCCCTTGTTCCGGCCCTGGACCAAAAAAAGGCCCCTGAGGGGCGCGAGCCCCGCAAGGGCCAAACGAATATATGTCTACAACAACCTAAGGGACCGAAGGGCTTGGCCGTCAGGAGGCGGCCGGGCTCTTCCGCACGAGCATGGGGACCTTGAAGAACTCGATCCCCTCGTTTTTCAGGATGCTCTCCTCCCGCTCGGTGGACATGCCCCTGATGTTGCGCTTCGGCGAGGCGCCGTAGTGCATCTTCAGGGCCTCGGTCGTGAACTCGGCCCCAACATCCGTGAAATCCTCCCTGAGCATGTCGCTCAGGGTCTCAAGACGGCCGTAGAGCTCCGCCCTCTTGGCCTCGGCCAAGGCCCCCATGTCGATGGGCTGGCCCCCCTCTTGGGGTACCGGCCTGTCGGACACGGCCTTGGATTTTCCTATCCCGAAGGTAGACGGCCTGCGGCTTATGTCTGTGTCGCCGCAGACGGGGCAGGACAGTAGCCCGGCCCCAAGCTGTTCCTCCAAATCTGGGAGATCCTTGAACCAACCCTCGAAACCGTGGTTGTTGTGGCAGATCAGATCAAAGATAACCATTTTGCCACCTAAAAAGCACCCGGGTCTCTAAGCGGCGATAGGGCCGCCAATGCCCGGACGGGTATGACCTACCGTTAATGATAATGCATTGCTTGCATTTTGTCAATTCCTGAAGCCATGTCGCGAGCCATGTGCGAGCCATGTACGAGCCATGTACGAGCCATGCACGACCCATAATATCGGCCATGTACCGGCCATGTCCTGGGTCATCCGTCGGCACCCAGTAAGGATTCCTTGCCCGGATTGGGCCCTTGGGCCCGAACATTTGCATGCCTTCTGGCATCCCACGGACTGGCCTAAGGTGCGGTGGGTTCGCCTTGGGCGCCATCTCCCCTGGGGGATGCGCCTGGAGCCCTTGCGGGTTACCATGCTATGGCAGGCTACGAAAGGATACGAAAAGATACGGCAGGGTACGACTTGTCACGGCACGCTATGGCAGGAAGGGCCTCTTAACCTGAAAGACTTTGGCCATGGGGGCTTTACGGGCTCGGGCAGGGTCCGAAGGGAGAGCCCATGGCATCCCCAGGTCAAGGGTGCTAGGCCCCAACCCCGCTCCTGGCGCGGGTGTCGCAGGACCCCGGCATCTCCCGTTAGCTCCCGGCCTTTTCTTTATCCGCCGCATTTGGTAAAATCAATATCAGGTACTGGATTTTAATTTTGCTAGATGGGAACTTATATATATGAATTTAATACATTTAGCAAAATAAATATATAACTTCTTCTATTTATATTGCAGATTAGAGGATCAAGCCCACCAACAAGACCAGCCCAAGACACCAGCGACACCAACAAGCCCCCAATGGGGCCACAGGGCAGCCTTGCCTTGAAATTCCCCCATACACCCTGACAAGGCCTTGCGGCCATAGGCCCGCATTTGACCAAAACCACACGACTTTCGCCCTGACAGGGCCACAGCAGCCTCACAAAAGGCCACACCGCCTAAAATAGACCACATTGGCCCAAAAACAGGCCTCATTGCCTCAAAAACCGGAGGTATCTATGCAACACACGGTGACATTCCGTCACATGGAACCCTCGCAGCAGCTTACCGATTACAGCATCGAAAAACTGTCCAAGCTGGAAAAGTACCTGGACTCCGTCATGGACGCGGACATAACCTTCACGGTTGAGAAGTTCAGGCACCGCACCGTGGTGGTCCTCACGGCCGACGGCCTCAAGATCAAGGCCGAGCAGGAGTCCGAGGACATGTACAGCTCCCTGGACCTGGTCGTGGACAAGCTGGAGAAGCAGATAAAGCGCCACAGGGAGAAGATCAAGGACTACATCAAGCAGGCCCCGCCAAAGGCCCCGGCCTTCCACGCCGAGCCCTCGCCCGGGAACGGCGAGGACAGGGAGCCCTACGGGGATCCAGGCGACGGCTCCCACAAGAGCCTGGACCTGCCGCTCGCGACGATGACTGGCGACCAGGCCATGGAGCGGTTCACGGAAGGGGAGCTGCCCTTCCACCTCTACATCGACGAGGCCGACGGGGCCCTTAGGCTCCTGAGGTACTCTGGTGGCGGCCTCATCGAGCTAGTCACCTTCCACCGCCAGGCCGACTGATTGGGGGCCAGGCTTGAACGATCAGAACAAAGAGGGCCTCATAATAGTCGTGACCGGGCTTTCGGGCTCGGGCAAATCCTCCGCGCTCAAGAGCCTGGAGGACCACGGCTTCATGGCCATCGACAACCTGCCGGTGCTTCTCCTCCCGAAGCTGTTGGCCCTGCGCAAGGAGAGCGGGGACTTCATCAGGCTCGCGGTGGGCATGGACGCGAGGGAGTCGGATCTGGTCCAGCACCACGGCCTGGTCTTCCAGGAGGCCAGGGAGATGGGCTACGAGATCAGGCTCCTCTTCCTGGAGGCCGACGACCAGATATTGGTCAAGCGCTTTTCCGAGACCAGGAGGGCGCACCCCCTGGCCCCGGACGGGGGCCTTGTCACGGCCATCGCCGTGGAGCGGGAGCGGCTCGCGCCCTTGAGGTCCGAGGCGGACCTCATAGTCGACACCTCCAACCTATCCGCCCCCCTTCTGAGGGAGCTTGTGCTGAAACGCTTCGTGGAGGCCGAGGGCCGCAGGAGCCTCTCCGTGGAGGTGCTCTCCTTCGGCTTCAAGAACGGGCTCCCGCCCGAGGCGGATCTGATCCTGGACGTGCGCTTCCTGCCCAACCCCTACTACGTGGACAAGTACCGGCATCTGGACGGCAGGGACCAGGAGGTGCTGGAATACGTGATGTCCTTCCCGGAGGCCCAGAAATTCCTGGACAAGCTCTTCGACCTGCTCTATTTCCTCTTGCCCCTTTACCAGAACGCCGGCAAGTCCTACCTGACCATCGCCATCGGCTGCACCGGTGGCCAACACCGCAGCGTGGCCATGGCCATACAGCTCTGGGAGCAGCTCCGGGGCGACTACCGTGGCTCTTTGGTCCTGCGGCACCGGGACATAGTCTGACAGGACAATCCGTCAAGACGGCCTGACAAGGCAACCCGACAGGGCAAGCCCGTCGAGCAGGCCTTTCTTGATATTCCGATACGTGGGCGGGCCCCTTGGGCCCGCCCCACCAAACGACCCGGCGGAACCCCCCGGGCGGATTCAACACAGGACAGCAAATTGATTGAAGTAGTATTGGTATGCCACGAGGACCTGGGGGAGAACTTCCTCAAGGTCGCCGAATTCCTCCTGAAGAACCGGGAGCACTGCCAGGCGGTGGCCATCCGGGAGGGCGACCACCCGGACGAGCACCTGCGCCTTGTCGAAAAGGCGGTGAAGTCCGCGTCCGCGAACGGCAACCCGGTATTGGTCCTGACCGACCTCTTCGGCGGCACCGCCTGCAACGTGAGCATCCCCTACCTGAGCAAGGACAAGGTGGAGGTGCTCTCGGGCGTGAACCTGGCCATGCTCATACGCGCCCTGCAGTGGCGCAGGCAGAAACCCGGCATATCCCTTGTGGATCTCGCGAACGAGTGCGCGAAGTACGCGACGGCCGGCATACGGGTGGGCTCCACCATGGTCACCCTCTTCGACGAACCCAAGGAGAGGGAGGAGCAGAAGCCCAGGAAGGGCAGGAAGAACGCCCCGGGCGCCTAAGGCGCCCGGGGCGATGACACGCCCATGCCCATAGTCCTCGCGCGCATAGACGAACGGCTCATCCACGGGCAGATAATGTGCTCCCCGGCGCTCGTCTCCCTTGGTGTCAACCGCTTGATAATCGTCGACCCGCTGATACGGGACAACCCCATCATGCAGTGCGTCTACGACGGCTCCACCCAAACAGGGGACTGCCAGATAGAGGAGGTCGCCTACCTTGACTCCCACGGGCTCGGGGCCTTCCTTGCGGGCCATGACGGGCCCAAGGCCCGCTACCTGGTCATCTTCAGGGACCTTGGCCAAGCCCTGGGGGCCGCGAGGGAGGGCATCAGCCTCCCGCCCCTGAACCTTGGCATCTACACCTCCAAGGACCCGCGAAAGAGGGCCCTTACCAGCGGGTTCTCCGTCGGCCCATCCGAGTCCGAGGCCCTAAACGAGCTCCACAAAATCCTGGGCGCCCTCTACTTCGACGGCCTGGGGACCGACGCCTCGCCCTATTCCCCCTCCGAGCACTCCTGGCGGCCTTCCTAGCCGCAGGCACGGCCCTGCCATGCGGCCTGACCGAACCCGCCCTGGCCCCCGCCAAAAGCTCCCATAAGGCCCCGAAAGCCTAGGGAAAATCACACTGATATCCCAAAAAAAATCAGGCCCGACCAGGCCTAATATGCCTTGATTTCGCCCAATCCGGGCCAATCAAGCCGTGAGAACGTGCCTCGGCCCAAGATCCGGCTGCCCATCCCAAGTCCGCAAGCCGCATGGATGCCGGGCAAGCCCCCCTGCCCTTGGATTGGGGGGCGCTGATTTTTATCCGGCAAAGCCGGGATGGCGATAATCCCAGGCTGGCGGGGCCTTGAAGCCCGCTTATTGAAATATGCCCCGATTTTAGCTATTTTTCCCCTGTGGCAACCCTTCCCCAAAAAACCGGGCCATCGGCCCGGGGGCGGGGCGCCCCCCAGATGGCCGCCCCGAGCGATCCAAGGTAGAATGAGCCCCATGGGTGAGAGCCCCCCCAAACTGCGACTGCTCAAGAACGGCGATATCTGGGCGGTCTACGTCATGGAGCGGGAAAACTTCATAGACCCTTGGAGCCTGGAGAACCTACAGGACGAGCTGGCGCGCCCCTTCTCGGTGCCCTTGGGGCTCTTCCGGGACGATAAGCTTCTTGCCTACAGCTTCTCCTGGCTCATCCAGGGGGAGACCCACCTCCTGAACCTCTCGGTTGGCAAGCCCTTTCAAGGCATGGGCCTGGGCCGCAGGCTATTGGCCGCCGTGATAACGATCTCCGTCGCCAAGGGCTCGGAGAGGGTGCACCTGGAGGTGTCGGAGGCCAACGCCAGGGCCATCGCCCTCTACAAGAGCGAGGGTTTCAAGGCGGTGGGGCGGCGCAAGGCCTATTACGGCGACAAGAGCGACGCGATACTCATGACGCTCACCCTGGGGCCCAAGAAAAGCGGGGCCCCTGGCGCCAGGGGCGCCCGGGGCCCCGCAGGGCGCGGCTGAGGGCGCCCGCCGGCAAGGCCTGAAGGGTGCTTGCGGAATACTTGGCTTGCGGCCAAAGGGCCCCTCCGAGAGGGCTGCCCTCGGGGATTACATGTCAGAGACCATACTCATAGTGGACGACGAGAGGGACATCAGGGCGACCCTGGGAGGGCTGCTCGCGGACGAGGCCTACCTGGTGGCCCAGGCCTCGTCGCCCTCCGAGGCCTACGAGCGCCTGGAGGAGAACGCCCCGGACCTCATAATCCTGGACCTGTGGATGGGCACGGAGGATGCGGGCTTCGACGTCCTGGGGAGGGTCCACGAGGATTTCCCCCAGATACCCGTGGTCATCATATCAGGGCACGGGAACGTGGAGACCGCGGTGAGGGCCGTTAAAAACGGGGCCTTCGACTTCATAGAAAAGCCCCTCTCGGCGGACAAGCTGCTCCTGACCGTGCGCAGGGCCCTGGACTTCAAGAAGCTCGCGAGCGAGAACCTCATCCTAAAGAGCCGGGCCCCCAAAGAGGAGAAACTCTACGTGGGCTCCTCCAAGTCCATGCTCGCGCTCATGACCACCATCCGGATGGTAGCCCCAACCCCCGTGTCGGTACTTATCACCGGCGAGAACGGGGTCGGAAAGGAGGTGGTGGCCCAGACCATACACTCCCTGTCCCCAAGGGGGGACAGGCCCATGATAGAGCTGAACTGCGCGGCCATCCCGGAGGAGCTGGTGGAGTCCGAGCTCTTCGGGCACGAACGGGGGGCCTTCACCGGGGCGGACCGCCGCCGCCTGGGCCGCTTCGACCTCGCCAACCACTCCACCCTCTTCCTGGACGAGATTGGCGACATGTCGCTTAAGACCCAGGCCAAGATCCTGCGCATACTCCAGGAGCAGAAGTTCGAGCGGGTCGGCGGCACCCGGACGGTGAACGTGGACGTGCGGATCATAGCCGCGAGCAACAAGGACCTCACCCAGGAGATAGAGGAAGGGCGCTTCCGCAAGGACCTCTACTACCGCCTGAACGTGGTGCCTGTCCCGGTCCCCCCTTTGCGGGACCGAAAGGAGGATATCCCGGGGCTTGCGAACCTGTTCCTCAACGAGTGCCTATCCTCCAACAACCTGGCGCACAAGGCCCTGGCCCCAAGCTTCCTCGAGAGCCTCAAGCACAGGCCCTGGCCGGGCAACATCAGGGAGCTTAAAAACACCATAGAGCGGCTCGCCATAACCACCAGCGACCAGATAATAGCCAGCGACCCGCAGGACCCGAACCCCCCGGGCAACGGCCTCAGGGCCATAGGGGCCGAGGGCTCGGAGGCCTGGCTTCTGAAGCCCTACCGCGAGGCCAAGTCCGAGTTCGAGAGGATGTACTTCCTGGCCCAGCTCGAGGCCCACGACGGCAACATAACCAAGACCGCCGAGACCGTGGGGCTCGACCGCACCACCATCCACAAGAAGCTCCACGAGCTCGACATCAAGGAGGAAGCCAGAGGAAGCCCCGGTGACAAACCCAATTGACAAAATAGTCGAGATCTACAACCGCCTGGACCGCTCTGGGGTCACCAACTGGCCGCTATTGGCTGCGGCCCTGTCCTTCTACACGGCCCTTGCGGTGGTGCCGGTCCTCGCCATCTGCTTCGCCCTGGCAAAGACCTTGGGGCTCGAGGCGGCTTTGAACAGGGCCCTGGTCGAGAACTTTTCCGGCCAGGAGGCCATGCTCAACACCCTCACCGAGTTCGCCGAGAACCTCATCAGCAACTTCTCCGGGAGCCTTTTGGTCTTCTCAGCCCTCGCCTTCATATTCTGGTCGGTCTACGGCCTGCTCTGGCAGCTTGAGATCAACTTCTCCAAGATTTTCGGCTACCTCTCAGACCGCCAGCCGCTGCACAGGGCGGCGGACTACCTGACCATAATGCTGGTCATCCCCATCTTCCTGATAGCCGCCGGCTCAAGCAACATATTCATAGAGTCCATCGCCTTCTCCAACTCCAAGATAGCCCTGGCCTTAAAGCTCAAGCCGCTCACCTCCATCCTGATAAAGGTGTTCCCGGTAATCATTTGGTGGATGGTGCTCGCCTGGACCTACGCCTACTTCAGCCGCGGCATCGTGCGCTGGCGGGAGCGCGCCATAGGGGGCTTGGCAACGGGGCTCATCTTCCAGCTCTTCCAAAAATTCTACCTCAAGACCATAATCTCGATTACCAGCTACAACGCGGTCTACGGCTCATTCGCCATAGTGCCCTTCTTCATGGTTTGGCTCTACATTAGCTGGATAATAGTCATTTTCGGGGGCGAGTTCACAAGAAGGCTCACGGACTTCTTCCTCACACGCCAGCCAATACTTTCCATCCTTGCCCCGCTTGACATAGCCGATCTCAAAAAGCTCGCGGTCAAGGTTATGGCCCTGATACTCGAGTCCTACAAGGAGACGGGCGGGGCCAGGAAGATGGGGCTTTTGACCATCGCCTCGAAGCTGAACGAACCCACCCCCTACGTGGGGAAGACACTCAACTGCCTCCAAAAATGCGGGATACTCACCCGCATTGCCACCGCCGAGACCGACTACGGCCCCACCTTCCTGCCCTCGGTGGACCCCGAGCTGCTCACCAAGGAAAGCATTTCCCAATCCCTTGAGAGCCTGGACCAGCTTTAGAGCCAACCGGTTTTCACGTCTTTTGCCAAAGCGAAAAACAACCCCCTGGGACAAGCCGCGGCGAACGCCATCCGCTTATCCCAAGGGGCAGGAAAGATGCCTTTGGCCTTTTTTAGGAGCCAATTAGCTCTTATTTAGGCCAATCGGATTTTGGCCAACCGGATTTGGGGCCTGATGGGCTTCCCTATCAGGCCTTTGTCATTCCTCGTCGGCCGCGAGCTCGCCAAGGAGCTCCAGGGAGGGTATGAAGAACAGGGTGCCCGTCTCGGCGGTTGAAAAATCCAGGATCCTGTCGTAGTTCCCGGGGGGATCGCCCTTGAACATGTTATCCAGCATCCTTTTGGTGGTG
Organism: Deltaproteobacteria bacterium; assembly: GCA_031278475.1. Lineage (GTDB taxonomy): Bacteria > Desulfobacterota > Desulfarculia > Adiutricales > Adiutricaceae > JAISMF01. The sequence goes on from JAITKK010000152.1 coordinate 10,005, forward strand.
GTGAAGGTGGAGGCGTAGCCTATGAAGTAGGTGCCATACTCGCCCTTGGAGGGGTTGGCAAAGGGCATGTTGCCCCTTACAATCTTTAGCTCCTCCCCGTTCTCGTCGGATATGTTCGTGACCGCGTTGTGGGCGTTCTCGGGCTTCTCCTCGTCCGAGAGCTCCTTGTCGTTGTATTTCCGGCGGCCGATGACCTTCTCCTGCTCCTCGGTCGGCAGCTTGTTCCAGTCAACCATGTTGTGGATGTACTTTTGCACGAAACAGTAGCTCCCGCCCTTGAAGTCGGGCTCCTGGTCCCCTATCACCGCGAAATCGTACCTCTCGTCCGGGATGTCGGGGTTCTCGGTGCCGTCCACGAAGCCTAGGATTGCCCTGCCGTCCAGGTACCTGAAACCGTGGATCTCCTCTATGGGGAGAACGGAATCGCCCAAGGCTTCCGTTATCAGGCTAGCAAGCTCGTAGGCCAGATCGAAGCGCGTGCTGCGGATGTGGAAGAAGAGGTCGCCAGGGGTGCTCGGGGCCGTGTGCTTGTCGCCCTTTATCTCCTGGAATGGAGCGAGCTCCTTTGGTTTCTTCCTGCCCTTGAAGAGATGGTCCCAAGCGGCGGACCCGAAACCCACGACGCAGCTTATCTGGTCGTCGCAGAACCTGTTTCTCAGGCTGCGCACGAAGGAGGGTGCATCCTCGCAGATTCCCTTTATTTTTCCAATCTCATCAGGCTTATTAAGGCCGAATACCAAGAAGATGGCGTTCTTTCCGGCTCCGAAAGTAACATCCTGGGCGTGCATATGCTCTCCTTAGATTTTATTATGTATTTTTTTATGCCGCTTAAGCCCTTGCCATGTCAAATCATGCGTCCGCGCCACAGGCATGTTGGCCACCCAACACGCAAGTGCCTTAGATAGCGGCATTCTTTGATCGTTATGGTAAATTATGTCCAGTTAGGTACAATTTATTAAACGTCCGTTCTTGCATCAAAAGCTGTGTTTGTAACATTTTGCAATGCGGCAACTAAGCGTAGCCGAAATAAAAATATCCGGAAACAGGCCCTTGGTTGTTTTGTTGTTGGTTTAAAGAAAGCGGCGCAAAAAAATCAAACCTTACTATTACCCCAAACTAAAAAAATACGGGGCATCCTGGAAACATTATAAAACCTAATTTCCAAACATGCCGGGTAAGCACGAAAACCCTGTCGTTCCAAAAATACCAAATTAGGATTTTTAAAAAAAGTTAATGACGAAACGCTGGTTTTAGACACGGTTAAAGGCATACCCATGGTAAGCGGCATGCCACGGCAACACCCCTACCATAAATCAGTCACTTCATATTAGCACATAACAAAGGATTATTCAGCCCAACTTCGGGCCAAAACAGCCCATTTTGCCCAAAGCCACCCTCTGTGTGGCGGGCCAAGGCAAGGGTTAGGGGGCGTAAGGGAACGGTCCATCCGGCCGCTGTGTAATTGTGGCGAAATATTATACCCCGCGACAAGTGGGGATAAAATTACAAATATCACCGATTTATTGGGCGCCACGGTTGCGGCCCGTCCGCTATCGCCCCAAATACCATCCCAAGGCCCTCTGACCTTCAAAATTAGAATATCTAAAAGACCTTGCCCCCGCAGTTGGAACCCGCGAAAGGCCTCAGGCCAAGACGTTGGCAAAATATTGGCTATATATACATGCCTATAATATAATATTGCAATATATGGTATTTGGATTCAAGAGATGCTTGCTTTGTTTCCACTTTCGCGCATTTCCGCACACCCCTTTGCATGGGGTACGGAGGAAACGGCTTTTAGGAACCCAGTGGCTTAGTAGGGGTTTGTAGGGGCAAAAAAGGGTTTTGTGGGCAAAATAAGGGGGGATTTGCTAGCGGGGAGGGCTCAAGCAAAAAGGGGGCCACGGCGGCAGGTTAAGTCCCGGGCGTTGCGGTGGGGTTAGGCGGGACCAGGCGATATTAGGCTATTTCTTGTCGTCCGAGTATTCCCGGGGGGACTTGCAGGCGGCGCTGCGGACGGCGAGGACCGGGAACTGGCCGAGTCGTATGAGGCGGTCGGTGGTGGAGCCAACCATGAGGTTCTCTATGAAGCCCCTGCCATGGACCCCCATGACTATGAGATCCATGCGGTTAAGGATGGCGAACTTGTTGAGCTCATCGTGGGGATGCCCTGCGAGCACGCTAACCTCCGTGCGGTCCTTTAGATCCGCGGGGATCTTGCTTTTGAGTTTCTCGGTCAGCTGGGCGACCAGCTTGTTGGCCAGGCCTTCCTCCTTCTGGGGGTCCACGGTCAGGATCTGATCAAGCTGGGTGGACTCTATCACGGTCGCAAGTATGACCCTCTTGGCCTCGAAGGTGCGGGCGAAGTCCATGCCCCAATCGAGGGCCTTTTCCGCGTCGAAGGAGAAGTCGGTGGAGATGAGGATGGATTCGGTCCTGTGGATGGCCGTCCTCTCCAAGGGTAGGTTGCCAGGGACCACCAGGAAGGGAACTTTCAGGGTAAAGATTAGCTTGCGGGTAACCGAGCCCAGAAGCAGCCTCTCGATGCCGCTCCTTATGTGGGTGGCAGCCACAAGCAAGCCGGCATCGGTGGATTTCAGAAGCTCTTGGATTTCCTTGGCCGGGTAACCGATGGATACCTTGAGTTCCCAGTCCAGGCCCTGGATGTCGCGGAGGATGTCCCCTACCTGCGTCTTTGCCGACTGTTCGACCCTCGCCTGCAGCTCCTGGGGGTCGACCATGGTCTCCCCGTAGGGAGTCACCGCCGGGAGATCTATCACATGGGCCACTATCAGCTTTGTTTTGTACCGCTGGGCGATGAAGGCTGCCAGATAGAGGGCCTTGTTGGAACCCTCCGAGAGATCCGTCGCACACAAGATGGAATTAATGTTGATCATAAAGCAGCCTCCTTGTCAGTCGGGATGGGGGGAAGCTGCCCCCTCATTACCAACTGTTCGCCTCCCCGCCCCGCTGGGGCCCTGTGCCTTTGATTCGCTGCAAGCATCTTATCGCGCAATGTTCAATTTCCGTTTCGTGTTTGAATTATACCCTGGCACCCATTAAACTGTCAAGTACCCAAAATCAGGCCGACTTTGCCAAGATGCCCTGTACCGGGGCGGGGTAGCGGGGCTTTGTGGCATCCTGGAGTTACCTCTTAGTCGTAGTCTGAACCTTCCAAGGCCTAGGGTGTCAAGGCGATGCCTTGGAAAGACAACCCTTAAAACCCAATAATTCCCCACAACTTTGATTACTCCCAGTACTCCCGTGCCTTAAACGATTGTGATTTTTATTGGCAAAAAAAATAAACCGAAAATGTTGTATTGCGTTTTTCTGCCATTGCATGGGATATCCATTAGGAATACGTTGTGAGCCAGCAACAATACCTAATTTTTGATAATTTTGAATATAATTCTATAATGCCATGAAAGGTGCAATCATTTATAAATCATAAAAAAGTTCACGAACTCTGTCACTAAGGCTACACAGTGCCGACTAATTCCATGGTCTTCAATCATCAAAACAATCAAGCATGAACATATTCCCTTTATAACAAGAGTCATATTCTCCAATGGTTTTAATGCATTGCCAATCTTTTAAGCGGAAATGCAAAGCAATTTCCCAAGTCTTTTCATATCTTGCCATGCCTTGCCATGTTTTGTCTTGTCATGTCTTGTCATGCCTTGTCTTGTCTGATGTTGAAATTCAATAAATAATGCAATAGTTGAAATAGTTAAAATTGCGGAAATCCTAAAAACCCATACGGACTAATTTTTAAAAGAAATAAAGATTTTTTCAATATGTCAAACAAACGCTGACTTTATCTTTTTACGTGATAATAAAAATATCCTGAGGATACAATCAGGCAAAAAAACATCGAAAAAATCCCAACAATTCCTTGCGCCTTACCCGCTACAGTGCTCCCTAATAACCATGGATTTACCTTTTGCCATAATTATCGGATATTTTGGGCAAGCCAACCATACCCAATGTGTGCGTCAGCCGGTCCACATGTCGTAGAACTCCATCTCCCTTAGCATCAGCTCCTCCGCGAGCCCGAACAGGGCCTCCGCCCTCTCCGTGTCCTGCTCGAAGTGGGATGGGTAGCGCTCCTTGTCCCACACGAAATAGTTCTCGAGCAGGGCGTCTGCAAGGTAGCGCCTGCCCAGGTTAAGGGCTATGGCCCTGATGGTGGGCGGGAGCAGCCGGTAATGCTCCTTCGAGAGCGGGATCCCCGTCTCCTGGTAGCCCAGCACCGCCTCCCGGGCGAGATCCTTGTCGAAGAAGGGCGGCTCCCTGCGGACGGCGAACGAGCGGCAGAGCTCGGCAACATCTATGAGAGGGTCCCCGTAGCCCACCGTGTCCCAGTCTATGAGCGAGTAATCCGGGCTCTCGCCCAGGAAGTTGTCCCTCTTGGGGTCGCAGTGTATGGCAAGATCCTTTAGGAGGAACACCTTCTGGAAGGCCGGGTTCCCCGGGAGGGCGGCCGCCAGGGCCGCCCCCCTCTCCAATTGGTCCTCAATGAGCGAAAGCTTCGGGTGCAGCCTGTACAGGGTATGGAAGTCCAGGAAGTCCTCCCTGCTGGGGAGCCTCTGGTTGGTGTACTCCCCGCCCCTTGGAAGTGGCTCCAAGGGCAGCGGCAAGGGCTGGTTAAGGGCCGAGTGCGTCCGCCCCAGGGCCCTGCCGCAGTCCCTGGCCTCAGAGGGCTCCCCTTCCTCCGGATGGGTCCCGGGAAGGTAGGTGGAAAGCCTTAGGAGCCGCTCGAAGCCCCCGGCGTCGGCGAGGAGGCTGCCGTCCAAGGCAGGGACTATGGAGGGGCAGGCCATGCCCCGCTCGCTTAGCCGCAGCGACACCCTCTCGGGGTTGGTGCCCAAGGCCGGGCTCTTGAGGAAGACCGGGCTCAGGAACTGCAGCACGAGCCTTTCCGGGCCCCCCTTGGGCGTCACCAGGAAGCTGCGGTTGACCTTCCCGGAGCCAAGGGGCAGCACCCCCGCATCGTCCAGTCCGTACTTGGAGGACAACAGGGCCTGGGCCTCCTCCGGGGTCGGCTCGCTTACGAACAAACTCTTACCTCGCTTGCCATGATGCCCCTGGCCCGGTTCGGTCTTCGGGCTTTCCGCGTCCCCAAGGCCCGGGGCTTGGGCCGCGACGCGGACCCGCACCATCTGCATGATGATTTTAATGATTTTTGCCTCCCATTTGAAGCCATGGGAAAAGGCCCGGGGGCCTCCGGCTTTACATTTCAGGGGAAGGCCCTATAATTAGGGCTCCGGGGCCGGGCCAGAAGCCCGGCCCCGGGTTCAAGGCAACCCACCAAAACCATGCTCCGCCACGAAAAAGACGGCCTCGCCTACTACAGCTTCCCCATCCTAGACTCCCAACCCAGGCTGAGGCACATGGTGCTCGCGGGACACGGCCCCGGGGGAGGGTCCCAGGATCTCTCCTTCGACGGCGACGGGAAGGACCGGGCGCTCGGGATCCTAAAGGCCGCGGGGGAGGCCCTTGGCCTCCCCCCGCCCGCCCCGCTGGGCCAGATTCACGGGGACAGGCTGTTGGCCCTAAGGAAAGGGGAGGAAAACGACCCCTCGGAGGGGGAAAGGCCGCGGCAGGGCTACGACGCGGTCATGGGCTGGCCAGGGCAGGGCCTCATGGTGAGGCTCGCGGACTGCCAGGGGATCATACTCTACCACCCGGAAAGCGACACCCTCGCGCTCGCCCACTCGGGCTGGCGCGGCTCGGCCCTGGACATAATAGGGAAGACAGTGAAGGCGATGGAAAGGGAAAGGGGCGCGGACCCGAAAGGGATCATAGCCTGCGTGTCGCCATCCATCGGCCCGTGTTGCATGGAGTTCAGGGACTGGAAGAGCCTGCTTCCCGAGGAGGCCTGGGCGTTCTTGGGCGAGGGGGACCATATGGACTTCTGGGCCATGACCGCCATGCAGCTTGAGAGGGCTGGCATAAGGAAGGAAAACACGGAGATGGCCCGCACCTGCACCAGGTGCGACCCCAACTTCTTCTCCCACAGAAGAGGCGACAAGGGCCGCTTCGGGGTAATCGCGGGGGTGCTTCCGTGAAGGGCGGGGCACCTCCCTTGGGCCAGCCGCTCATGGCGGGGCTTGAGGTTATAAGGGTTCAGGCCCTGGCCCCTGCCACCACGCTGTTGTGGCTCAAGGCGCCGGAGGGCTTCCCCAAGCCCTTCCCGGGGCAGTTCGCGAAGCTCAGGGCCCTGGGGCCTCCCCAGATCCCCTTAAAGGGCGGGAGGGCCCTCTTGGACAAGCCCTTCTCCTTCCATGGGGCGGACGGGGACTCCCTCGCCTTCCTAATACGCGAGGTGGGGACGGAGACCGCGATACTGGCGACACTTTCCCCAGGGGCGAAGGTGAGGCTCACCGGCCCCTTGGGGGCCGTCAGGCCGGAACTTTCCGGGAAGGGCCCGCTTCTTTTGGTTGCCGGTGGCGCGGGCCTTGGGCCCATGGGCATGTTCAGGGCCCAGGGTTTCGGCCCCATCAGCCTCCTCTACGGCGAGAGGGACGCATCCTTCCAGGTGGGCCAAGGCTTCCTGAGGGGCCTTGCCGACAGGGTGCTCCCCTTCACGGACGACGGCTCGGGCCACGGGGAGAAGGGCCTTGTGACCCAAGGGCTTGAAAGGGAGCTCAAGGCGGACGGCCCGAAGCCCTTGGTCTTCTGCTGCGGGCCGCCGGGCCTCCTCAGGGAGGCCGCGAGGCTCTGCCGGGAAAGGGATGTCAGGCTGTACGTGTCCGCGGAGGCCTTCATGGCCTGCGGGCTTGGCATCTGCCTGTCCTGCTCCATCCCCGCCAAAGGCGGGGGGAGGGTCAGGGTCTGCGTGGACGGCCCGGTCTTCCCGGGCGATACGGCCTTCCCTTGAGGGGAGCCAAAAGCAGGCATGGCTTAAGAGGGCGGCCATCCGATATCCCTTGGCCCAGGGGATCCCAAAAACACCTGATTCGCTAACATCTCAGAAAGGCTTAACGGCAAGCACAACCCGCCCGGCCAACTTGGCCAAGCCAAGGGCCCAAGGCGCAACCCCGCAAGGTTTCCCCATAATGGCAGAACCGGACCTCAGCACGGACTTGGGCTTCCTGACCCTAAAAAACCCGGTGATCGCGGCCTCCGGCACCTTCGGCTACGGCCTGGAGCTCCTGCCGTTCTGCCCGCCCGAGGCGCTCGGCGCGGTCATCCCCAAGGGCGTGAGCCTCGCGCCCTGGGCCGGGAACCCCGGCCCCAGGGCCTGCGAGGCCTCCGGAGGGCTCATAAACGCCATCGGGCTCGAGAACATGGGGATAGAGCGCTTCCTGACGGAAGCCCTCCCGCCGCTCAAGGCAAGGGGCGCGACCGTGGGCGTGAACGTCCTGGGCTCCGAGCCCGAGGACTACCCGAGGCTAGCCGAAAGGATAGCGGGCTCAGGGGCCGACTTCATAGAATTGAACATAAGCTGCCCCAACCTAAAGAAGGGCGGCCTGTCATTCGGGCAAGACCCAAACGTCGCCGGAAGCGTCATAAGGGAGTCGGTGGCCGCCGCCAAGGGGATCCCGGTGGTCGCGAAGCTCCCCCCCTTGGTCTCCGACATGGCGAATCTTGCAAGCATTTCCGAGAAAAGCGGGGCCTCCGCCATCTCCCTGGTGAACTCCGTCCCAGCCCTCGCGGTGGATCTGGCGACCAAGGGCCCAAAACTCGCGAACGTCACGGGCGGTCTCTCGGGCCCGCCCATAAAGCCCCTGGCCCTTAGGCAGGTCTACGTTGCCTCGGGCGCCGTGTCCATCCCGGTCATAGGCATGGGCGGCATATTCACGGCCGAGGATGCCCTGGAGTTCCTGCTCGCGGGGGCGTCGGCCGTCCAAGTAGGCACCGCAACACTTGCCGATCCCAGGGCCCCCTTGCGCATCATCCAGGGAATCGGGGACTACCTCAGGAAAACAGGGGAAAGCCTAAGGGACATCCTGTCCCAAAGGCTCCCAAAGGCCAATTCCGGCCTCTGCTCGGGACCCCCGCCTGCCACGAAAGGAACCAAATGAGCGACGAAAAGAAGGAAGGAACCCCCGAGGCCTTGGAGCCCGAGTCCTTGACCGAGGAGGCCGAGAGCCCCAAGGACTCTAGCCAGGACGCGGCCCAAGACGAGGCCAAGGACGCAGCCAAGGACGAGGCCCAAAAGGACTCTGCCCAAGGCGAGGCCCAAGACGAAGCCCAAGACGAGGCCCAAAAGGACTCTGCCCAAGGCGAGGCCCAAGAAGAGGCTAAAGGCGAAGCCCAAGGCGAGGCCAAAGAAGAAGCCAAAGGCGAAGCCAAAGAAGAAGCCAAAGGCGAAGCCAAAGAAGAAGCCAAAGGCGAGGCCAAAAAAGAGGCCCAAGAAGAGGCCCAAGAAGAGGCCAAAGACGAGGACCAAGAAGAAGCCAAAGGCGAGGACCAAGACGAGGACCGGAAAGACTCGGGAACCGATGGGAAAAAGCGAGGCAAAGGATGCCTGTGGATTCCGCTCCTGGCACTTGCCATCGTCCTATTGGTCGCCATCCTTGTTGTCCCCACAATACTTGCCAACATTTGGCTCAACAAAGATTATAGTGACGATCCCGACACCTTTTACGCCAAGATCTCCGTGGAGAAGGCAAGGGTCTCCCCTTTCTTGGGCGGTTTTTCCCTTACCGGGCTAAAATTGTACCCCAAAGATTCCATTGACAATCCCATAACAATTGGGCGGGTCGAGGCCAAGGGCCTCGACCGCATTGCCTTCGGAAAGCTCCTTGTCGGCCAGGAAGACGAAGACATCATGAATGTCCTGGAACACGGGACCATCACCTTTGACGGCCTCGAATACCCCGAGGATGACCACCTGGGCTTGGGGCACATAGGTTCTTTGACCGTCACAGGGGTATCCTTGCCAATGACAGGGGACTTTCGCATACAAGGGATCGAGCTGCGGGATTTCCTGTGGGAACATGAAATCATACGCGCCGTCTTCGCGAACCTCTCTGTGTCCGAGCTGACTCCGGCAAAGGTCGACATGCTCCATGCAGAGGGCTTCTCCGCAAGCTACGGGAAGGGCCTGATCGCCTTGGACATAAAGGACCTGTTCGTGGAGGAGGCGGATTTTGTTTCCTTAACAAGGGCCTTTTATTATGATCTAAGGCCTGATTCGCTCTATGATTTTATATTGGGAACCAAGAACCTGCGGATTGACGGGATGAAGATTATGGAATTGCGCGAGGAGATCGTGACCTTGGGCTCCTTTGTCCTTTCTGGCGAGGGAGAGCCATTTTCGGGCCAGCAAAAGCCTGCCACGAAAAACATCGCGGTAGCCGGGGTATCCATGGAACTTGCGTGGATATCGCAGTTATACGATCCCCCTGATGAAGTAAAACCCCTGATCGTTGCAATGGGCCCCTCCCCCACACTGGATCTTTTGATATCCGTCCCGGCCGACACCGGGGCGGGGACCTTCTCCATTTTCGTCAAGGGCGATGGCAACTTCGCCTTGGATGCCTCCCAGCAGATCCAAAACAACATCCCTCCCGGGGCCTCCAAAGAGGTCACAGGAAGCCAGCTCCTCGGCTCCGACTTGGGGGAAGGCTACATAGACTACAAGGACGACGGTTTCTTGGGAAGGCTGGGGCCATGGCTCGCCGGCAACGGGACCACATCGCTTGAAGAGCTTTTGGAACCCCTTTTCCACAGCATCGACCCAAACCAAAGCCTTAACCGGCAGGCCATTGTCCGGGAGCTGGACACCTTGCTGGAAAAACCGGGTGACTTCCGTTTCGCCTGGCAGCCGCTTGCGGAACCAACGGCTTCCACTGTGGTGGCAGGTGAAGAAGGGCCGCAAGGGCCAGTTGGCCCGGATGGGCCAGTTGCGCCGGATGTGCCGGATGTGTCGGATGTGCCGGATATGCCAAGCCTCGAAAGCGAGGATTCGGAAAGCCAGGGCCTCCCAGCCGTGCTTGAGCGGCTGTCGCTCAGCCTCTCGGTGAACGGGGGCCCGGCCCAGCCCGTGGGG
>JAITKK010000167.1 GCA_031278475.1 Deltaproteobacteria bacterium
GATGCGTTGCCTGGCGCGCCACAAGCCTTAATCAATCCTTTGCATTTGCCCTCCGCATGGCATAAGATGTCTATTCGGGCAAAACCTGTGAGCCCGGCAGGCGCCTTTGGCATAGCTGGGCAATTATTGGGGCCTATTGGGGCTTATTGACCCCGATTATGCCCTATTATCTTTAAGACACACAACAGTGTCTCACTAGCCAAGACCCGCGGATCCCCCGCGGCCTAACCTTCCCCATATCCAGGATCCCTCCCCATGCCCCAGGATAGATTCAACATCATCAAGGTAGAGACCCACCCCAAGACGGAGCTCATCGAGAAGCTTCGGCAGGTGACCATGCTGAAGGACAGGGCCGTAAGGCCCTACGCCGAGTGCCGCATAGCCCTGGAGCGCCTGCCCTTCACGGAGCTGCGCCCCGCCCAGCGCTACGTGCTTCTTGGCGGCCTGCTCAAGGCCAAGCTGATCGCGGACCAGCTGAGGGACCTGGGCCACGACACCATGGAACTGGACGGGTACCTCAGCATCTGGACCGACAAGGAAGGCGGCCCCTTCGACCTGCTCCCGCCCATGGTGGAGACCCACAGGGAGGCCAACGGTTTCGTCAACAACATAGTGTGCGACGGCATGCACAGGCTGTATGCCGCCAGAATGGAATGGAGGGTCCCCACGGTGGTGAGGGTCCAGGGGCTTCCAGAGGCCTGCCCCTACTACGCCTACCCCCTGCCAGGGCCCGAGCCTTGGGAGAGCGTGGGCATCCTCACCGACGACTCCATCCCCGGGGACTACCTTAAGAAATGGCACAGGATCCAGGACAACAAGCTGCTATACAGGGACTTCGAGTCCGCCTTCCGGAACGTGGGCGGGCCCAGGGGCGGCGGCGCCGCCTGAGCCCGCCCATCCAAACCAAACCGCAATGGGGCCTGGGAAGCTGGGGCCGCCCCAACCGCCAAGGGCCATCTTTCTTTCGGACGCTATGGACAAACTGACAATACCGGACAACCCCGAAGGGCCGCAAGACGACCCCTTAATGGTTCCGCCCGAAAACGGGCAACAAGGGCAGCCCCAAGGAAAGCCATTGGTCTCAGCCGTGGGCGCGAGGCTCACGCCGAGGCCTAACTGGCACGAATACTTCATGGCCATGGCCAAGGTGGTGTCCACCCGCTCCACCTGCAGCTCAAGGCCCGTGGGCTGCGTGATAACGCTGGGCAACAGGATACTTGTGACTGGCTACAACGGGGCGCCCCCGGGCGCCCCGCACTGCACCGACCAGAGCCGGGACGGGAAGCTGTACTGCCAGAGAAGGGCCAACAACGTCCCTGACAGCGGCAAGCTAAACTTCTGCCCAAGCGTGCACGCCGAGGAGAACGCCCTGGCGCTCGCCGACAGGCTTGGGCTATCGGCACTGCTAAGGGGCAGCACCCTCTACAGCACCCTATCCCCCTGCGTGAGGTGCATAGGGAACCTGGTGGCCCACGGGGTCGCCAGGGTGTACTATGAGCTTGCCTACCGCTCCGTCGACAGGGAGAGGGACCTGGAGTGGGAGAGGCTGGCAAGGGAAAGCTTCGAGGTCTACGAGCAGGTGCTCATAGCCTCCCCGTCCTTGGGGAAGATCGCATCCAGCCTGCTTGAGGCCACCTCCGAGCGGCTCATGCCTTCGGAATGATGGGCGTTTTTGACTTTACGAGGGCCGCAGCGGCCCTGCGGGGTGCTTATGCCGACATCCGAGCCTAAGGCCGACAGCGGGCGGGCCTTGGATTTCAGGCTGGCGATAGGTGCGGAGGGGCTCATAATAGTGAACCCCAAGGGCACTATCGCCCTGTGCAGCCTATGGACCCCGCCGGCCTACGTGGAGAGGCGCCTTAGGGATCTTGTGCCCGAGGCCTTGGACAAGGAAGGCCCGGTGGCTGTCCTGGGAGGGCTCTACGGCGGCGGGCTGAAGATAATGCTCAGGAACCTGCACCACAACCCGCAGCTGGACACGGTTATCCTGTACGGGCAGGACTTCTCCGGGGCGGGGGAGCACCTGCGCAAGTTCTTCAGGGGGGAAATCACCCACACCGGCATCATCAGGCCCTACCTGTTCGCGGACGGCACCCGCAGGGAGCTTGAGACCATCGCCATACAGGGGGAAAGGGGCGTCTACTCCATGGACTCCCTGCTGCTCCCTGAAAACTTCGCGAGGATACCCAAGATCAAGGACCTAGGGCCTTCGACGGGGGCCGTGAGGGCGATGCTTCTTTCCGAGTTCCTGTCAGAATACAGGCCCGAGGAGGCAATCGGGCTCGCCCGCCCGGAGCCCGTGCCCCTTCCGATTCCGGAGATCCACGCCTTCCCCAGCGACCCGGGCGGTCACTCAATCGTCGCGGACTCCATAATGGAGGCCTGGCAGGAGACCCTGTGGCGGCTGGCCCGCTTCGGGGTAGAGCGGACCTTCCGCAACGGCAAGCTGCGCAGGGAGCTGATGAACTACAAGGCCCTGGTGAGGGACCCGCTCGGGCACGACCCGGTCAAGGCCTCCGGGCCGCCTTGGAACCTGGACCCCGGTCAGGCGGAGGACTACGTTGCCGAGCTGTTCATAAAGGACATCCACGAGGGATTCCACTACACCTACGGGAACCGGCTTAGGGAGCATTTCGGGCAGGACTCGCTTATGAAGGTGGCGCTCGACCTAAGCAAGGACAAGGACTCAAGGCACGCCTTCATAAGCCTCTGGGACAACACCTCCGACCTTGACGCCTCCAGCGCGCCCTGTTTGGTCTCCCTCTTCTTCCGCAAGGCATCGGGCCTTCTGCACCTGACCGCTACCTTCCGGTCCCACAACGCCTCCAAGGCATGGCCTTTGAACGCCTTGGGCCTCTTGGGCGTCATGCGGGTGGTCGCGGACTGGGCGAACCAGTCCCCCGGCAGGACCGAGAAGGACGTCCTCACGCCGGGGACGCTCACCGTCATAAGCCAATCGCTCACCCTTGACCCCAACGATCTCCCTGACGTGGAAAAGATACTCGCCCACCGGGAGGCCGCGGGCTACAGGATGGCCCAGGACCCCAACGGCTACTTCAGGATAACGGTTGACCACCAGGCCAAGGAGATAGTGGCGCTGCACTTCGCCCAAGACTCCGAGGAGCTGGGCGAGTACAGGGGCGACAACCCCAACAGGATAATGGAGCGCATGCACATGGACCTCTGCGTATCCGACATCGGGCATGCCATGTACCTGGGCAGCCAGCTGCAGAGGGCCTGGCAGGCCCTGGTGTCCGGAAAGGACTACGTCCAGGACAAGAAGAAGCCCGACGGTGCCGCGGACGATGACTGAGCCTAATTGCCGGGGCCCGGCACGGGACTTGGCGCAAGGGCCCCGCATAGGATGCCTCCGGGAAAACCCGCCATGGACCTGCTGAAGGGCCTGAACCCCAGGCAGAGGGAGGCCGTCACCCTAACCGAGGGGGCGGTGAGGGTGGTGGCGGGCCCTGGCACCGGGAAGACCAGGACCCTCACGGCCCGTTACGCCCACCTTGTGTCCGGGCTGGGCATCCCGCCAAAAAACATCCTGTGCGCGACGTTCACCAACAAGGCGGCCCAGGAGATGAAGAACAGGATCCGCAAGTCCCTGGGCGACATGGACCTAGGGCTCATATCCACCTTCCACAGCTTCTGCCGCCTCTTTCTCCGCGACGAGATCCACCACCTCAAGCTGCCCCAGAACTTCGTGATAATCGACCAGGAGGACCAGAAGGCCATCCTCTCGAAGGTCTACGCCGAGATGGGCCTGACCCTTAAGGACCTCTCCTTCAAGGAGGCCATCGACACGATACTGGAGGCCAGGAAGATGGAGGCATCCTCCTACGTCAGGGACTTCCTGGAGCTCAACAACGAGAACATCAGGGAGCGCTTCCAGGGGGGAAACCTTAGCCGGGACGGGGAGATCTTCCTGCGCTACATATACGAGCAAAAGAAGAACTTCTCGCTCGACTTCAACGACCTGATAAACTTCGCCTCCCACATACTCAACACCGTGCCAGAGGTACGGGAGAGGTGGCAGGACAGGCTCCAGTACGTGATGATAGACGAGTTCCAGGACGTATCCCTCAGGCAGTACAAGCTGGGGGACACCTTGGCGGGCCTCCACGGGAACATCTTCATAGTGGGCGACTCCGACCAGACCATCTACACCTGGCGTGGGGCCCACCACAGGATCTTCCAGGACTTCCCCAACAACTACCCTTCCTGCAAGACGATAGTACTCGAGGATAACTACCGCTCCACCCCTGAGATACTCGCGACCGCGGACACGCTGATAAAGAACAACCAGCTGCGGTTCGGGAAAACGCTCACCGCGACCAAGCTCCCCGGCGACAAGCCAATCTTCCACCATGCGAAAAACGAGGGCGACGAGGCGGACTGGATCCTCGACAAGATCCAATCGGTCGCCAGCAAGGACCCGAACCTTAAAAACATCGCCATCCTCTGCAGGTCCCACTACCTCACCAGATCGCTCGAGCACAGCCTTGTGAGGGGGAAGATCCCCTACAGGGTCATATCCGGGACTGAGTTCTACCACAGAAAGGAGATAAAGGACGCCATCTGCTACCTGAGGATGATATCCGGGGCCGACGACATGGCCTTCGGAAGGGTAATCAACGAGCCCTCCCGGAAGATAGGCAAGAAGAGCCTGGACAAGATAACGGAGTTCGCCACAAGGAACGACATGAGCCTCTACGAGTCGCTGAAAAGCCTCGCCGGGTTCGATCTGGCCCTCGGCAGGAAGGCAAAACCCTTCATAGGGCTGGTGGAAGGCCTCAAGGCGGAAAAGGACTCCATGGGCCTCTCCGACCTCTTCCAGAAGGTCCTGGACCTCTCAGGCTACGAGGCGGCCTTGAGGCTCCGAGGCGACAACGACCGCCTGGACAACCTGGCCGAGCTCAAGCGGGGCGTGGACGAGTTCGGCTCCGACCCAGAGAACACGTTGGAGGACTTCCTCCACAGGTCCGCCCTCTTCACGAACCTCGACCGGGAGAGGGGCGAAGAATCCGTGTCCGTCATGACCATCCACGCCGCCAAGGGCCTGGAGTTCAGGACGGTCTTCGTCCTGGGCCTCTCCGAGGGCATATTCCCCTCCCGCAGGGTTGAGAGCCCCGAGGAGATGGAGGAAGAGCGCAGGCTGCTCTACGTCGCCATGACCAGGGCCAAGAAAAGGCTCTTCCTCAGCTGCGCCGAGGGCTTCACCCACGACGGCCTGCGCCAGGCGCCCTCCCGCTTCCTGTTCGAGATCCGCAGCTGCCTCAAAGGCGACGCGGATAACGACATGGAGGCGCTTAAAAGCGGCGTGGGCGGAAGGGGCTTCCAAGGCCCAAGTTATGATACCCTCCCATTCAAGGCGGGGGACAGGGTGGAGCACAATGGCTTCGGGGTGGGCCGCATCCTCAAGGCCGACCCCAACGACGGGGCCTATCTGATACAATTCGACTCCATCAGGACACCCAGGAGCGTAAGTTTCGGGACTGCCATGAGGTCCCTACCTGAATGAGAGAACCCTGCAAGTCTTGCGTCAAGCAAGGCCACAAATCCTTCAGTATGACAGTACTTTGCCTTAGCTATCGTTACGATATCCTAACAGAGCAGAATATGTAGCAACATGAATTGATCTAATTCGTGTAAATAAGTGATTGTGCAAACATCACGATCCATTTTCACTAATCATTAAGGATTTTTAGAAACCCTACTTGCTCTACCATGATAGTGAAACGACAGTAAGAAACCAGATGGTGGGATGCGTAATGACATATGAAAGATAGTGTGCCTAGTGGCTTCTACGCTTAAAGCACCCAAGACGGCGCAGCCCACCCAATACCCCAGTGAAAGGAAGATCACTCCACTATGCCAGAAAACACCAACACCAAACTCATAGCGGGGCTGGGCAACCCAGGCCCCAGCAACGCGGACAACAGGCACAACGCCGGTTTTATGGCACTCTCGCTCTTTTCGGCGAAGCAGCGGCTCACAAGCGGGACCAGCATCGGGAACTGCACGATAATACAAGGGGAAATACTCGGGATCCCAGTGATATTGGCATGGCCGCTCAGCTACATGGAAAATAGCGGGAACGCCATCAAAGAAGCAATGGATCACTTCTTGCTAAAAGACCCGCAGGATATCCTGATCCTTCACGATTCCATAGGGCTCCCTCCCGGAAGCCTTGAAATCGGGAAAGGCGGCGAGCCCGGAGGGCACGACGGGCTAATCTCCGTGGACTCCGCTCTGGGAACGGGCTACGCCCGCATAGGCATAGGCATCGGGTATCCCGTGCCAGGGGATGACGGGGCCACCCCCAGCCCAAAGGACTATGCCCTATCTCCCTTCGACTTCGACGAACTGGACATCGTGAGGCCCTCCTTGGCTCTTGCCGCGGACGCGGCTTTCGCATGGCTCACCAAGGGCTTCGACAGCGCCCAGGCACTCCTATCGGAGCAGAGCTGACAGAAGGCTGACACAAGGGCGACAAAGAAAGACGAATGGGGAACAAATTTTGGACTAATGGGGTACAAATTAGGACATTTAAGGCATAAGACCGGTCGGGGCTATTTAATCAAAAAGCCTCTGCTGAACATTTTTGTTTAACTTATTTTCAGCCGCTTATTTCTGTAGTTGTTGAATTTTTAGAGGTTGAATTACACGTTGCCTGTTTTCCCAATAATTTTCCGATTTTTGGAATTGTATAACGTTTTATTCCTTTTCCTGTTGTTTCAATACTATTTATAAATGATTGTTAATTATGAAATATTTAGTCTTTATGTTTTTACTGTGTGTTTTAAGCTTTGGTGTATTTAACGCCCCTATCCTCGCTCAGGAACAAAGAACTTTATACGAAACATCTAATCAAGATGGTTTTTTTGTGAGTTTATGCCAAACGAGAGCGGAGATTATCCAGATGAGGGTTACGTTGCACACAATGGAAAACAGTATGGACTATCCATCGGAGTAGAAGCTGAAGAAGAAAATAAGCTTGTTAGATCTTTAGAAGCTAATGTTCCTATCAATTACGATATAAGTGTAATTTCCTATTGGGATGAAGGCGGAGAAGCGCAAATTACTCAGGTTTTCCTCACTAAACACCCATGATAGGCTCAATAGCCTTTCGCCAACGGGATCATGAAAATTTATCTTGAAACCCCTTGACAAAATCAAAGCGATGATTACTATTACAGTATGGCGATCGATTACGAATAATTTTTCGAGACTTGGTCACTAAACACCCATGATAGGCTCAATAGCCTTTCGCCAACGGGATCATGAATGTTTATTTGGTCAACTTGGGGGTGCTCCTGCCTGCCTGACTGGATCCCCCCTGCGGGGGCCCCCCTGAAGAAAAACAAACTTTCGCATTATAAATCAACTGTCACATTAAACATGCCATACGCAGCCCCCTTGGCATTTGACCTTTGTCACTACCGATTGCTGACGACTTGCGTGAGACATCACGGCATGGCTCGTCCCATGCCGGGACAGACGCAGCCGCGGGCCAAGGGGCTCTGGCCGCATGCAAGAATCCCACAGCCCCCGGCGAAAGGCAGCCCCTTCATGGAAAAGCGAGGAAGGCCCAAGGCGAGCGTGCCCAAGGAGAGGGCCCCGGGGACCGGGACGCTCATCTCCGAGGCCCTTTCCAGGGCGCCCTTCCCCGACTCCCTCAAGGGCCCGTTGGGGCCCGTGCTGGCCCCCATAGCCACGCCGCTCCGCGTCAAGGCGGGGAACCCGATATTCGGCCAGGATGACACTGCGGACTCGGTGTACCTGGTTGCCAGGGGCAAGGTCCGGGTGTACATCCCCGATCCCTCCGGCAAGGAGAGGACGCTCAGGATAATGGGCCCCGGGGAGACCTTCGGCGAGGCCGCGGTGTTCATGGATGGGGGCTACCCGGCCTCCAGCTCCGCCCTGGCTGACTCTTGGGTGCTGCGCTTCCCCAAAGGCTCCCTCCTTGGGGCCATCAGGGACAACCCGGCTCTCGCCTTCGCTGTCATAGGCGTGATGGCCGGGAGGCTACGGGAGCTCACCACGCTGCTGGGCGCGACGCTCAAGGAGGTGGGGCCGAGGCTCGCGGGCTACCTCCTCTCGCTCCCGGAAAACGAGGGCAAGGTGAGGCTCCCGACAACGAAGGTTGAGCTCGCTCGGCACCTTGGGACCTCGCCCGAGAGCCTGTCCAGGGCCTTGGGCCGCCTCAAGGCCGACGGGCTGGTAAGGGAGCACAAATCATACCTGATCCGCATACTCGACAGGGAGGGCCTTGAGGCGTTCGCCCTGGGTTAGGCCGACAGGATCGACAAGGCAAGCGATGTCAAAACACCCCGTTAGGCGCCATAAGGCAGACGATGCGAGGAAGAGGGCCTGGCCTCTTGCGCCAATCCTTCTCGCAGCCTGCCTGCTTTTTGCCTGCTCGTCATTCTTTGGAAAGGACGACCCACCCGCCGCGGCCCAGGGCGGCGCCCCGGCCGTGCAGTCCCAGGCGCTGCCCGAGGGCGCCCCGGCCAAGGACGGGAAGATCCCCGGGGAGGATCAGTACCTGAAGGGGTACTACGCCGCCGCCTTCCCGCCGATAGCCACCGCCTACCAGGGCGGCAACGTCCGCGCCGCCTTCTACATGCGCATCATGCTGCAGTACGGGCTTCACGGCCAGCCGCCCAACCCCGCCGAGGCGGAGAGGGCCGCGAGGGTAATGGTCGCAAGGTACGCGGACATCCAGCGGCTGGCGAAGTCTGGCCCTTTGGACCTCAGGCCGCTCTACCACACCGCCCTGGCCTACCTCAGCTACAACGCGCTCATCCCCGGGAAAGAGAGGGATGTGAGCTTGGCGGCGGGCGAGGCGGGCTACGCCGTGTCGGACGGGTTCCTCCCCGCCTACAACCTCTACGCCCACATCGCCTGCAACGAGGGCTCCGGCATCCTGGGCTTTCTGTCCCTCAGCAAGGGCTCCTGCTTCAGCACCACCAGCAAGGCGGCCGGGGCATCCGACCTCTTGGCCATGGGGAACCTGTCCTACCTATTCCGGGAGGGCGTGGGGACGGACAAGGACCCCATGAGGGCCGCGAACTGGGCGCATATCGCGGCCAACAAGATCCCCCCAAGCCCCAGGGCCCAGAACGACATGGGCTACTTCTACGAGACCGGGGCGTCGGTCACCAAGGACCTTGCCGAGGCCAAGAGGTATTACGGCCTCGCGGAGGCGCGCTACCCGCTCGCGAAAAGGAACCTCGAAAGGCTCAACAAGGGAGGGGCGGGAACCCCTGCCATATCCAACGAAATAGACTATTAAAAGTTAAATAGCGGCTCTTCCCAAATAAACTAAAATCCTAAAATATAATACCAAGGGAGCCGGTTGCGCCAATCCCGACGGCCGTAATGTCTCGATAAC
>JAITKK010000248.1 GCA_031278475.1 Deltaproteobacteria bacterium
GGGCAGGGCCCTAGGCAAAGGGCAGGGTGCCTAGGGCGAATGGCACGGCCCAAAGGGATAGGGAAGGGGCCTTGCCTCTTTTCGCGTCCCGCTCCACGCAAGGAACCTCTTTTCCGGAAGCTTCCATATATAGAAAAAGATACAAAAAATCTGCCGCATGTGGTATGTATTTGACAAAGCGGCGAATGACGCCGTTTTTTGGGCCCCCATGCCTCGAGGGGTCCTTCTCCTTCGGAGTTTTTCGCCCCGAAGGCCTTTCGGGCCAACCCCGGACCCCCTCCCCAGGGCCCGGCCCCAAAGCCGCTTTTGGACTGCCGCCCTTGTTTTTTACGCGGCTTTGCGTATAATATGTCGGCACTCAAATTGCTCGCCTTTTCCGCCACCGCCCTGCGGGACAGCCTCCTATCCCAAGCGGGCCGCGGCATTGGCGTTGCGTTGCCTTGTTGCCGTGGGCCAGCTGGCGGTGTGACCGTTCACGACCTTCCGGCCCCGATGGCGGGTATGGTTGCCTTAACAACATTTAATTAAGTTGTGATTATATATTTGACACTTAATTAAGTATAATTAATCTTTTTGTTGCTTAATTCAAAGACTTTTATACTTGCGGCCGCCAGCGGGGCGCCCCCCTGCGGCCGGAACCTGCTTCCCCGTGCCCGCGGGCACGGAAGGCCCCCCCGCGGGGCGTCAAAAACAAAGCGGCCTGAGGCCGCCCCGAGGCATCAATGGCCAACCCCAACAAACCCATACCCGCCTACACCATAGTCCCTGGCGGGGCCCTGCAGTTCATAGATTACGAAGTCGACCTATCCATCACCCCGGATAGGCGCAGCATCGCCGACTCCCAAAAATTCTTCCACGTGCGGCAGTCCCAGGACGCCTTCCAGGACCCCTCGCTGGACAGGACGGTCCTGGTCCCCCTGGAGGAGGCCAGCGACGACTGGGGGAGCCACTTCAAGGACCGCATAATGGGCGAGCGGCTGCCGATGCACTACTCGGTCAAGTACCTCTCGGCGTTCAAGGCCTTCGCGAACACCTGGCTGCCCTTCCCGCTCTTCGCGCACCAGGGCCAGACCTTCGACCGCACGCCCATATTCTCCAACGGGCCCACCGACTGGGTCAGGGCCTGGCTTACGCCGCCCGACGACCCCGACAGCCTCGTCTGGAGGCTCACCCTGGTCTTCGACCCGGTTGTGACCGACGTGTCCAAGGAGGAGCCCCAGGAGGCCAAGGGCTCCATCTACCACACCCTGAGGCCCGCCGACGTGAGCGCGGGGACCTCCTTCAGCCTGGCCTGGCACGAGAGGGACAACTCCTGGTTCGTCGACCGCCTTGAGTGGGTCAAGAAGGGCCTGAGGAACATCTGGGAGGGCTACAGGCGGCTCTGGCCCAGGGAAAGGCTCTCCCAGGTGGAGGACGGCTCGCCCTCCTACGTCTACCTGGACCCGCAGGTGCTCGGCCAGACGGACGTGCCGCGCACGGAGTACCTGGCCCTCTACGAGGCGCTCCTCGAGGCCATACACCTCACGGACGCCATGTACACCCAGAACAACCCGCCGGTATTCTCGACCCCCATAAGGGTCCTGAACCCGGAGAACGAGACGCCCACCCAGGTGGATCTCGTGGTGGACATCGGGAACTCCCGCATCACCGGGGTCCTGGTGGAGACCCAGCCCGAGGGCGAGACCAGGCTCAACAACTGCTACCCGCTCATCATGAGGGACATTAGCGCCCCGGCCAGGACCTACAGCGAGCCCTTCGACACCAGCGTCGAGTTCATGGAGCCCTGGTTCGGGCCCGCGGACTGGAGCTTCTCCCCGGACTCCAGGGGCAAGCACAACACCTTCCGCTGGCCGTCCACCGTGAGGGTCGGCGAGGAGGCCAAGAGGCTTTCCTTCAACGCCCGCGAGGAACTGGGGCCCACCGGCATGTCGTCGCCCAAGCGCTACCTTTGGGACACAAGGGCCCGCAAGGACGTGCACTGGTACTTCAACAACAGCATGGACTACCACGGCACCGGCCGGGAGGCCCCGGCGGTCGCCTTCGGGAGCTTCGTGCTCAACATCAACCCACTCGGCATACCGCTCACGGCCTTCAGGGATCCCAGCAACCCCAAAGGGAGCATCGACAACACGAGGCCGGACCTCGGGAGGGTGACGCTCCCGGAGCCCATCCAGCGCTACGTGGGCCCGGACGACGACATAGGGGCCTACATGGCGAGCTACAGCCGCAGCTCGCTCATGATGTTCCTCATATCGGAGCTCATAGCCCAGGCCCTCGCCTGCATCAACAGCCCCATGAAGAGGGTGGGGCTCCCCAACTCCAACCGGGCAAGGAGGCTGCGGAGGATAATACTCACCATACCCACCGCCATGCCGCTCGCGGAGCAGAACATCCTGAAGTGCTGGGCCAAGCTCGCGGTCGAGGCCGTGTGGTACTCCATGGACTGGTGGCACGACTTCTTCGAGCGCAGGGCCATCTCGGACTTCAGGTCGTCACCCGACATCCGCTGCGACTGGTACGAGTCCACCTGCACCCAGATGGTCTGGCTCTTCAACGAGCTTAACAAGAAGTACCAGAACAACGGCTACGACCTCTTCAAGCTCCTGGGCAAACCCAGGGAGGTGACCGTAAAGGACCGGGAGGGCGAGGACGTCACATCCGTCGAGGACACCATCCGCATGGCGTCCATAGACATCGGCGGCGGGACCACGGACATCTCCATAATCACCTACCACATGCTGGAGCCCAAATCAGCGACGCCCTTCATAATACCCCACCAGGACTTCCGTGACGGCTTCAACGTGGCGGGCGACGACATCATGAGGGAGATCGTCCGCAAGGTGGTGAACAAGGCCCTGGAGGACGCGGCCGTGGAGCACGGGGTGAGGGACGTCCAGAACATCTTCACGAGGCTCTTCCAGGACACCGTCGAGATGGGGACCGACGTGAACCTCGTCCACACCCAGCTCCTGCGCTCCCAGTTCGTGGCGCACGTCTCCGTGCCGCTGGCATTGAACATCCTCAAGCGCTACGAGGAGACCGACCTCGCGGGCGACGACCTTGAGGCAGTAATCTCCATCCGGGAGGTCCTGGGCGTCCCGGCGGACCGGGAGAAGGGCGAGGGCTACCTCGCGAACATCCTGGGCTACGTGGAGCAAAGGCTGCAAAACGCCGGCTGGCGCGACTTCTCCCTTCTGGACTTCACCTTCAAGGTGAACATGCGGGAGGTGGACATCTGCGTGATCAGGGTCATCGAGCAGATACTCGTGGACCTCGGCGAGATAATCAACATCTACGACTGCGACGTGCTGATAATGACCGGGAGGCCCTCCCGCTGGCCCGCCATCATGCGGGCGCCCTACGAGCGCAGCTTCCTGCCGATCGACCGCATAGTGCACATGCACAAGTACCGGGTCAGCCCGGACTACCCCTTCATCAGCCACGGCCACATAGAGGATCCCAAGACCTCGGTGGTGCTGGGGGCAATCGTGTGCTCCCTTGCCGAGGTGGGCCTCTCCGGGGTCACGATAGACACGGCCACCTTCATACCCCAGCCCATAAACCGCTACATCGGAATGCTGGACGAGCGGGGGAGGCTCTCCAACGCGGCCGCCAACGTCTGGTTCACGAACACCGAGGTCCACACCGGAAAGGAGGTCGCCAACGCCACCAAGAGCATCCTCTTCAACGCCAACGCGGCCGTTGGCTTCAGGCAGCTGGAGTGCGACCGCTGGACCACCACCCGCCTCTACAGCCTGGAGTTCCGGGACTCCCAGGCCATGGCCGCCTCGCTCGGGCACCTGCCCTACACGGTGGAGCTGCAGTTCGACATGAAGGAGGCCCAGGACCAGGAAAACTGGGCCAAGGGCGGGGTAGGCCAGCTGCTCCAGCGCACCGAGGGCACGCTGAGGGTGCTGGCCGTATCCGGCCGGGACGGCCGCCAGGTGTCCGGAAGCCCCGTGCAGGTGAGGCTGCAGACGCTCAGGAGCGTCGACGGCTACTGGCTGGACACGGGCGACCTCAGGCCGCTCTGAGCCATGGCCTTTGCGCCCGTCGCGTTTCTTTTTGCTTTTGTTATGTTAAATCGTTCTTTGCGCTTTATTAAAATCGTTCTTTGTTTTTGTGAAATCTTTCCTTGTGTTTTTGTTAGTCGTGCTTTTGTTAAATAATTTTTTGTGCTTCTGTTTAATCGTTTTTTATGCTTTGGTTGCCCTGTCATGCGACAAGTTGACCTATTATATGGTTTATAGTACGAACGGCCTGGGCAACCGGGCCGCGGCCGAACGCATCCCGCATTTCCCTTGCACCCGCGAACGGCCGCAAGGGCCATCGACAATGTTTTGAATAACCCCGAGCAGGCTGCCTTTTGTTTGATATCGGCCTTTGCCAATTACTTGATATCGGCCTTTGCCTATAATTTGATATCGGCCTTTGCCGAAAGGATCCAGCCTCAATGCACGTCCTGGCGCGGGACAAGCCGCGCCAGGGAAACACGACCTTAAGGAGCCGCAGCATGGACCCCGACAAACTGAAGGATTGCGCGATCGAGCTTCGCCAGCTCGCCAAGGAGGGAGAGCGGTGGCTCGCCGACAACGAGGAGGCCCAAGGGGCGCAGACGGAGGAGAGGAAGAACCTCCGCCGCAGCGCGAGGCATCTCGCGAACCTCTCCCAGGCGGCGGGCACCAAGATGGGCATAGCCGTCTTCGGGCCCAGCCAGGTGGGCAAATCCACGCTGATATCGGCCTTGGCCAAGCCCCAGAAGGGGAAGCTCATGGTGGACTTCCAGGGGACGCTTTTGGACTTCATAAACCAGGTCAACCCCACCGGCGGCAAGGAGACGACGGGCCTTGTCACCCGCTTCACCATGGACAAGCCGCCCAAATCCCCGGACGACAACCTGCCCGTCTGCCTCAGGATCTACTCCGAGATGGACATACTGAAGATTATCGCGAACACCTATTTCTCGGAAGGGCAGGGGGCCTACAAGGTCGACCAGGACGAGCTCGCCAAGGCCCTGGAGGAGCTGGCCCGCAGGCAAAAGACGCCGTCCCACGCGCCCACCTTGGACGACCTCGAGGACTACATGGAGTACGTGAACAGCATCTCCAAGCACCTCGCCTCGGGGGAGGACCTCAACCGCACCTTCTGGCCATCGGCCTTGAGCCTTGGCCAGAACCTTGACATAGAGGAGAGGGCCAGGCTCTTCTCCTTCGTGTGGGGAGGCCTGGAGGAGTTCACCAAGCTCTACTTCATACTCTACAAGGCCCTGGAGAAGCTCGGCTTCCCCGAGTACGCCTTCACCTCCATCAAGGCCATCTACCAGGAAGAGCTCCAGCCCGACGGCCGCATGAACAGCGTCCTCCACGTGGACAGGCTGTTGGGCATCCTTAACGAGAACCAGACCGACACCATACCCGTCATATCGCCGGACGGCCGCAAGGCGGACCTCGGAAGGCCCGTCCTCTGCGCGCTCATCTCTGAGATGCACGCGAAGGTGAACGAGATCCCGGACGAGTTCCTGGAGAACGCGGACATACTGGACTTCCCGGGCTACCGCTCCAGGACCAAGTACGACGATTTCAGGGAGGCCATAAAGAAGCCGGAGGAGATCAAGAACTGCTTCCTGAGGGGCAAGGTCGCCTACATGTTCCAGCGCTACTCCGAGCGCAAGGAGATAACCATAATGCTCCTTTGCGTGAAGGACAGCAACATGGAGATTGCCGACCTGCCTGCCGTCATCAACGCCTGGATAAACGACACCCACGGCGCCACCCCGGAGGAACGCTGGGGCAAGCCCATCTGCCTCTTCTTCGTGCTCACCTTCTTCAACGTGCACCTCCAGAGGGGCGAAGGCGAGTCGGACCTCACGAAGATCTGGGAGAACCGCCTCTTCGCCTCCATCTCCCAGCCCTTCGACAAGTCCGAGTGGCCCAAGGTCTGGGCCAGGAACGGCAGGAACGTCGTCCCCTTCAACAACAGCTTTTGGCTCCTGAACGTCTTCCGCAGCCTGAACTTCCTGAGGGTCACCTCGGTGAGCCTCGGCGGCGGCCAGGAAAAGGAGATCCTGCCCAACCAGATGGGTGCCTCGGAGGACGCCAACACCGCGTACATCGCGGCCGGCGTGCGCCCCGAGATGGAGGGCTGGATTAACAGCCTGGAGGACGCCTACCTGAAATCGGACCTCGTGAACACCTTCTTCCAGGACCCGAAGGCCGCCTGGGAGGGCGTCATAAACTCCCCCGACGGGGGCTGCTCCTACATCATCGGCAAGCTAAACCCCATCCTGCGCCACGACATAAAGACCGCTCAGCTCCAGTCCCTGGCCTTCAAGGAAGGGAAGTACATCTTCGACACCTTGGGCTACTTCTACCAGGGGGGCTCGACCGAGGAGGAGACCCAGAACAAGCGCACCCTGTTCGCAAGGGTCGACAAGACCCTCACGAAGCTTGGGAACCCGGGGGCCGTGGACAGGGTCCAGGCCCTCTTGGAGGGCACGCCCTGGCACCGCTTCGGGCTCATGCTCCGCGACCTCACCTTCTCCGACGACGAGTGCTACGAGCTCTTCACGAGGCCCGAGTCCATCCCGCTCCCGGAAAAGCTCTCGAGCGAGACGACAACCCTTTCCGAGCCCAAGGACGAGCACGAGCAGCGCTCCGAGGAGGCCCCCACGGAAGACGACATACTCGCGCTCTTCGAGGCGGACGAGCCCGCGCCCCCCCAGGAAGGGGCCGCGGCCTCGGCGGAACCCCAGGCCCAAATCGCAAGGGCCGACGACAAGGCGACCTACTACCGCAGGGTACTCGAGTCCGAGTGGCAGGCGCACCTGGAACGCATCTCCACGTCGAGGATCAAGCTGCGCTACTTCGGCTTCAACGAGAAGGACTTCAAGTCGCTCATCCAGGAGCTCAAATCCGGCGCCCAGCGCATGGGCATCATGCAGGACATAGAGACCGACATCCGCCAGGCGACGACCTACGCGAACGTGAACCAGGAGTCCATGGTGTGGAAGCTCGCCCGCATCGCGTCGGCCGTCATAAGCGACTACGTGAACTACCTGGGCTTCTCGCCCAGGCGCAAGCCGGACAAAGAGGCCCGCACGGTTGCCATCGGCGGCAAGTCCTACACCCTGTTCGAGCCGCACAAGATAAACGGCGAGTACCCGAAGCTCCCGGATCTACCTCCCGCCTACGAGAAGCCCTACCACACCCACTGGAGGCTCGCCCTCTTCCAGGTGATGATAGACAACGTCTACTTCGCCGAGAAGACCTACAACGTGAGGGAAAACGAGCGCCTCGGGACCATCCGCGGCAAGGTCGAGCGCAACAACCGGGCCCTCGTCGGCGAGGGGAAGGCCTCCGCGGCCTAGAAGGCCGCCACGGGCGCCTTTCAAGGGCCATGACGAAAGGCTTGGCGAACATCGGAACCCCCCAAGCCGTTTTTTCCCGCGACGCCTTATCCGACCACACGGCCTTATGACCTTTTCGCCCCCTTCCCCCTTCCCTTTGTCGGAAAGGGGAAAAACGGGGGACAAACGACCCCGGAGTGAGCCCACATGCCAAAAGCCAAGCTGGAAAACCTGACCGCCAACAAGGACGGCTGGGCCATCCTGTCCATCACCTTAAACGAAGACGAGAAGTCGAGGTTCAGGATAAGCCCGGCCGAGGACCAGTTCGAGCTCTGCATCAAGAAAACGCAGACCGACGACTACCTCCAGTTCAACGAGCAGGGGTTCCTCTGGGGCAAGGGGGAGTTCTACTTCAAGGTGAGGCGCTCCAAGAAGAAGGAGGGGGACATCGCCCTCAAGATCTCCTCCAGGCTCACGGACAACTTCACCGACAACATGTTCTTCTTCATCGTGAGGGGCGAGCACTTCGCCCCGGGGCCCATGCCCGCCATGACCAACAGGCTTTCGAGGCGCAAGGACTCGGACGCCAACAGGTACCTCAAGTACCGGGACGGCCGCGCCTTCAACGAGGTGGGCCTGGACGACGAGGACGACCCGGAGGTGGAGAGGTTCGTGCCCCCCACCGGGAGGCTCGCGAGGCACCCCGACCCAACCAAGGGCCCGGGCTGGGGGGTCCTGGAGATCCGCTCCAAGCAGCCCTTGGAGGGGATCGAAAGCCTGGGGGGCGACGTCCCCCTCCGGCTCGCCACCCCCGCGGGCTTCGAGACGATAAGGGCCAAGATCCTCTCGGCCTCGCCCAACTCCCTCACCCTCGAGCTCCCGCCGGAGTTCACCGACAACCTGCCCCTCGAGGGCGACAAGTTCGACGTGGGGCTATCGACCCCGATAGAGGGCCTGAGGGTCGACAACGAGGGCCTCGAAAAACGCCCGCCCCCGCCGGAACCGGAGCCCGAGCCCGAGCCCGAGCCGCCCCAAGAGCCCCCAAGGGGGGCGATCATGGCGGACCCGGAAAACTACGGCTGGGCGCGGCTCACCATAAACGCCGGGTCCGAGGCGAACCGCCTGGCGCCCGGCACCGAGGACTACCAGCTCCAGGTGAGGGACCCCGCGACCGACCAGAAACTGTCCTTCCAGGGCGAGGGTTTCGACTGGGGGCAGGCGGAGTTCTACGCGAACGCCCCCTTCCTGTCCCTGAACGATGGCATCCTGGCCCTCCAGGTCATCCCCGGGATCGCGTCCCGCCTCGACAGGGACCCCGTGGGCATAACCGTGCGCTGGGAGGGGGGCTCCCTGAGCGAGGTGGGGATAGAGACCTCCATGCTCCCCATGATGGCCCCGCCCCCTCCGCCGCCCCCGCCGCCGGAGGCCTACGCGCCGCCGCCGGAGGCCTTCCTGCCGCCCCCGCCGCTGCCCGTGGAGCCACCCAAGAAGGGCCACAAGGGGCTCATCATAGGGCTTTTGCTGCTTCTGGTGATACTCGGGCTCGGGGGCTTTGGCTACTGGAAATACTTCATGCAGCCCAAGGCGACGGACGAGCAGGCCGAGGCGGAGCCAACGGAGCCCGAGAAACCGGTGGAGACCGAGGAGCCCGGGGAGGAGGAGGAACCCGTTGGCGGCGGGACCGCCCAGGTCACCCCGCCCGCGCCGCCCGAGCCGCCCGAGCCCCCCGTTGTGGAGCCCGAGCCGGGACCCGTGGAAAGGCCCCCGGAGCCCGGGGCCCCCACCGCCGTGGAGAGGGCCGAGGCCCTCATAACCGGCGGCGGCTCCCAGAGGCAGCTGGAGGATGCCTACCAGGAGTACTCCCCCAAGAAGGACGAGGACTCCGTGGACGCGACCTACCGGCTGGTGCAGGCCCTCTCGAAATACGACGCCAAGTTCAAGGCCAAGCTGGGCGAGTACTACGACCCGCTCTCCCAGTCGCCCGTCCCTGGCTACGTCACCAAGAACGCCCTCACCGCCTACCAGAACTACCAGGACGCCGAGAAGCTGGGCTTCCAGGGGGCGAAGGAGCAAAAGGACACCCTTGTCGCCTGGAGCAGGTCGCCCGAGGCCGAGGGGCAGCCTGGGATCGGGGAGCTCAGGAGGACGTCTAGCCAGTAGGCCCCACTGGGGGCCTGCCGGCCCCTCCCCGCGATTACAGTAAAACGGGCAAAACGGCTGTAACGGATGGATATAACGGCCGTAACGGCTGGAACGGCTGGAACGGATGGAACGGACGGAACGGACGATTCCGACTTATCGGCGCAAAGGGCCCGGGACCGGGACACACGCAGACACAAAAGGATGGATCACATGCGCAAAAGCGGACGGCTGACAAGACTCGCGGCACTCACGGCGCTCATCCCCGTCCTCGCCCTCCTGCTCTTCCAGGCGCCCGCCTCGGCGCAGGGCGCGCCCATGCTGGTGGAGGGAAAGAAGACCCTGTACCAAAGGCTGGTGACGCACCCGGGCGCCATACCCTACCAGAGCCCCGGCGGGGCCGCGGTGGGCCCGCCGCTCGAGGCCTTCACCGTGCTCTACGTCTACGAGATGAAGTTCGAGGCCGGGCTGAGGTGGTACAGGTGCGGGGCCGACGCCAAGGGAACCAACACCTTCTGGCTGAACTTCGACTACGTGACGCTGTGGAACAACAACATGACGGCCATGTTCGCGGAGAAATCCGGGAGGCCGCAGCCGGTGCTCTTCTTCAAGCGGGCCGAGAGCCTGACCCAGCTGGCCCAGACGGCGGGCATAGAGGGCGCGCTCAGGGATCTGACCGAGCAGTTCGACAAGTACCTGAAGAGCAAGCAGGCCCCGCCCGAGGACTTCCCGGTGGTGGCCGAGGAGCCCTCGGACGAGGAGGGCAAGATACCCAACAAGAACTTCTACCTTCTGCCCATACTCTCCGTGGACAACAGCCTCGAGGGGCTTAAGTTTTTGGAGGTGGTCGCGATAAACCCGGGCGACCCTGACATCATGATCCCCGAGGGCGCGCCCGGGGCCGGCCAAGGCCAGGGCCAGGGCGAGGGCGCCGACGACGGGCTCCCCAAGAGCACGGGCATCTGCTTCGTCATAGACACGACCATATCCATGGGGCCCTACATAGACGCGACGAGGGAGATAGCCAAGCGCATCTTCGACACGCTGCAGCAGAGCGGCAAGGCCGACGACATCTATGTGGCTATCGTGGCCTTCCGCAGCAGCGTGGAGAGGGCCCCTGGGATCGAGTACACGACCAAGCTCATCTCCGACTTCACGTCGGCCAAGGACAGGGCCGGCTTCGAGCGCAGCATAGACACGGTGGAGGAGGCCACGGTCTCCACCCACTCCTACAACGAGGACTCCATCGCGGGGATCAACAGGGCCCTGGATCTAAACTGGGACCGCTTCACGGGGGGCGGCACCATCATCCTCATAACGGACGCGGGTCCCCTGGATCTCTCGGATCCCAACAAGGCCACCTCGGACAGCGCCCTCACGGTGCACGAGAAGGCCGAGGCCAAGAAGGTGCACATAGTCCCCATACACCTGAAGTCCCCTTCCGGGCAAAGGAACCACGCCTACGCCGAGAAGAGCTACCGGGGGATGGCGTCCCAGTACGGCGGGGAGTCCGCCTACATAGACCTGAGGATCCAAAGCGCCGCCCAGGGCTCCGCCAGGTACTCCTCCTTCATGGACGGCTTCGTGGAGAACCTGAGGGCCGTCCTGGAGGGCGGCGGCAAGCCTCAGGACAAGCCCGAACAGGGCGACGAGGACACCCAGGAAGGGTCGAGGAGGGGCGCCTTCATAGGCTACTCCATCTACCTCAACTGGCTGGGCCAGACCAAGAACACCGCGCCGATGTCGGTCGTGCGCTCCTGGATCTCCGACAAGGACATGGGCGTGATGGAGAAGGATGCCTCGCTTTCGGTGAGGACCGTGGACATCTGCATACTGCTCACCAGGAACCAGCTGTCGGCCTTGGGGGACACGCTCTCCAAGCTGGTGGAGATAGGCGAGAAGGTCATGGGGGACAAGGACTCCGACTTCTTCACCTCCATCCTCAACTCGGCGCTCCTGTCCGGGACGGACCCCAAGCTCATCCAGCTCACCCCGGCGACCAAGCTGGGGGAGATGGGCTTCATGGCGGAGTTCCTTGAGGGGCTGCCCTACGACTCGGAGATAATGACCTTCACCAAGGCCGATTGGGAAAGCATGACCGCCCCATCCCAGAGGGACTTCATCCAGCGGCTCAAGGCCAAGATAGCCGCCTACCAGAAGTTCAACGACAACCTGGACGGCTGGTACAAGAACGGCGAAGACCCGGGCGAGTGGCTCTACAGGGTGCCGCTCACCATGCTGCCATAGGCGATTGAACCGATGCCCCTCCAGGACAACACCCCGCGCCTTTCCGAGGGCCCCCAGGGCGACGCCCTTCTGTTCTCTCTGAGAAGGGTCGTGAAGACCCGCCCAGGGAAGATGCCCTATTTCCTCAAGGTCGCGAAACTCAAGGTATCCATGCGGGACCGCATAGCCCTTGTGGGCCAATCCGGCTCCGGCAAAAGCACCCTCCTCGACATGCTGGCCCTCGTGCTCGCGCCCGACCGCGTGGACAAGGGCGGGGAGTTCCTGTGGCTGCCGGAGTCCTCCCCTTCCTCCGTGGACGTCTGGAAGGACTGGCAGGGCTCCGGCACCAAGAGCCGCGAGCGGGTGCGCCGGGAGGATCTCGGCTACGTGCTGCAGTCGGGGGGCCTTCTCCCCTTCCTGAGCGTGTCCGACAACATAACGCTTCCCGCCCTTCTCAAAGGCAAGCCGAAAGGGGCCAAGCTCCAAGAGAGGCTGCAGTACCTCGCGGGGCATCTTGGCATAGGGCACCTGCTGAAGAAGTTCCCGGGCTCTGTCTCCGTGGGCGAGCGGCAGAGGGTGGCGGTAGCCAGGGCCCTCATACACTCGCCCTCGCTCCTTCTGGCGGACGAGCCGACGGCGTCGCTCGACCCGCCCACCGCGGACAGGGTCTTCGAGCTCTTCCTTGAGCTCGCCGAACGCACGGACGCGGCCATAGTGCTCGCCACCCACAACCGCGCCCAGGCCGAGAAGTTCGGGTTCCAGGCCTACACCATCGAGTGCGAGGCGAAAAAGGACAGGATACTGTCCTACCTGGTCCCGCCCAAGGCACCGCCCCCGCCGTCGGAGCAAGGGCGGCTGATAGTCGTAAGGACCAGCGACCCAAGCTAGGGAGGGGGTCCCAACGGCGGGGCCCGGGATTGAATGTCGACGATTGATGATAAAAGTGTGACGATTTAAGATTGCTGATTGCTGATTGACGATTTAGGATTTGAAAATGACGATCGACGGGTGACGATTGGCCTTCCCAACAGGCTTCCGAGGAATGACAATCGCCTTTAGCCCACAGGCCTCGCATGCGCGGCAGGCACGCTTGCCGGAAACCCAGCGGAGGGACTGACATTTTCCTGGTCACGCTAAAACTCGCGCTCAGACGCTACCTCCACGACTGGCTGTTCTCCCTGAACTCCATCCTCGCCATGGTTGCCTTCCTGGTGCCGCTCCTCGCGGTCATGGGCATACACGACGGCATGGTGGGGACCCTTGTCGCCCGTTTCGTGTCGAACCCGAGGCATCTGGAGATTGTCCCCAACGAGTACCCCAATTTCCCGCCGGGCTTCATAGAGGAACTGAGAAAAGACCCCGACACCGCGTTCATAGTCCCCTTAACCCGCTACCTGTCATGGACGGTCAAGCTCTCAAAGCCCGGGTCCGAGTACATAGACGTGAAGATACACCCAACCGGCGCGGGCGACACCCTAAGGGCCTTCTCCGACCCGCCCGAGGATATTTCCGAACCCCCGGGGCTTTTGGACGTGTACCTCAGCGTGAGGGCCTCCGAGCGCCTGGGGCTCAAGGCCGGTGACAAGGCGAACGTGCGCTTCACCAGGAGGCTCCCGGACAAGCCCATGGAGGTGGCGGACGTCGGGGTCACGGTGAGGGGCGTGATGCCGCTCACCATCCTCAGGGACTCCAGCATCCTCACCTCCCAGCCTTTCATGGAGATGATAGAGCGCTACAAGGACGGCTACGGGATACCCGAGCTGGGGCTCCCGGGCGCGTCCTGGGACGGCAAGCAGAACCCCTACTACAGCTTCAGGCTCACGGCCAAGGATTTCGAGGCGGTGGAAAGGCTGCAGGCGAAACTCGAGGCCTCCGGCCTCGAGGTGGAGACCCAGAGCCGCGACATCGCCTACATCAGGTTCATGGACAGCGCCTTCACCACCGTGTTCCTTACGCTTCTGGCGGTGGTGGGCTTCGGGGCCTTCGCCTCCGCGGCCTCCAACTCCATCGACCAGGTGGCCAAGAACCGCAAGTCCCTTGCCTATCTGTCATTGCTTGGGCTCCCCCGCTGGGGGCTCTTCGCCTTCACCTCGGTGCAGGCGGCAATAACGGGGCTCTTCGCCTCCATCGGGGCATGCTCGCTCTTCCTGGTGGTGGAACGGATCCTGAACGCCAGATTCCTGGGCGAGGAATACTCGCTCAGCCGCAACCTGGGCGGCTTCAACAAGGTCTGCTACCTCTCCCTTGAGAAGCTTTTGGCATCCTCGGGGGTGATAATCCTGTTCATGGTGCTGGCCTCCTTCGCCGCCTATTCCGCGTTGTCCTCAATCGAGCCCTCCGAGGGCATGAGGGACGTGTGACACCCGCAGGCCCTTGGGAAAATCCCGGGGCAGGCACTCAACCCATCACGAACGTTGCGCTATGACAAACAAGACACCGAAAACAAAGACATGCCCGTCCGCCCCGCCCCGCGGGAAATCCCTCGCGCTTGCCTGCCTGGCTGCCGTGCTGGCCCTTGCGGCCGTCACGATCCTGCCTGGGGCCGCCTTCGCCCAGATAGTCAGGCAGGTGACCCCGGAGGCCGCGACCAACCCCAAGCCCGACCCGAACGACTTCCTGCTCCCGCTGCCCTGCGATCTGGTCATGGCCTTCCGGGTGGCCTTCATCCCCGAGAAGGGCTACCTGGGCGAGATAAGCACCATGTTCGGCTCAGACCTCGGCGGGGTCGTCACCGAGGCGGTGGCGGACGGGGCCCAGAGCATATCCCTGGGGGAGGGCGCCAACTTCATGGACCGCAAGCACAGGGTCCAGCTGGGCTCCGCTCTCTCCATCGACAGCCTGCCCGCGGACTTCCAGCCCAAGGCCTGGGAGCTCAAGAAGGCCGTGGGGAACGACAAGGACGGCAGGCAGCTCTACCTCATAGGCAAATACGAGGTCACGAACGCCCAGTACAGGGCCGTGATGGACGGCGACTGCAAGATGGCGGCGGACTCCGCCCGCCCGGTCAGCTCCGTGTCCTTCTACGACAGCCTGGCCTTCACCTACAAGCTCATGGACTGGCTGCTCAAGAACGCCCCGGACAGCCTTCCCCGCAACAAGGACGACAAGAGCGACGTGGGGCTGGTGAGGCTCCCGACCGAGGAGGAGTGGGAGTACGCCGCGAGGGGCGGGCACATGGTCCCGGCCGACGTCCTCCCTAACGAGGAGTTCTTCCCCATGGAGGCCGGGAAGACGGTGAAGAACTACGGGCTCTATTACGACGAGGTCTCCCCACCCGTGAGAAACGCCACCCAGATAGGCACCTACCAGCCCAACCCCCTTGGCCTGTACGACACCATAGGGAACGTATCGGAGCTCACCTTCGCGACCTTCAGGATGACCCTTGGGAACCGCCTGCACGGCTCCGCCGGGGGCCCGGTGTCCAAAGGGGGATCCTTTAGGGGCGTGCGCAAGGACGTTGCCTCCGGCGCCAGGGCCGAGTTCGCCTTCTTCTTCGACTCGGGGCCCGCCAAGAGCACCGACCTGGGCTTCCGGGTGGCCATATCCTCGGTGAACATGGGAAGCGCCAAGAAACTGGACGAACTGGAGGCCGAGTACAACCAGGCCTCCGAGAAGCAGGACCAAGGCGCGGCCCAGGTGGATCCCGCGGCCGTGGTGGACCGCCTCCTAGGGGCCACCCAGAACCCGGAGGAGCGCAAGGCCTACGAAAAGCTCAAGACCACCTTGGCCGCCTACGGCAAGAGCGTCGCGGAGCAGATGGAGCTAACTACAAGCTCCTACGTCTGGGCCCTCATCTACAACGTGCTAGGCATCCGCATCAACAGTTTGCAGGTGGACTCGACGCAGGCGGACATAATCAAGGCCAAGGCCGACATCGACAGGGCCAATTCCGCCATAAAGAACCCGGACGTAACGCCCCAGACCAAGAAGAACGAAGAGGAGAGGCTCCCAAAGCTCAAGCAGGGCCTCGCCGCCTCCGAGGCTGAACTCGCGGCCCTGAAAGACTCCTACCAGAAGCAGCGGATACGCTACAACAACATGCTCCTCTACTCCAGGGAGTTCGAGCCCAAGCTGCTCTTCGAGCAGCTCGGCCGCGTGAGGGAAGGGCTCACCGGGACCGACAGCTTCAGCGACGAGCTGAGGCTGTGCTTCCAGTCGGTTTCCAAGAACCTGGATTTCGTGGTGACGAAGAAGGGGAAGCCGGAGGCCATCAAACACGCCGAGCTTGTCATAATCCCGGCCAAGAAATAATCGCGCCGCGGGGCCCTTTGGCCCCCGGGGAAAGGCCTCACGCATGCGAGCGACATCAAGACACATACCCGGCACCCGCAAGGCCTTGGGCCTTGCCATGGCCTTGGCATTGGCCTTCGCCATGTCTTTGGCGATTGCCCCCGCCCAGGCGCAGATAGCGAGGCAGCTTAGCCCGCAGGCCGCGACCAACCCCAAGCCCGCGGACGGCGACTACCTGGTGCCGCTCCCCTGCGACCTGAGCATGGCCTTCAGGGTCATCTTCATACCGGAAAGGGGCCTGCTAGGCGAGGTCACGACCTATTTCGGGGCCGACCGGGTGGTCGAGAGCGGGAGCCAGGAGCAGAACTTCATAAACCGCAAGCACAAGGGCTACCTGGGCTCGGCCCTCTCCATCGACAGCCTCCCGGAGTCGTTCCAGGCCAAGGCCTGGGAGCTGAAGAACGCCCTGAGCGACGACAAGGAGGGCAGGCAGCTCTACCTCATCGGCAAGTACGAGGTGTCGAACGCCCAGTACCGGGCCGTCATGGCGAACGACTGCGAGCTAAAGCCGGACTCGGCTTTGCCCGTCACCGGGATCTCCTGGTACGAGGCGACCGACTTCACGGCCAAGCTCATGGAGTGGCTTCTGGCGAACGCCCCGGACAGCCTCCCGAGGGATCCGGGCGACCAGCGCTCGGTGGGGCTCCTCAGGCTCCCCACCGAGGAGGAATGGGAGTTCGCGGCCCGGGGCGGGCACAACGTGAGCCAGGACGACCTGGCCGGCGAGGAGTTCTTCCCCATGGACAGGGAGAAGGGCCCGAGGGCCTACGGGGTTTACTCAACGGACCCAGCGGCCCCCCTCAAGGCCCCGGCCTGGATAGGGACCCTGCTCCCCAACCCTGCGGGGATCCACGACACGGTGGGGAACGTCGCGGAGTTCATCTTCGAGGCCTTCCAGATGACCCTGGGCAGCAGGCTCCACGGCTCCGCCGGGGGCCCAGTGTCCAAGGGCGGCTCCTTCAAGGACGTCCAGAAGGACGTGTCCCCGGGCACCAGGACCGAGTTCGCCTTCTTCCGCGAGACGGGACCCGCCAAGAGCCCGGATTTGGGCTTCAGGGTGGCCATATCCTCGGTCAACATGGGCAGCTTCGGGAAGCTGGATCAGATCGCCAAGGAGTACGGCGAGGCCACCAAGACCGACAGCACCCTGGCCGAGGACGACCCCATCAAGGTGGTGGAGCAGCTCATCCTGTCCGCCGAGAACCCCGTCGACCGCAGGTCCTACGAGACCCTCAGGTCATCCCTTTTGGACTACAACTTCAGGGTGAACGAGCAGCGCAAGCTCTCGGCCAAGATGTACATATCGAACCTGATATACGGGGTCCTTGGGATCCGCACCAACGCGGTGCGGCTCCAGGTCACGAACCAGTACGTGAAGATGCTGCAGGACGCCATAAGCCAGGTGAAACGCCACCTCAATTCCGCGGACACCTCGGACGAGACCAAGAAGAGCCTTAGGTCAAAGCTGCCCGCGCTTGAAGCCAGCCTAAAGGACTACCTGCGCAGGCAAAACGAGCTCAACACCGCCTACGCCAGGCAGCGGGAGCGCTACGAAACCCTGCTCCTGCAGTCGACCGACTACCCGCCCGAGCTCATATTCGAGCAGCTTGCCATGGTGAAGCAGGACATCAAGGGCGACGACCGCTACTCGCTCCAGCTCAGCGGCTGCTACACGACGGTTGCGAATCACCTCGATCTAATCCTGAACAAGAAGGGAAAGCCTTCCTCCATCAAGAGGGCCGAGCTGGAGCAGATACCGCAGGCCAAGAGCTAGCCCCTGGCCCTTTATGCCCTTTCCCCAAGGGCCCAGGTCCCCGATTTGGCCGGGAATGGGCCCCAACAAGGGCCCAATATGGCCCCAATAAGGCCAAAACACGGAAACCCCGCAATCCATGGTGCCCGAGGCCCTTCCCAACCCCTGGAAAAAAGAACCGCATTAGCTCACAAAACCCCTCGGGTTTTTGTTAAGTTTTTCGCCAAAAGAGCCGATAAGACATTTGGGCAGGGGGGCAAGCCCCCCAAAACTTCCCAAGGGAGGCCAAAATGTTCGTGTCGAGCGACTTCCTGGGCTACCTGAACAGGAAGAAGACCACTGAGAGGGACGAGAGAAACCCGTTAGTCACGGCCGCCCTGAAGACCTCGGCCGGCGGCAAGGAGAAGGCCCCGCCCGTGGAGCAGAGGACCGAGGGCCAGCGCAAGCGCGAAGGCGACCAGGGCGAGGTGGAATACCTAAACGAGAGGCCGTCCACCCTCAACGTGATCCTCTGAGCCAAGGCAATTCCCAAGCCAAGGGCCGCATGCCCCGGCACCCCCTGCCGGGGCAGGGCCAATCCTGCGGCAAAGCCCACCATCCCCGCAAAAGAGCCCCCCTTCGGGCACTTTGCGTGCCCAAGGCGTCTTTTTGCCCC
>JAITKK010000003.1 GCA_031278475.1 Deltaproteobacteria bacterium
CAATGCGATGGCTGAGGAAGGCGCTGCATGGAAATTTCACCCGCATTCCTGGGGCCAATCGACGGGGCTGGATCTCGTCCCCTGCCTTTGGGACGATTATCCCAGGGCGGCCCTAGAACACCAGTAGGTCGTGGCGAACGTAAGCTCCAGGCCGCCTTTCCTTTGGGCTTTGAAAGCTTGGGAGTCCTGCAGCTCTGAGCCTCTCTGGAGAGTAAGCTTTGCGCCCGCGGCTGTTAGGGATAGAAGGGTAATGAAGAACCATGACCCGGACAGCCGGCAGGCGACATACTCCAAGGCATGTGACTTGAGGCTTAAGCCTGGCAGATTTTAAACTGACTGAAGCCGTAGAGGGGCTTTTGGGTAAAGAGCCTGGAGCCGAGGGAAAATCCCCCCACTCTATTTTTTCAGTCTGCGGAGTGCCTCACGGGCATCTTCGTCTCCATTTTCCGCTGCCAGCCTGTACCATTTGGCCGCTTCGGCATCATCCTTAGGCACTCCTGTCCCAGTTTCATACTTCTCGCCAAGGTTGTACTGGGCGTTTGAATTACCCTGTTCCGCTGCTAGCCTGTTCAATGCTAGCCCTTCAGCATAATCCTGACGAACACCTTTCCCCTCAAAATACATAACTCCAAGGTTGTTCTGGGCATCTGCATTACCCTGCTCAGCTGCCATCCGGAACCATTTTACCGCCTCGGCATAATCCTGAGGCACTCCTTGCCCTTTATGATACATAACACCAAGGTTGGTTTGGGCAGCTGCATCACCCTGCTCAGCTGCCAGCCGGTACCATTTAACCGCCTCGGCATAATCCTGAGGCACTCCTTGCCCCCAAGAATACATAGTTCCAAGGTTGGACTGGGCATCTGCAAAACCTTGATCAGCTGCCATCCGGAACCATCTTAGCGCTTCGGCATAATCCTGCGGCACACCATTCCCATTAAAATACATAATACCAAGGTTGGTTTGGGCGGTTGCATAACCCTGATCAGCTACAAGCCGGTACAATCTAACCG
The DNA here is from genome assembly GCA_031278475.1 of Deltaproteobacteria bacterium. Classification (GTDB taxonomy): domain Bacteria; phylum Desulfobacterota; class Desulfarculia; order Adiutricales; family Adiutricaceae; genus JAISMF01. The sequence continues at coordinate 1,014 of JAITKK010000003.1, forward strand.
CCTCGGCATAATCCTGCGGCACACCTTGCCCATTTTGATACATAAAACCAAGGTTGAGCTGGGCACGTGCCTCACCTTGATCCGCTGCCATCCGGTACCATCTTAGTGCTTCGGCAAAATCCTGAGGCACACCTTTTCCTTCATAATACTTCAAACCATGGTTGTACTGGGCGGCTGCATCACCCTTCTGAGCTTTTGAGAGAGTTTCGGAAAAAGAATCCTCGGCAACTGCACCTGCCACAATAACAAGAGAAAATAGCACTAAAGCTCCTGTTGTCAACATCAGCCTCAGAAAGCCAGGACTTTTTTGGTTTAAAGAAAATAACATCATATATTACCTCATTTTAATGATATGCTAGGAAGGCGTTTAGTTGTTTTTAATAACACTACAAAGAACTACTTAAAATGAACTCTTTTGCGCCATCATCACTACCCGAGCTACTTGCCAACCCGTGAGTCAACATATGCCAATGCGATAGTAGAGGAAGGTGCTGCATGGGAATTTGACCCGCATTCCTGGGGCCAAACGACGGGGCTGGATCTCGCTTCCTTCCCCTGCCTTTGTACCCCGGGTCGATTATCTCAGGGCGGCCCTCGAACAACAGGTGGTCGTGGCGAACGTTTGCGAAATACACAACGCCCTCTGGCATCGAACCCAAGAACCCCGTGTCGGATCCGAAAGCGCTGTCAACGCCCACGTATTTAAAATCCAACGCCTTGGAAGCATGAACTTTGTTGAGCATGGCTGGGAGCATTTCGTTCTTGCTTTGGTGTTCCAGGTTGCCGGGCACCTTGCACCGTTCCCTGAGCGGCAAATACCCCACTTCGGACCATTTTTTCGTCATGCACAGCTGGTAATCGAAGGTTCCGTTGCCCTTTTGGCTTGCGTGACCCACCATGACGCTGGCCTGGCATTTTTCGACCTTGCCCAGCCTACCGCTATGTTGGCGGGAAACACCCACGGAGTTGTTGCCTTTCTTGGGGAAGTCGCAGCCATCGACTGTTATCATGCCGCCCTGGGCAGAGAGCCCCTTGGCGGACTCCCTCTGGTACTCCCCCAGCATGCCCTCGTCATCGAAGAGGCCACGGGTCATGAGGTTGGCCATGTTCCTGACTCTCCCTTCCCAGCTAAGGCCAGGGCGATGGGCTCGACTGACTTCCGTCCCAGATCGCTAAGAAGCCCCTTGATCATCTTCACCATGTATTGGCGTTGTTCACTGCGGCCAAGGTACGGAACGTAGCGCTCAAGGTGCTTCGAAAGCATTTTCTCAAATTTCGCCGGGGCCAGATCCTTTATGCCCATTTCTTCCAGGATGTTCTCGCGGGAAAACGGCACGGCATTGGTAATTTTCTGGGGTTCCTCCCTTAGGTTTGACAGTCGGTCAGTATCGGGCCGGAAGAGCCTTGCGAAGCGGCGGCTCATGACCATGACGTAAAGGTCCTTCCTGTGGCCGCGGAAGACAAAGGCATTCCCCTTCCTCCCGAGCCCCTTGGTCGTCTTGAGGTATGTCCAGTTAGCGGCTATGTGGCAGTCACCCCTGTACCTGTCGGCGTCCGCGAAGATCACGACCATGTAGGGCCTGACATCGTATTGGCTTTTCCAGTCGGCCCTCACGCGCCTGAGGGCAAGCGCCAGGGTGTGGGAGGCCAGGTTCCTAATCCTCACCCAGGGGGGGATCAAGCACCGGTTGTTGTTGAGGAGGCCAGGGAGGCAATGCAGCCTGGTTTCCCCGTCCCAGCCGACATATATGTCTCTGGGGCCAAACTTGTATGCCGCTTTGCAGAAGCTTATGGCCCCAGCCAGGCGCTCCCCAAGTGTGCCCAGGTATTTGACCCTGCTCCCGATCATATTTTCGGAACCGAGGTAGTGGTATTCCCGCGCCAGGCGATCCCAAAGGGCTTCCCTGGGGGTCTCGTCCACTTTTTCAAGGCGAACGGGCCCCTTGAAGGCGGATAGGCCGCCTGCCAGGAAGCTTTTGCCGTATTCACCCTTGAAAATCATGTGGTTCCCGCTGAATCTGTTAAGTAGGCGCAGGGCTAACCCAGATAAAATGTGAGGCGTTTTATTGTACCGAGTGGCGTTAGGTAATTTTTATGCAACTATCGTCTTTTCCTGACATTTTATTAAATTCGCTAATCCGCTATGACTAAAGCCTGGCTTTCGGATAGAGAATGCTTGCGTAAGGCATCTTGGACCAATCCTCGGGAAAGCAATAATCATAATTTGGGTTTGTCAAGCTGTGGGCAACCAATGGCTTAAAGTGTCGGCGTGTTCCCCATGAATTTGTCGGGGCCAATCTGCCTGCAGGGTTGGTCAACAGATCGCCAATGCGGGGCTTGATGTTTGGGGGTATCTGAACGTGGTGTTAAGGGGTTTGCTATCGTCTTGGGGAAAGTCACATGCTATTTTCAAATGGCCTCAAATTCCTTTCTCTTCTTGGTTAGGCCTTCTACTATAACTGCCTTTTCATATAGTCTGATTCCTAAGTTTGGCGTTATGCAAAAAGCGTGGGTTTGACATATCTGGCGTAAGTTGCGGATCCCCTTTCATCAGAGAATATATGGCCTAATGAATCTTTCCCAGAAGGCTTGGCAGCTGTTTTTTTCTGCCTCGTTTGGGAGATTCCCAAATTCCCGCCTTTTCGGCAAGCCCTTTAAACCATACTGTCAAGGAGATTTGAAAAATAAATCAATTATAGCTCGAAAAAAATTCGAAATACGAAAAAAATTTTTGCCCAAAAAATTACAATCAGGGATTTTTTATCAGTGCCTTAGGGCTTTTCAATGCCAGCCGGAAACCCCGTCACCAATGAAATGTCTTCCTGGAAGCTCGCCCCCAGGACACGCTACAGATCGAATACATCGGTCGGATGGTCCTGCTGGGCGACGTGGATCGCCGGTTTGCCCGCGCATTTCCCCAGGCAGCCGGTAGCAGCCTTGTAGGCCAGCTCCGGACTGTTGTTATTCTCGGACAGGTGGGCCAGCACCACCACCTTGAGGCCTTGGTGGGTTACCTGGGACAGGAACTCCGCGGCCTGATCGTTTGAGAGGTGCCCACGATTCCCTGACACCCTTTTCTTGAGGAACCCCGGGTAGGTGCCTTCAAAGAGCATCTTGGTGTCGTGGTTGAACTCCAGGATGATGGCGTCGAGCCCCTGGAAGTGCCGGATGACTTCCGGGGCCGCCTCGCCGAGGTCGGTCGCTATTCCCAATGTGGCCTTGGGGGCCTTGATCAGGTAGATGAGCGGGTCCACCGTGTCGTGCGAGGATTTTATGGCGCGAACCTTAACGGTTCCCACGGCCACCTCGTCGCCTTCGGATATGGGCTTGCAGCGCACGGCCCCCAGGCGGTCGCCTTTCTCCCTCATGAGCACGGGGCTCGCGTACACCTCGAGGTTAAGTGTTTTCGCCAAGCGGCCAACGCCGTTTATGTGGTCGGTGTGCTCATGGGTCACGAAGACGGATTTGAGCATGGCGGTGTTGAGCCCCCTTGCCCGTGCCCTGCCCATGAAATCCGAAAGGCTAAGCCCGTTGTCCACCAGGAAGGCGGTTGGGCCCTCCTCCACCCATAGCGAGTTGCCTTTGCTGCCGCTGGCAAGAAGGCAAAATTTCATCGGAATCCTCCTTCCAAGGCCCTAAAAACCAGTCGAGCCGAAGCCGCCCTCGCCGCGCGCCGTGTCGGACAGCGCCTCGAGGATCTCCAAGGAGGGCCTTTCCACCTTGGATATGACCAGCTGTGCGAGGCGGTCGCCCCGCCTGACCTCCTGGGCCACAGGGCCCAGGTTCACCATCGCAAGCGATATCTCCCCGCGGTAGTCGCTGTCTATGGTACCGGGGGTGTTGATTATGGTGAGCCCCTTCTTGAGGGCGACCCCGCTCCTGGGGCGCACCTGCCCCTCGTAGCCGTATGGCACGGCCACGGCCCAGCCGGTGGGTATGAGCCTAATCTCGCCGGGGGCTATGGTGAAGGGCCCGTCCACCGCCGCGGCGAGGTCCAGTCCTGAGGCCCACTGCGACCCGTAGGCCGGGACAGGCCAGGACTCGTCGTCGCAGCACCTCTTGAACTGCAGTGTGGGTTTTGGCTTGGATGCTTCTTGGCTTGGCATAAGGCTTCGCTTGTTCCTCCTGTGTTTGCTGGCCGGCCACCCAAATGGCATGTCGCTGGGGCATGTCCCTGTGGCTGCGCCTGGCGCAGGCGTCCGCCCGAAAAAACAAAAGCCTCCCGCTGCCCCAAGGGGTCGCTCGGGGGGGCGGGCCGTCATGGGGCGGTCTGGTACGCCTTGTGGCCGGATTCAAGATATCGTAGCACAGCCCCCCCACCTAAAACAAGATATGGGAAAAGATGCCCTATTAGCTCGCAGGAAACGCCCCAGGCGCAGTGGATCCCCACTACAAGGAAGGGGCCAAGGGATGCCACCTGGGATAGTTCCTTGCCGTTCGAATAATGTTGGGGAAAATGATGCTCGGGCCCAATGCCACGCCATGGTTAGTCTTGGGGCGAGTCTTGGGGCGAGTCTTGGGGCTGGGCTTGGGGAGAACCTTGGGGATGGGTGGGCAAACGGCTTCGCGGGTCCGCGAAAAAAACCAGGGCATCGGGCAAAAAAGCACGAGGGCGACATCCGGGGGTTTCCGGCAGGGTCCAGTCAGGCCGAGGCGATGGTCCTCACCACGAACTGCTTCTTGCAGGCCTTGCACTGGATCTGCCTGCCCTCCATCTCGGGGGTGGCCTGGTAGGGGGTCTTGCAGAAGGGGCAGAGCCCCTTGGACGGCTCGGGCTCTTTGGCCGCTTCCTTGTCGGGGCCAGGGTTCCTCAAAAGCACCCTGGGCTCGCCCTTCCACCTGGGCAGGGCCTTGGACTTGGCGAGGGGGGCGTCCCTGTCGAAGTCTATCACCGCCTTGTCCAGCCTGTCGGGGTCCCTCTGGGGGGGCTCGGCGTCCATCCGCCTCCGCGGGCCTTGCGGCTCGCCGCCCTGCCGCTCGCTTCCCTGGAGCTCCTTTTCGTATATGTCTATCTGGTCCATGAGGCCCACCAGGAACTCGTCGTGCGCCACGACGTAATCGTAGACGAACTGCCCGGAGGAGCTGTATATCTGTATGCTCCCGTAGTTCAGGAACCTGCCGAAGAAGCCCGTGAAGCCGGAGACGTTGTTTATCTTGTTGAGCGGCGTGAGCAGCGACCGCACCCTGAAGAAGCCCACCTTGCCGATGACGCGCTTGTCGGTGAAGCCCAGCTCGGTGCTGAAGAAGATGAAGTAGTTCTGTATCGCGGTGTAGACCAGGACCAGGGAGACTATGAACAGGAAGATCCTAACGATCTTGGGCGCCATGGGTATGGAGTCGAACAGGGAGGCTATGCCCCCGGCCATGCCGATGACCACCAAGGCGGCGAAGAGCTCCAGGACGGCGGGCAAAAGCGAGAACCAGTGCTTCTTGGCCTCCATCACGAGCGACTCGTTGTTGTTCAGGTGCGATACTACGTACGACTTCATATGTCCCTTCGTGGGCGCCGGCCGAGGATGACGCGCCAAGGCCATGGGGTCCGCCAAGGGCCCTAAGGGCCCTTGGGAAGCTGAAGGCGCCATTGGCGCCTTCCTCCGATGCCCATGGGTGGTTGCCGTAAAACAGGCGAATCTTAACACAGTTAAGGGTTTAAAGCAAAAGTTGCCGGTTGGGCGCATCCAGGGCCCTCTGGGG
>JAITKK010000060.1 GCA_031278475.1 Deltaproteobacteria bacterium
TGGTTTAACAGCTGCCTGGATATCCCGAGCTTCCTTGCGGCCCTCGCGACGTTTCCAGCGCTTTCGGTAAGGAGCGTCTTGAGCCTGCGCTCCTCGGCCTGAAGGCGGGTAAGGTAGGGGGTGTCCGGGTTCTCGCCGTAGGGGCCGGGCGCAAGGGTTGCCTCCCGCCCCACGGGGCGGCCCCTGTCCGCCCCTGGGGGCGGGGAGGATGGATCGCCCAGGAGCGAGAAGGCCTTGGCGAAGCTGTCCTGGACATGCCTCATGCCTATGAGGGTCTCGCCCTTGGCGAGCTGGTTAACGGCCCCGGCCACCATGCGCTCCAGCTCCCTCACGTTCCCGGGCCAGGCGTACTCGCCCATGAGCTGCCAGAGCCTCTGTTCGACCCCCAGGGCGCCTTTGCCCAAAAGGTTGTTGTACTTGCTTATGAAGAAGTCGGTAAGCGGCCTCAGGTCTTCCTTGCGGCTCCTCAGGGGCGGGATGTCCACCAGCACAACGGCTACCAGGGAGAACAGGTCGGGGCTGAGCCTCCCGGCATCCATGGCCTCCCTGGGGTCGGAGCCTATGGACACCACCAGCTTGAAGTCCAGGCCCTCCTCCTTGGACGAGCCCACCCTGGCCGCTTTCATGGCCTTTATGGCCTGGAAGAGCTTGGGCTGCAGGCCCATGGGCATGGAGTCCAGCTCGTCCAGGTAGAGGGTGCCGCCCCCTGCCTCGGACAGCATGCCAGGCCGGTCGATGGCCCCGGTGAAGCCGCCCTTGGTGGTGCCGAACAGCAGCCCCTCCAGGAGGTTGGGCGGGATGGAGGCGCAGTTGAGCGCGAGGTAGGGGTTCCCGTGCCTCTTGGAGGCCTGGTGGGCGAGCTTCGAGAGCAGCTCCTTGCCAGAGCCAGCCTCGCCCGAGATGAGTATGGGGAAGGGGTTCTGGGCGTTGGCCTTTATCTGCCCGACCGCGCTGAGGAACTCCGGGTTCTGGCCTATTATGTTCTTGGTGGGGTCGCTTATGGGTATGTAGCCGGGCCACTGCAGCGGGGGGTTCCCGAATGCCCTGCCTTGGCCGGCGAGCGGCTGGGTGAAGCAGATGGAGCCGCTTATGGCCCCGTCGGCCGCGAGCGGGTAGACCCAATAGGCGGCGTTCACGACCCTGCCCTTGTAGGTCTTGTAGGAGTACACGTAGCCGAGGACGGGTTTGGCCATCCTTTGGCAGACGTACATTATGTTGGGCCCGTTCAGCGGTATCAGGGCCTCGACCCAGCGCCTGCCGAGCATCTCCTCTTTCGCGACCCCGTCCATCTCGGCGTGGGCGTTGTTGTAGTACACGACTATCCCCAAGGTGTCAGCGATGATGACGCCCAAGGGGAAATCGTCGAACATGCTCCGCAGCTGGTCGGGGTCGGTGGCCAGGCCCCTCAGTATTTCATCCAGGGCGGTAGGGGTCTTTTCATTATGTAATTCCGTCATGGGATTGCGCCGTTTCTTGCATTATAGGCCAACTATGGCGAAAAGTCAACATCCCTTTGACATATATGGATAAATTTATAATATTTGCAACTATTATGAATATACAATATGCGCAAAAGCCCATGGGATTGGCTTTAAGCCATTTAGCCCCTTCGGCCCGGGAAGCCAAAATGAGCCTCCCGGGGGTAAGGCCGTTTGAATGCGTTTTTGGGGCGTCGCCATGGCGGCCAAAGGCTGGGGTCTGGCGCTTTTGCCGCTGACTTTGGGCTTGGGCGGGAAGCTTTTTGGGCTCGCTTTGGGGGATTTTGGCGGCCTTTGCTTTGATTTATTTTATTTACCGTATAATGATAGTTTTAATTTGAATTAGTTTTTATCGGATATCCAAGCTTTTTGCTTAGCATGGCTAAAATGATGAAATTATTTTTATTGTGCCGACTAAAATCATAGGATTTAGCGTGTTTTGGGATTTGCGGTAAAATCATAATGTTATTTTGTTTTACAGAAAATTGCAGGTGTCGCCGAGGCATCAGGGCGGGAAACAAAAAGGCCCCCGAAAGGGGGCAGCGGGGAGGGCAAGGGGCAACTTACGGGGCAACTTACGGGCCTACTTACGGGCCCACTTACGGGGGGCCAATCGGACATAAAAAGGGGGCGGGGTGCCTTTGGCGCCCCGCCCCCGTTTTACCAAGGCCCAGAGGGTCCCGCCCGACTTTAGGGCAGGGCCTGGGATAGGCCTATTTTCTCCTTGAGCTCCTGGATCTCCCCGAACGGGACTTGGAGCCCTTTTTAGAGGACTTGCGTTTGGTTGTCGCCTTGTAGGTGGTCTTTGGGATCGGCCCAAGGTTTGCGAGGGCCTGTTTCACGGCGCCGTTGGTGGCGGCCATCTTCATGCTGTCCGACAGGGGCGCAGCAGCATCGTCTTCGAAGTAGCGCCTGCCCCCCACGAAGTAGGGGCCGTAGTCTATCCCGAAGGCCGCTGTCTCGGAGACCAGCTTCAGCCTAGAGGATGACAGCAGGAAGTTGCCGTTGCCAGTGTAGATGCCCAAGAGATACTGGCTCTCGTTCCTGGGGTTGCGGTAGACCAGCACGTCGCCGGGCCTCAGGGCCTCCTTGGTGACGGGCCTGCCAGCGGAGAGGGCCCCCTTGGCGTTCTTGGGGAAGATGGCGGCCCCTGCCTTGGAGTAGACGTAGCTTACGAACCCAAGGTCGTCGAAGCCGTTCTCTGGGGTCATGCCGCCGTCCAGGTAGGGCCTGCCGGTGAGGCTGTAGGCCGTGGTCAGCAGGTTGGAGGTGAGCCCCTTGGAGGTCTTGAGCCTCTTGCTGGTGCCCGGGGCGTCGTCGGTGAAGTACTTGGACGCGGTGGTCGCGACCGTTGCCGAGCTGGAGGGGCCCCTTACCTTGAAACCGTTGTCGGCGAGAAGGGTCTGACCGGCGTGGGCCGTCGTTAGCTTGCCGTTGAGGCCGCGGACGGCCGCGGACGCGTTGATGAGGGTGGCCTCATCCTCGGCGTAGGATCTCTCCTCGTTCAAGTAGGGGGCGGCGTCTTTTTCAAGGTATGGGTCTGAGAGGGAGGAGTATTGGGCGGGGTTCTCACGCTGGCCGGTGGCCACGCCTGAGCTTCTGAGGAGTCTGAGCTCGCCTGACAGGGAGTTTGCGTCCTGCCTGGGTCCCTGGACGGTGGCCCTCCTGTCTTTCGGGGCCATTGAACGGGTGTCGTGGCAGGATGTCAGGACGAATAGTGCGGGAACCGAGAAAAGGGCCAGCACGAAGGCCGAGGCGAGTGTCTGGCGTAAACGCTCTCTGATGATGGACATTATGAAGGCCTCCTAAGAGGGCGCCATGAGAGTTATGGCTCCCCGGGAGTGGGATCAAGGCGGAGATTCTGGCCGCCTGGAAAGGGAAAGTTCCTCCTTGTTCGCGGGTCTCCCCGCCTGGCAGCGGCTGGCTGCCAATTTCTCGATATTTTACGCCCTCGGGAAAACGGGCCATTAAGCCACCTGACCCAATAAAAAAGGCGGCTTGGGAGAAAAATAAGGCAAGAAAGCAAAACAAAGGAAATGACAATAAAACCAGAGAACCCCGCAAGCCCTGCCCAAAGGGCTTGTGCCCGGGATTATCGCTTGGAATTAATGATTAACCCATTCTAAGGATTTTTCCAGGCTTGTCAAGCAAAAAATTAAAGGACCCTTGGCCGCTGCGGCCGCCACCCAATGCGGCCTTCGCCAGCGTGCCCTGAAATGTTGGCGACAGGGCTTGCTGGCCCGTGCCAGGCCCCCCGAAAGAGGGGAAATATGAAAGGGAAAAATAGGGTTGCGGCTTCAAACCGCGGTTTGCCGCTTGGGAAGGCCCAATGGCTCCTGAAACGAACACCTGCGGACAGCCAATGGCCGTCGGATGCGCATTATTACCGAAAAAAAGCGATAATGTACAAATTTTTTGGTTTTTTTGGCAAACCGCAGCGCTTGGGGCGCATCATTCGCTAGCCGCATCCGGCAGGTAGATGCCGCTGTCAGGGACCGTACTTTTACGGAATCCAACAGGCAGGCGGCAGCGGGCATATACCAGCAGGCGGATACCAGCAGGCAAATGCCAGCAGGCAGGCAGCAGGAATCCGCCCAAAAGCCTTGCCCAAGGCCTCTCCGGAAGAGGGCTGGCCGCCATAAGGCGAATAAGGCTATAGGCCCCTTGCAAAAGTGTGTTTTACAAAATCCGCACAACAACAGGGGCGTTTAGGGAAAAGCTGATTCTGTTTTGAATAAAACCTTTGGCACCAATGCACATGGACATTAGAAACCACAAAAAGACATTTTGTCAAGAAAAAATTATCCCGTCGCCAAATATCCGTCGGATTGCAGTGTCACGTACGCCATCCGCCATCCCGGCATGGACGCCATAGGGGCATGAGGTCTAGGTATAGTATGGGGAAGCCCAGGCAAGCGGATTGGATCCGATAAAGGGGAGGACGATTGGGATTGGGTGGATTGAGTCGATTGAGAGGATTGATAGGATTGATAGGATTGATAGGATAAAGCGGATATAGGCACTTGCGGGTGAATGATATGAACCGGGACGCTTAAAAGGGAAATTCCGGGTATCGCGATTCACGTTTCAAAAGGCATTGGGACCTTTTGTGCGACGCAAATGCATGGATTATGGTGTTTTATGGGTTTTAAAAGGTTTTTATGATGATTCCATTGATGAAATCCATGAGGCGATTTTATGCGTTAATACGCTTTTTTAGGTGTTTTCACGTATGGGCCAAGGAAGATCCCAATGATTCTCAGCTTATTAGATCGCTTACTAGCGCCTGCGCGTCAAGCTCCTCGCATTGGATCTCAAAGGGCCCGTAGGCGGAGGCGAGCGAGAAGACGTGATCGGACAACAACCAGGTGCTGAAATGCCATGGCCTCCCGAGTATCAGGAAGGACTCGGTCCCAAGGGGGGTAACCACGAAGCTCCGTGGATCCAGAGCGAAGCCCAGGCCCATCGCCTTCATGAGGCTTTCCTTGCGGGTCCAGACGGAGAAGAAGGCCATGGGGTCCCCTGCCGCACCGGGCTCGGACAAGAGCTCGCCTGGGCCCAGGATCCTTTCCGCGAGAAGCCCGAACTTGGCCGGGCGGCCCAAATCCTCGAGATCCAGGCCGTGGGGCGAATCGGACACGGAGAGCGCCACCAGGGCGCCCGAGTGGCTAACGCTGAAATCGGGATGCCCGGCGGACAGCCTTGGGCCGCCGTTCGGGCCCTCCAGGATGTCGGAGTCCTCCCTCGCGCCAAGGAAGCGTGCCATAAGGAGGCCCGCGCCCAGCGAGCGGAGGCGGTCGGGCTCCCTCAGGTAGCGCAGGGCCTTCCTGCGGCGCATGGGGGCGACAAGCGGGAGGGCGTCCTGGAAGAGCGGGGCGAGGTCCCCGGCCCTCAGGTAGCGGACGTCAATGCGCAACTGCGACCCTTGCGTAGCGTTTGAGGAAGTTGCTTATGTAGGGATCCGTGGAGGCCAGTAGCGAGCCCACCGCGCCCCTGGCGACTATCCTGCCCTTGTTGAGGATTATTATGTCCTCCGAGAAGCGCCTGGCCACGTCCACGTCGGTGGTCGCCAGAAGCATGGCGGCCCCGAGGTCCGCGGAGAGCCCGTTCAGCAGGCGGATCATGGCGGAGCTGGTGATGGGGTCGAGCCCTGCCGTGGGCTCGTCGAAGATGGCAAGCTCCGGGCTGACTATCAGGGCCCTCGCGATGGCCGCGCGCTTCCTCATGCCGCCGGAAAGGCTGGAGGGGTTCTGGGCCGCGGCCTTCCCTAGCCCGACCTTCCCCAGCATTGCGCCTATCCCCTCGGCGGATGCCGGTTTCCCGCCCTTCGCGCCCCTTACCGACTCCATGCTGGCGAGCAGCAGGTTCTCCCCCACGCTCATGCTGTCGAACAGGGCCCCGGCCTGGAACTGCATGCCCACGCGCCTTCTCAGGCGCTCCAGCTCGCGGGTGCCTATGGACGAAGTGTCCTTGCCGAAGAGGATGACCTGGCCCTTGTCGGGCCGGATGAGCCCCACCATTACCTTCAGAAGCGTGCTCTTGCCGCAGGAAGACTCGCCCACTATGGAGAGCTTGTGGCCCTTGGGCACCTTGAGGCTGAGCCCGTCCAGTATGGTCTTCTCGCCGAAGGCGAGGGACACGTCCCGCAATTCGAGCGTCAGGGCTTCCGCCTGGGCCTCGGCTTCTTGCTTTTTGAGGGTCGGTGCCAAAGGGATCCACCTAAAATGGGGGCGGGATCAAAAAAAGGCGAGGGGGCTTCCCGCCCAAGGGGCCTCAGCCCTTGTCCTTGCCCCTTTCGTTCTCGAAGAGCCTTTCGATCTCGTCCTGGCTGAGCCCGCCGATGGTCGGCCCCTGCAGGTTTTCCGGGCCGCCCGCCTTCCCCTTTGGCGTGTTTGCGGCATTCGCGGGGTTCGCTTTTTTGGCCGCCTTTTCCGCCTTGCCCTTTTCGGCCTTGCCCTTTTCCGCCTTGTCCTTGGCCGCGGGCATGCCGGCTTGGGCAGGGTCGCCCTGGGCCCCGGCATGCTTCCTGATCGCCTTCTTCGCGGCCTTCTTGGCGGCCTTCTTCACCGCCTTCTTCAGGGCCTTTTCCGCCTCCGTCTTGGGGGGCTTGGCCGGGGCCGGGGCATCCTTGGGGCCGTCGGCCTTGTAGGGGGTTTTCCCGGGCTTCCCCTTGGCGGGAGGCGCAATCGATCCCGCGACCGGGCCGTGCTGGGGCTTCCCGGGCCTCCCGGGCTTGCCTGGCTGGGCATCCTCGGTCGCCTTCTTGATGTTTATCAGGATCCGGGTGACCGTGCCCACGGTCTCCTCCACCTTCCTGAGCCTCTGGCCGCAGAGGTCGTCGAAGGCGGCGGCCTCGAAGAGCTGGGTGAGGGTCTCGGAGAAGCCCTTGCCGAAATCGGCGAGCACGCCCTTCACGGCTTCGCCCTGGGCCTCGTCCAGGCCCAGTTCGGACATCCTTTTGCCGATTTCCGGGAAGGCGGACTGGAGCCTCTCGGTGAGGTCGAGTATTTTGGCCGCGCTGTCGGTCAGAAGCTTCTCGGACTCGGAGAGCCGCTCAAGGGTCAGGGGCAGCTCGCGGTCCAAGGCTATGTCCAGCTCCGGGAAGCTCAGGCGGGGGGCGGGCTTGTCCTTGTGCTGCCAGCCGGATTTGCCGCCGCCGGCCTTGGGCCCGCCGGGCCCGTGGTGCTTCCCGGTTCCGTAGCCGGTGCCTTGCCTCCCTTTGTTGCCCCAGGGCTTCCTTGGGGACAGCGGCGGCCTGTGGCCGCCGTCCTGCCGCGCCTGGGGGCGGCCCTTGGGGCCCGGGGCCCCGAACTTGCGGGGCTTCTTGCGGAAGCCCTGCCTGGGGCCGTCGAAGGGCCTCTTGTAGTGGACGGTGCCGTAGGGGGTCTCGGCCTTCCTGTAGTCGTCCAGCTTGTTGTCAAGACGCTTCCGGGGGGCCTTGGTGGCCTCCGGCGCGCTTTGGGCCTTGGGTTGCGGCTTGCGCCTCTTTGTCTCGGTCATCTCTTTCCCCGCTTCCCGGGGGGCCGGGCCCTGGCGGGCCGGCCCCCCGGGAGGGTGCTGGTTTGCGGGCCGCAGGCGGCCCCTGGGGCCGCCTAGGCGGCCAGGAGGATGCCGCTCCTCACCTTGTCGGAGGCTTCCTGGCCCGCAAGGATCCTCACGAGCTCCAGCCCGAACAGGATGGCGGTGGAGGGGCCCCTGGAGGTGGTTATGTTACCGTCCGTCACAACCGGCACCTGCAGCACCTCGGCCCCGGTGAGCCTATCCTCGTTACCGGGGTAGCACACGGCCTTCTTGCCCTTGAGGAGCCCCAGCTCGCCGAAGACCACGGGGGCCACGCATATGGCCGCGAGCTTGCGGCCCTTCTTCCCGGCCTCGGCGATGATGTCCATGATGGGCTTGTGGTCGAGGTAGGCGAGGGTGCCGCCGGGAAGCACCAGGATGTCGAAGCCCCCGGTGTCGGTGTCCTTCAGGAGGGTATCGGCCTTAATCTGTATGTTGTTCGTGCCCTTGACCTCGAGGCCCGGGTTGAGTGAGACAAGGGTGGTCTGGACGCCGCCGCGCCTCAGGATGTCTATGGTGTTGATGGCCTCTATTTCCTCGATGCCGTCGATTAGGAATACCGCAGCTGTTGCCATTTTTTTTCCTCCTCATTCGTTTGTTGTTAAACAGACATTTAGAAAAATTAAAATTATTATGCAAAACTTAACATAACTGTATTATTTTATGCCTAACACTGGCATGGATACTCGGCCAAACGTGATTGGGAGGCGCAAGGACCCTGAGGTCCATGCAAGGGGACCCCCGGGGCATCCGGAAGCCCGGTGCGCTTTTCCGACAAGGCGCGAACGCTGAATTTCCCGCAACATTATATGGCAGGAATCCCATGAAAGCAATTTGCGCAAGGCGGGGGCCTTAGGCGAGGCTTTGGTTTTCCGGCATGATCCATGGCAGACGGTTCGGCCGCCCGGGAGGGGATGCGGGCGGGAGGCAACCGCTTATATGGCGGCATGCGCAGGGCAGCATACCACATATAGTGGCAATAATGACGCGCAATCCGCTATGGTTTGAGGGGGTTTTTCGGGGAGGGTTGCGGCCGAGCGGCCCGGAGGGCGGGGGGATCCTTCCCAACCCCAATAGGGCCTGACCCGTGACAAAAGCCATGCTAATGGCCCAAGTGTTGCGGCGCGGCAAATACTAGGCGGGGTCGGACAGGGGGCTGCGGGGATGCCTTTAGGCCCGCGGGGAATCCCTGGGCAGCTCAGGATGCTGCCCGGTTGCGGGGGAAGGCGGCAGAAGGCGGCAGAAGGCGGCCCTTGCGAGAGGCCTTGCCGCAGGGAAGGGGTGCGGACAAGGGGTGCTTCCTATGGCTTAAGGACGCCCTGTCCCACGGCCGGAAAAGGCCGGGGGATTTGCCAAGGTAGAGGATGTTTTGGCCGTCAGAACTCCCGGTCCACGATCTTGTGGCCGTTTTCGGCAATCAGGTCCGTCAGGAAATCAAAGGTCTCGTCGGCCATCCGTTTCTCCTCGTCCGTCAGGTGCACCTGGAAATAGGTCGTGCCCGGCCACGGCTCAAACATATTGAAGGGCAGCGCGTCCTTCATCGCGAGCATGGTGGAGGTCTCCTGAAGCAATATCACGGGCGCGTACGAGTCGGGCATCTTAGGCATCACGAAGCAACGCCCGGAGAGGACATTCTCGGAGTCGAGCACGTGTATGACCTCCCCGGGCTTTGGGATCGTCCGGATGTCCGTCGGATCGTAAACTATCACATCTATCGCTTCCAAATGTCTGTCCATGCCAATCCCCTAATCATTGGTGTTTGA
>JAITKK010000104.1 GCA_031278475.1 Deltaproteobacteria bacterium
GCTGTCATCCCCAAAATAAAGCTTGACAAAATACCGGGTTTTGTTTTAATTATTGCGGCTTGAAGTTAGGCCTAGCCACAGAGTATCGCCTTTCTTGAATTTTCGGGCCGAATGCGAGGTGATTGGTTCTTTGAGCAGAAACGACACGGGCATTGAGGTCATTGTCCGCGACAACGACGTGGAGCAGGCCATCAAAGCCCTGAAACGCAAGTCGGCACGCGACGGCCTTATCAAGCAACTCAAGAGCAAGAAAGCCTACGAGAAGCCCAGCGACAGGCGCAAGCGCAAGGAGCGGGAGTCCATTCGGCGCATCCGCAAGGCGCAGGCGCGCAGGACGAGGCGCATCAGGAACTAACTATTTGGATATATAGCTCGGATCTAAAAGGCGGCATCCATCGCAGGTTGCCGCCTTTTTTGCGTCCGGTGGGCCTGGCCTGGCCAGGGCATCCCGATTCGCGGCCGTTCCCTCCCGGATTCGCGGTCGAGCCCTTAGGGATTTTCGGCCCGGCCTTCCAGGATTTCCGTCCACCCCCACCTTTGGTTCCTTGCCCGCCTTTGGGCAATCCCCGCCTCCCCACGCACTTTTCGGGCTTGTTTTCAGGGAAAGGGACACTGCGGGAAAGATTTGTAAAATCATGTATAATCCGATCATCAGCGAAAAGATCCGAATGTTGTCGCGGCGCAAGCCCCGGGCGGCATTTGTAGGCATATATCCATTTAGTTTGAATCGCGTCCCAACATTTGGTGCCAGGGATTTTCCCCCACAAACCCCCAGCGATCAAACCCCACCCTCGGAACCCTTTAAAGCACCCTCGTGGAGGCCAAAATGAGCACTTCCGTAACCACAGAAAACGTAGGCATCACCATCTCCAACCACCTGCTACTTAACCAGCAGTACACCACAGGGGCCACGGGCTCCTACACAAGGCTGCTCCAGGCCCTGGTCCTGGCCTGCAAGATCATCCAGCGGGACGTGGCCAAGGCCGGTCTCGTGGATGTCCTGGGCCGGGCGGGCTTCGTGAACGTCCAGGGCGAGGAGGTCCAGAAGCTCGACGAGCTCGCCAACACCACCGTCAAGCGCCGCCTCTCGGCCTCCGGCGAGGTCTGCGCGCTGGTCTCCGAGGAGGAGGCCGACATCATAGAGATCCCCCGCCAGTACCCGCAGGGGAGCTACCTGGTCCACTATGACCCCCTGGACGGAAGCTCCAACATCGACGCTAACGTGTCCATAGGGACCATCTTCTCCATCTACCGCAGGCTCACTCCGCCCACCACCGACGTGGCGCATGCGGACGTGCTCCAGAAGGGCATCGAGCAGGCTGGGGCGGGTTACGTCATCTACGGCTCCTCCTGCATACTCGTGTTCTCGACCGGGCAGGGGGTGAACGGCTTCACGCTGGATCCCTCCATCGGCGAGTTCCTGCTCTCCCACCCGAACATCAAGACCCCGGAGAGGGGCAAGATCTACTCCATCAACGAGGGCAACGCCAACTACTGGGACGAGCCCACCAAGAAGTACATAGACTGGATCAAGACCGGCTACGAGGAGCACAGGGTCCACTATACCTCCCGCTACATAGGCTCGCTTGTGGCCGACTTCCACCGCAACCTGCTCTACGGGGGCATCTTCCTCTACCCGGCCGACACCAAGGATCCCAAGAAGCCCCAGGGCAAGCTCAGGCTCATGTGCGAGGCCAACCCACTGGCCTACATAATCGAGCAGGCGGGTGGGCTCGCGACCACTGGCCGCGAGCGCATCATGGACATCGAGCCCAAGCACATCCACCAGCGGACCCCGCTCATAATTGGGTCGCCCGAGGATGTAAGGGCCTACGAGCAGTTCGTAGCTGGCAAGCGGGGCTGAACGCCGCCTTGCCCGGGGGCACCCTAGCCAGATGGGCGGGCCTTTTGGCCCTTACCATCCTCTTGATCTACCTACTCGAGCTCACGGGCCTGCCGGCGGCGCGTTTTTTGGGGCCGCTGATCGCGGCGCTCGCCTTTTCCGTGGGGGGGTTCCGGCCGACGATCCCCCCCTCCTTTTTCACCTTCGCCAAGGGCATGCTGGGCGTCCGCATAGCCCAGAGCCTGGGCCCTGACTTCTTCTCCATCCTGGGCGGCTCCTGGCCCTTCCTTGCCTGCGGCACGCTGTGGGCCATGCTCTCAACCGCAGCCCTTGGCATAATCCTTACCCGCCGCAAGGTGATGCCAGGGCCCACGGCCATCTGGGGCCTCTCCCCGGGAGGGGCCTCGGTGATGACCCTCCTTAGCGCCGAGCACGGGGCGGACATGCGGATGGTGGCCCTGATGCAGTACACCAGGGTGGTCCTGGTCTCCCTGGTGTGCATCATGGTGGCGAGGCTAATGCTTCCGGGGGTAAGCCTCCCAGGGGTCGCCTCCCAGGGCCTCTTCCCGCCCTTTTCCCCATACGACCTTCTTGTCACCATCGTGACCGCCCTGATAGCCCTCTACATATCGAAGAAGACCAACTTCCCGGGAGGGGACATTATCTTCAGCATGATCCTGGTCGCCTTGGTCAGGAACCTCGCCCACGTTGACACCACGCTCCCGCCCTTCATTCTCTTCCCGTGCTACATAATCATAGGCTACAGGATAGGCGGCAACTTCTCGATGGCCGACCTCAAGCGCGGCTTCAGGATCTACCACTGGATACTCATCTCGATCCTTGCGATGATCGCCTTCTGCGGCCTGTTCGGCTACATCATGTGGGCCTACGGGGGTTTTGACTCCCTCACGGCCTACCTCTCCACAAGCCCTGGGGGCCTGGACGTCGTGACCATCATCGCGGCTGGCACCGACGCGGGGCTCCCCTTCATAGCGGCCATGCAGACCCTGAGGCTCTTCGCGGTCATTCTCCTGGGCCCATGGCTCGCGAGGCTCTGCATGAGGGTCGCGGGGCTCGAGCTGCCTGTCACACGCAAGCAGGCATGATCCTGAAGCAACAGGGATCCCTTTGGGCGCGCAGGGCATGCCAGGAAGTGTCGCGTTAGCAAAACTTTCGCGATAAAACCCTCGCCTTGGGAATCTCCCAAACACGAAAACCCAACACAACCCAACACAGCCCTCAAAAGCACAGTCCGACACGACAAAACCCAGCCCAACAAAACCCACGGCAGCAAAAAATCGCCCATGAAAAGCGATAACCCGCGGCAACTATCGAAAACGAACTAACGCAAACGCAAAGGCCAGGGCTTGCCCCTGGCCTTTGCGTTTGAAAATGCCCTTTGATATGCCCTTGGGGTTACGGGCAATACTCCTTGAGCGGGTCGAAGAGCTCGGGTTTCTTGGCGATTGCCTCGAAGGGCGTGAGGTCGGCGGGATGGCCGTAGGCCTTGTTCCCCTCCCGCAGTAGGGCAAGATCCTTTTTAAGCGCGGGGAGGTCCTGGAGGGAGGCCCTCAGGTAGAATGCCCTCGCGAGGCTCTGCATGGCGGCCGGGTGGTCGCCTTGGAGGCTCTGGAGCTCGTGGCGGGTCTCCAGGTCCTGGGCGAGCCCGGACTGGTTTTCAAGCTTTCTGTCGATTGCGGTGGCCGACTCAAGGTAGGTGGACGCGGCCGAAAGGTCGCCCCGGCCCATGGCCCTAACCGCGGCCATGTTGAGGATGTCCGATTTGGCTGACTCGGGGGTGTTGGGGTTGCCAGCGGATGCCATGGCAAGGTCAAGGGCCTCCGAAAAACTCTCCTTGGTGCCCTTCGCGAGCTCCAGCCTCGCGAGGTTGGCTAGGTAGGGGGCGGGGCTCGCGCCCCGGGGGAGCGCCTCCTCGGCGGCCTTCTCCCAGAACCCCTTGGCGTCGTCGAAGCGGCCTGCCTGGTATGAGAGCGTCCCCAGGTTCCCCAGAAGGGCCGGTAGCTCGGGCTGGCCCGGTTCAGCCAGGGTCAGCTCCAGGGCCTCGTTCAGGACCGGGGCGGCCTTGGCCATGTCGCCCCTCGCGAGGTGGGAGGCCCCCTTGGCGTTGAGGCTCATCACTATGTAGGGCACGTTGTCCGAGAGCCTCGCGCTCACGAGGCTCTCGTCGAAGAAGCGCACGGCCTCCTTGTGGCAGCCCACCTGGAACCAGTGGTAGCCCCTCTCGAGGCTGTCCTTGGCCTCGGCGAGGTAGAAGGGGTCCCTTGGCGGGACCGGGCCGCAGGCGGCCATGGCCATTGCCAAGGCCAGGGAGGCGAGGAGCGCCAGGGCAAGTCCAGGCCTTAGGCCCGGGGCCCTTTGGGGCCTTTTCGCGGGAATTGCCATCAGCGGCCCCTTATGGGCTGGGTGATGGCCTCGGGCTTCGTCTCCGGGGCAAGGTTCATGCGGATAAGGAAGTTGCGCTTGGCCGAGTCTATGACCTGGTCGACGTCCCTGATGGTCTCCCTCGCCCCCCTCGAGATCTCAGGAAAGGAGCGGGTGCCGCCCTCGACCTGGCCGAGTATGGTCTTCGCGTCCCTGGAGAGCTTGGGCACATCCCTCTCAAGTGTCCCGGCCGTCTGGCTGAGGCTCTCGGCCGTCTTCCTGACCTCCTGGGCGGAGTAGAGTATCTCCTGGTAGAGATCGTCCTTGCGGACGAAGGACCCGAAGGTGCCCTGGGACTCCAGAAGCTGCGCCGACAGCGAGTTCAGGTTCACGAAGGTGCCTATTATGGGCCCGTTCTTGTCCTGGAGCTGGAAGGTGAGCGAGTTCAGATCGGCCAGTATCTGGTTGAACTGCGCCAGTTTGTCCTCCCACTGCAGCGCGTTCAGCACCTGGTCGACCGTCTTGGGGTCGGTCGCTGGTATCTGGCCGCCCGGCGGGATGGGCAGGCTGTCGGCAGTGCCCGCCTGGACGTCCACGTACTCGGAGCCGATTATGGTGGGGCTCTTGATGGTCGCGAGCGAGTCGCCCTTGACCCTGGAGCTGTACTCGGCGAGCACCCTCAGCTCCATCCTTATCTTGTTGTTGTCCATGAGCTCCACCTTGGTGACGGAGCCTATGTCTATGCCCTTGAAGCGGACCTTGACCCCCGGCAGGAGCCCGTGCCCCTCCTGGAAGACCACGAAGAAGGTGTCGTAGCTCCTAAGGAAATCCCTCCCGGCCCCCACAAGGATCACGCTGAGTATCAGCACCATGAAGATCACGAAGAGGATTATGCCCGTTAGCCTCTCCAGCGCGGAGTAGGTCTCCTGCGGGGCAGCGGAGGAATCAGGCCTCTGGGGCGCGTCCGGCGGCAGCACCGCCTCGGGCGCGCCCCTGCCGCCGTGCCCTGTCCGCCAGTCGTTGCCGGGGTCGCCATTGGGCCCGTAGTCGTCGGATAATCCGTTGTCCTTGGTCACTTTGGGGCTCCTTTCCCGCAAGGACATGCGCCTTTGGGCGGTATCGGTTGTCAAAGCCTGTGCAAGTTAAGGGCCGCGACCCTTTGGTCGCCTTGCCGCTTGGCGGCATGTCGCTTAAACGCCTTAAGCGGCGCAAGCCAAGCCTAGCGCCCCATCCGCACCCGCTGGTGGAAGTCCAGGTCGCCGTAGTCCTCGCCTTTCAGGGCCAGCACCAGGATGGAGCCGCCGCCCTTCCCGCACTCTTCCGTCAGGAACCCCCAGGCCTTGGGGAAGAGCCGGCCCAGGAAGCGCTTGGGCCGCTCGATTATCACAAGCGGCGGCTCCTTGGCGATCGCGAGCCCCACCAGGCCCAGGGTCCTGTAGGGCTTGTTGAGCTCGGAGCAGGGGACGCGCATGGGCGCCTCCCCGAAGCCAAGCCCCTTCAGGATGCGCACGCAGCGGGCCTCCAGGTCCTTTTTGGGATCGCCCAGGTGGTACAGGGAATAGGCCATGAGGTTGTTCAGCGGGGAAACCCCCGGCAAGAGCCCGAAGAGCTCGCAGACGATGCCTATCCTTGCGTAGAGGGCGGACCTTTCCAGCACCCCCTTGCCCGCGTCCATGCCCCGCCCCTCGAAGCCGACGCTGCCCTGGTGGGGTTTCCGCATGGCGAGGGCGACCCTTATTATACCCGCAATCACGCTGGGGTTCTCGGCCTGGACCAGGGCCCTCTCGTCTTTGCCGAGCGAGAGGTCCAGCGGCCCGTAGCCCAGGCCGTTCTCGTCCAGGATGCGCACCCCCGCGAGGGAGAGCACCGGGGGCGTGTCGACGGCATCCCCGGGGGCTTCCGCAGTGGCTCCTATGGGGGTTTCCGCAGCGGCTCCCGCAGTGGCTTCCATGGGGGTTTTCCCTGGGGTTTTCTCAGGCATAGAAGACCGTCACCATCACGCCCACCAGGCCCCCGAAGACGCTGGCCTCTATGATGCCCCCCCTCAATGCCATGGGGGCCTGCGAGAGGTCCCTGGAGTCGTAGCGCCACGCGCTGTAGAGGCAGAAGAAGCACATGGTGAAGGCCATGAGCCCGCTCTGGACCAGGAGCTTGAAGAGCTTGAAGACCTTGATCCTCACGTAGAGCTCGTAGAAGAAGTCGGTTATGGGGAAATCCACCGTAAGCCAGGTGCCGAACAGGGCCCCGGTCACCACGCAGAAGTTGGTGACGAACAGGAGGGGCGGGAAGGCGAGCACGGGGCCCAGCACCCTGGGCCAGGCCACTATGTGGGCCGGCGGTATGCCCATGGTTATGAAGGTGTCGAACTGGCCGGTGCTCCGCATGAGGATGATCTCCAGTATCAGGGGCCCCATGTAGGAGGCGAGCGCCACCATGAAGGTGATGAAGGGGGTTATCTCCTGGAACTGGACGGTCACGAGTATCGTGAGGAAGGATTCGACCCCGCCTATGTTCCAGAGCAGGTCGAACCAGATGACGGCCCACAACAGCCCTGTGAAAAAGCCAATGAAGGCGACGGGCGGAAGGGTGGTCCGGAAGCAGCGCGCCACCTGCTGGAGCACCAGGTTGAAGATGAGCCTCCTGCGGTTGGCGTTCCCCCTGAGGTCGCCCAGCGCGAGTATCAGGACGCGGCCAATCCAGGCGGTCTGGTTGAGGCGGCGGCGGAGGGCCCTGATAAAAAAGCGCCCCGATCTTCCCCAGACGCTGGGGAGGATCGGGGAGCCTTCGTCTTCCTTGGCCAAGAGGCCCCCGGGACCGTCAGAGCGCAAGATCGAGCGCCTGGCGGTACCCTCCCTGGGAGAGGTTCAGCCTTAGGTTCTTTGGCAGGGCGCTCTCGGACGGGAAGTAGAGGTAGCCCGTGACCTCCTGCCCTGGCTCGATGATGCGCGACTCGAGCGATCTTTCCGAGAAGTCCCTCTCCACGTCCTCCGAGGTGTCCTTCTTGCCGAGCCCCACCATGGCCGAGGCGGCCCCGGCGCCCGCGCCGACCGCGGCGCCCTTGCCAACGGCCGTGCCCACGTCGGTGCCTCCCGCGACTCCAACGGCCGCGCCGACCACGGCGCCGGCCAGGCCCCACATCAAGGTGCGCTTGGCGCCCTCCTCCATGGAGAGGCTGCCAGAGGTGTAATCGTCGATGCGCTGGAAGACCGCCGAGGAGGGCAGCACCTCCCAGGTCTGCCCATGCTCGTCGGTCATGGTGCTGCCCGAGCGAACAGTGATGTCGGAATTCCCTGTGTTACGGATCTTCACCTGCACCGGGATGACCCCGGCCTTCTTCAGGTCGAAGCCGAAGAGCTGGGAGAGCTGCCTGGAGTCGTACAGGGCCATGGCCCCCACGTGCGCCCCCTCGGTCGTGGCCTGCCCAGGGTAGGACTCCAAGGGCTGTACCGGGATGGCCCTGTACTGGTAGCTGGGGGAGCAGGCGGAGAGCATGACTGACGCGGCCAGGGCCGCCATGACCGCCAAAAGTGGCCTGCGCGCGCAAGGCGCGCTCTGGGTCTTGGGCATTTCTATACGTTCCCTCGTTTCACGTCGCAGGATGGTCCCTCGACAGCCTCCCGAACGCATAAGTTGCTTCGCGCCCCCAAGGGGGGCGCCTTGGGCATGGGCAAAGCGGCATCGCCGCTCCGTCCGATTAGGCGCAATAAGGCTTGATAAGGCTTTATGAGGCTTTATGGGGCGAAAGGAAAAAATAGGCCAGGGGCAAGCCCAGGGGCCGCCAAAGGCATGCCGTCACATGGCCCCCAGCTCCTCCGCGGAGAGGACAAGGTCTATGTTTAAGAGTATCTTGACGCCGTCGCTGGTCTTGGCCATGCCCAGTATGAAGTTCATGTCTATGGTGGACCCAAAGGCGGGGGCGGGCTCTATCTCGTGGGACTGGATGTTTATGACCTCGGAGACCGTGTCCACCACTATGCCGATTGGGATGTTCGCGGTCAGGCCCTTGACCTCCACCACGATGATGCTGGTGCGCTCGGTGTACTCCTCTTCCGGGAGGCTGAACTTCAGGCGCAGGTCCACAACGGGTATCACCTGCCCGCGCAGGTTAATCACGCCCTTCAGGAAGAGCGGGGTCTGGGGGACGGGCGTCACCGGGAGCATGCCGATGATCTCCCTGACCTTGAGGATGCCGATCCCGTAGCCCTCTCCCGCCAGCTGGAAGGTGAGGTACTTGCCGTCGTTTTCCGTGGGAACGGACAATGGTTCAGCCTTTTGTGTTGCCTCTGACATTGGACGCCTCGTCGTGGTGTTTTCGCGTGGGGGCCGGCATGCGGAAGGACCCGCACCCATGCCCCTCTCGCCCCGCGCATGAAGCCGCAATTCCCCCATGGCGTGACCGCATTGCAACAATGATACCGCGTTTAAGGGGGCCAGGCAAGTTTTTTGCCTTATGGTAAGCAAAAAGCATGAATTTATATATAATATTATGCAATAAAGACTAATTATAAAGCACTAATAAAAAAAGATGCTAATCATCCGGATCCCTCCGCCTTATAAGCAGCCTCGCGTACTTGGGCTTGTAGCCTTGGTCCGTGAGTATCACACCCCTTGCGTTCAGGTCATTGTACTTGGGGCTGTCGGAGGCCGTGTATTTCCTGGTCCGCAGCCCCGAGGTGTTCTGGCGGTCGGTGATGCCCAAGATCCGGAACTGGCTTGGGTTGTACTTGTCAAGGAAGGTTATGGGGACGCACATGGTCCCAAAGTAGTCGCAGGGGATCCTGGACACGGCCGACACCTCGATGGCGTCGTAGTTGTCGTATCCGGGGTACGCCTCCGGGCTGTAGCGCTCGGTGAGCCTTAGCGGCTTGTGCCGGTGCGGCACGTCCAGGTTTGTGAACCAGCGGACCCCCTTCACCCGGATGAAACGCGCCCCGGAGGGGTCCACCCTGTGGCCCGCCGCGTCCAAGGGGTAGCTGGAAGGCACCCTGAACTCCCGGTCGCCGCCATGGATGCTATGGCCCATCCACAGTTTGTCCCCCATGATAAGCGGGAAAACGTCCTTGTAGGTGGCCGCGTTGATGTTGCCTATTATCAGGAATTTTTTGTCATGCGCGACTAGCTGCCGGAGAAATTCCCTGAACAGCGAAAAAGGCGGGTTGGTCGCGACTATGTCGCAGCTTTCAAGGATACTCGCGCATTCCTCTGAGCGGAAGTCCCCGTCGCCGGAAAGCTCCCTTACGGAGTTCCTTCTGTTTTTCAAAAGACGCCCAAGAAGGGCCGAGGGATCCTTTGCAAAGGGGCCAAGTCCGCCCCCAACCTCGTTAATCTCGATTGCAAGGGCCCGGTCTCCCTTCAGGGGATCCTTACCCCCCTGCCTCTTGGGGCCCTTTCCTTTGGTCCGTCCTTGCTGGTGCCCTTGGCAGGTGGCTATGAGGCTTTTGAGGCCCAAGGTTAGGAAGTTTGCCGCGAAATACCTAAAAAAGTTGCTTTCACGGGGGTCGTCGCAGTTGCAGAGTACCCGTTTCCCCTTAAACTGCCCCAGGTGGTCCGACATCTCCTTTTCGATGTCGGCGTACTGGGTGTAGAATTCGTCGGCCTTGCCCCTTTTGGCCTTGTCGAGGTCCTCCCTGTGCCCCTTGGTCATCTCGGAATGCGGCCTTTTGGGCCTGTCTTGACCAAGCAGGTATCCGTTCCGCGGGGGGCCAAGGGTTGGAAGGGCTCGCAGGCTTTTTGCGTTTCACCATGCATGTCGGCATCCACTCGGAACACGATTAAGATATAAAATCCCATGGAATTTTCACACACTGGTTAAGTGGAGGTCAGGATAGAATGAATCGGTCTAATACTTTTTTTTGAAATTTGGTTGGCTGGTCTATGATTATATTATTGTTGATTATGTGAACCTACATTGTTTTCAGTTTATTTAGCATTTTTTGTATTGAATGCTTTTTATATAAGTTGTTATCAGCCATTAATCTATCAAGATGCGAATATAAAATCAATGATAGAAAGCAAATAAATTCCTTATTGGCCTTAACTGGGTTATTATGAACAAGATCTTCACGCATGTCAAGCACTGTTTTCATTTTCTTGAAAGCTTTTGGAATGACTTGCAGTCTGCTTGAATTCTAAAAGAGAAAAGATGTGCTTCGGCTTGTTTTTGCTGCCTTTTGGGCGACCCCTGATTCCCTTTCGCATTCTGGCGGGAGCTTGCAAAGGAGGCCTCTGTAGAAGGCTCCATTTTTCTAGAACTGAAAACGGACAGTCTAATTTTAATTGCGGCATAATTTATTTCTGTTGCTTTGTGAACTCGTTCAGCGATGATATATTTTCATAAATTTTAATAAAGGAATTGCGCATATACACGAATGAAGAATGGCTCTTACGGTCTCATCGGAATGCGCCCAGAGTGGTAGAATGCCCACATAAGTTTTAGTAATGTCGAAAACTCGCTCGATTGCCTGCCTTGTGTAGTACATAGGGAGTTTGACAGCTATTGAATAGTTAGCTGAAGATAAAAGTATAAATTTGCCTGTGGCAAAAAAAAGCATCCATCAATCCTTTGGATGCTATCAGGTTCGTTAGTGGCAACTATAATATTATTAGCACTTTTTACCAATGCTTTTCAAGCTTCAGTTTCTACAACTATATCCTTTAATCCGACAATATATACATACTATAAAAAATTTGAAAATATATCAGAGGTGTTATGTGGAGGACGATTCTGAATACGTTTCCATGAATTTACATGCTTCATTTGTTTTATCCCAAGAAGCGACACGCCTACGCCAGGAGTGTCTCTGGCAAAACAAACAGCACTGTCTATCAGATCTTCTCTATTTTGAAGAATCACTGGAAGTTCACCTTGAAATAAAGAAGAGTTGGTAAAAATGCCCAAATTATGAGACTCTGATAAAATACTTCTGCCGTTCTGCCACATACCTGTAATAGCTTCAGATCCCCATATCCCTAATGGAAATTGCAAATAGCGTAGATTCGGGGCTGAATAGGACATTAACATTTCGAGAGAGAGGTACTCTGGATGATCAGGTTTGACACGAAATCCATTCCAAGAGGATATTCCCCATGACCGTGACATATTCATTTGGACTATATTTTCCATAGATGCAACGATTTCCTTATACCGATGAGGAAAAGCTTCGCAATCGGAAAGTTTTAGCAATTCAAGATTATGAAGAAAAATGCAGTCTACGGAAGATAATTGGAGATTTTTAAGAGATGTCTCCAGAGATATATAAAAATAATCAGGGTGAAAACAGGAATTATCAATAGTTAAAGGCAAATGAGATGGGAGCTTGAACGATTCAGGAACTAAACCGGTTTTAGTGGCAACAAATATATGATCCCTTTCAATAATTTTTGAATTGAGGGCTGTCTGAATAGCTCGGCCAATTGTAATTTCAGAACGTCCATTACGATAATTGGGTGCACAGTCTATTACATTACATCCTGAATTTAATAACGCCAGTAAAGCATTTAACTGACATGTATCTGTTTGACTATCGGGGTTTCCCAGATAAGTTCCGACACCAACAGCACTTAGAGTTAAATCTAAAACATTGTGAACTGCCCATTGGGGCAGAGAAAATTTTTGATGATAGCGTAATGTGCCCTGACTTGTTGCCCAGCCTGAAATTATCATAATAATTCCTGTTTATCTATGCTTTGCCATATAGCAAGAAATGTAAAAAAAAAATATTATGAGAAATGAATTAAAATGTGAAGTTGGTGTAGAATGTAGAAAATTGAAAGGTTGGTTTATATTTTGTAAAACTGACTATTTTATTAGTGAAAAGTTGAGATACAAGAATTTTACGAAAACTAGAAAAGTCTGGTTATTCTGGTATGCAAAAACGTAATAAAACAATGTTAATAACAACATTTTGCTGGTTCAATAAAGATAAACATAAAATATTATGACAAAAAATAAACGCTCAAGTGCCATCAAATCGAACACTAGGGAAAAGGAAAAAGATAGTGAGGAGGTGAATAACAAGAAACTGAAGGGTCCGACGATGCGAAGCTCATGGTTTGAGAACAAAGCATCTATCAAGGAATATCAAAGGTAGAACATTGAAGGCTATGAGTTAATCGATAAGAATGCAAACAACAAGCGTTCCAACAACAGGAAGAACGAGGAGGGAAGAGAAAGGTGATTTCGTATTCATTTCCGAAACACAGGTCAGGGATTTCATCAAAGAGCATCACGAGATCGAGATAAGCGATAAACAGTCAGGGGCAGGATTACCGATGAAAAAATAAGGAGCTGATGGCAACGAAACTGAAGTGATAGCACCTCAGGCCTTGGTACTCTTCCTCAAAGGAAAGGTTAACTATAAAGACACAAACGAATATCACGGATTATGAAAGATATAGTGGTCTCTTGACAGATTTGCAAGATCTACTATGTACAAGAAACTCCATGCTAGCATCTAGATACAATACATAAAGAGTCGAACATTGAACTGCTTCATGGTTTTAACACTGCTATGACCTAGCTTAAAATTAAAAACTAGGATCCCCATAGTTTCACTGCACGATGGCTAGTAAATTCAATACAGACAGGAAGGAAGGTACGCTATGAGGAGAAGAAAGTGGTAAACGTCCAGAAATTGTTTGTGTGAGTTTTGATTGAGTATGATTTAAAGAATATCGAAGCCTCTAGCTCGAATATGAAGGTGTGCATGGAAATAATCTTGAAGAGGGTGTAGAACTAAATATTCATCATGTATAGGTTATACTGATTCATGGATATCCCAGATGTCAAAGGGTTGCTTAAAAGGGTGTGCTTGTCCATGTGGAACTAGCATTTCAGGATTGAGATAGTCAACGATCTTATACGTATAGATTCAGAGGAGCATATTAGCGTACAGAGTATGATGTTTGTGCATGAGAGAATTGTGGAAAAAACTACACTAATAACACTACTGAAGGCGGCTTAAGATCCGGCCACGTTTGCATCGACGTTTGCGTGAAGCCTACCTAATTGCGGTTCTGAGTCACATTGTAGAGTCGCCTCAATTTATGGTTCAAAATTTCGCACAAGATTAAATGATGTGTATATTCATTAAATAAACATTTTGTTATAAAGAATTAATAAAAATTTCAACAATATTAGGGTCGGTAATGGGGATCAGATCCTCATCATTGAAAATATCATAGTATTCAGCCCATGCTCCCTCACAAATGGATGATAACAGACATAAGTTGCATTTTTGTGTTTTAAGTTTTATAGATTTGCGGGATTCTTCCCATTTAATCTGTTTATCAATCATTGTCATTTCTATAATGATTTCAGAAGATGTTAAATGCATCTTAAGATAGTCGAGGTCGATTGAAGACTTAAAAAAATTTTGGTTTGGAAGACAGCAAAAAGGTATTGTTTCATAAAAAACAGGAAAATCTGATTTTTCTTGATAATACATGAGAGATTGTCTGACTTGATAGTAACGTGGTAAAATATTGTAAAGAGCATCTTTTGTAAAATCCTCAGCGTGAGGGTAAGCAACAATTGCATCCTTGATTCCTAAAGTGTGCATAAGATTTAGGGTAGAATTTATATCATTGATATTGTAATTTGAAAGAACCATTTTTCCGGAGAGAGGAAAGCCAAGTTCTGTTAGTTTTTTTATTGCTAAAGTAGTTTCATCGAAACTGCCATTTTTCTGTGTTATTGTATCATGAATAGATCTGGATGAACTATGGAGAGCTATAACAAATAAAACATTACGATGGGGAAGTTGAGAAAGAAGGTGTAAAGAATTATCTGTGGATAGAATTCTACCGTTAGTCTGGACAGTAACTGAAATATTTGTTAAAGTAAGTTTATGGAGTATTTGAAAAAAGTCTTTTCGAAGTGTAGGTTCTCCACCAGTGAGTGTGACAGAGTTTATCGAATTTTCGGAAAATGTATCTATAAGGGATTCGATACACTCATAAGTAGAGTCAAGATCATGTTGTTGATGGATTAGTCCGAGACGTGTAGGCTCCATAATGCAATGTCGGCAGGAATTGTTGCATGAGAGACCTAATTTCAAATCAATATGCATGATAAATTTCCTTATTCTCGGTTATGTATAAACGAAATAAGAATCTATAGGATCTCTTTTTTGTTGAACGGGAAGAAACTCATCATTATGAATCAAGACTGGAAGAGTTGCATAAAATCCATCACTTTCAATTATTAACCCTAGATTAATTAAATCGTAAATTGGTGAAGACGAGTATTTACTGCTAATTTGTTTTATAAGGTGTAGTGGTTGAGGTTTTCGACAAATTTTGAGAATAGCGGAAGCTTCTTTAGTTAGAGAGTATTGATTAGGATGGATCAATGGTAAATTTGATCGTGTGTCTGTTATTTCAGCGTGATTGTTGAAAAGTCTTGCTATGCATAGTGGTTTGGAATAGTCAAAGTTTAATTCCCATTTTTTGAATTCATTGTGTGCATTTTGAAGTAATTGAGAGGATAGAGTATGTTTGTTAGAAAATGAATAATAAAATGTTGGATGAGCAGAATTTAGAAAACGATGATAATGATGAGGTATAATATTAAATATATTATAGCGTTCTGGATGTTTAAAAACAGGGGAGTTTCGTTGTAACTGAAAACGGATTAAAGAAGTAGGAGGTGGTAGATGGTGAATAAAAGGCAAAAGATTGAGCATTTTATTATAATCATCTATAGTAGTGCCAGGCATGTCTAAAATAATATTGTAGTTTAAAGTAATTCCATAATTCCAAGATTCACGAAGACAACATATATTTTCTAAAAGAGTAGAATCTTTTTTCATTAAGTTAAGAACGCCTTGACTTAAACTTTCAACTCCAATCTGCAGATTAGAAAAGCCAGCCTTGGCAATTTGACACATATCGCTAGATGCAAGACAACGTGATTCAGCAAATACATACTTAGATTTAGTGAGAGCAGGTAAGTCTGAATTTTTTGTTAAATATTTAAATAATTTTATTGGAAGACTTGTATCAGCAAATTCAATGTGCTTACACTGATAGTTTTCATTAAAATGATTCAAGCATGAAATTATATAGTCTGCAGGATAAACAAAACGTCCTTGAATAGAATTTTGTGCACAAAAAGTACATGCACCATAGTCACAGCCACGTGATGCTTCTAATAGCAGGGTGGAGTTAAAATGATCATCGTGTGGGATGTTTGAAAAATAATCATCATATTCAGGAACTAGATAAGAATGGCTAATACAAGTAGCAGTAAAAAATCCGGAAGGGCATCCTTGATTTATCCATCTTGGAACAGCTATTTCTCCAGGTCCATCAATAACGGCATCAACACATGCATTTTCTAGCAATTCTTTCCCCATATCACCATGAGCCATGAAGCCTCCAAAAAAAATGACACATCCGTAACTTTTGGCGTAATCAGCTGCAACTAGACT
>JAITKK010000114.1 GCA_031278475.1 Deltaproteobacteria bacterium
ACCTTTGCCTGCTCCGACGGCTACGCCCAGGCATCCGGGCTCCCAGGCCCCGAGGCACGCTCAAGGCGAGCCTCAGGCCCCTTTTATGGGGCTAGCGGCAGCCGCTTTGGGAGCGGGTGCGGGCCATAAGGGGAAGCCAGCCCCTTTCCCTCGCGTTCTTGCCTTTGGCCTTGATTGGGGTTAAAATTTTTGGCATGTCGCAAGCCCTCCACGAGAGCCCTGGCAAAGACCAGGGCGCAAGGCTTGACGGCCCCTGGGCCAAGGGGCCGTGGGGCCTTTTGGGGCACCTTTGCTTTCTTGTGGCCCTGCTCTCTCTCCCCCTTGGGTGGGCCGGGGCCTTGGCCTCCGACGACAAGCGCCTCATGATATCGGGCTCCACCACGGTCTTGCCCTTGGCCGAGGCTGCGGCCGAGGCCTTCATGGGCGCAAGGCACGACATCCAGCTCTCGGTCTCGGGTACTGGCACCGGGGAGGGCATCAAATCCCTGGTGGACGGGAACGTGGACATAGCCGGGGCCTCCAGGGACCTGCTCCCGGCCGAGATATCCAGAGCCAGGAAGGAAGGGGTCCATCTCCTGCGGCACACCGTGGCCCTGGACTCCCTTGCGGTGGTGGTGCACCCGGACAACCCCATAAGCGGGCTCACCCTTGCGCAGCTGGAGGGCATCTACGTGGGCCTCTACCGCAACTGGTCCGAGCTGGGGAGCTTCGACAGGCCCATAATAGCCATAAACCGGGACTCCAGCTCCGGCACCTTCGAGACCTGGCTGGAGCTGGTGCTCAAGGGACGGCGCTACCGCCGGGACGCCCAGGTGCAGCCCTCGGGAGGGGGGGTCACCTACGCCGTGGGGGGCAACCGCAACGCCATAGGCTATGTTGGCATCGGCTTCGTCAACCCAAGGGTGAAGGTTCTGGCCATAGACGGGCAGCTGCCCTCCCTGGATAACGTCGTTACCGGGGCCTACCCCCTGTCCAGGGAGCTCTATATGTTCACAAGGGACCCGGCCCCGGAGCCCGCGCTCCTGTTCCTGGACTTCCTAAAAAGCGATCAGGGCAGGGCCATAGTCGCAAAGACCGGGTTCCTTCCGCCCCTTGTCAGGGAGTGAGCCGATGGCAGAAGATGCCCCCATAAAGGAAAAGGCCCCGCCCATCTCGCTCGCCCCCAAGCTCTCGCCCACGGAGTGGGGCGTGAAGGCCTTCTTCCTCCTCTGCGCGGTCTCGGCCCTGGGCTCCATGTTCCTCATAATGGTCTTCCTCTTCATGGAGGCCGGCGGGCTCTTCTTCATGTCGGAAGAGGGGCCCGGGGTGTCCCTCACCGAGTTCTTCCTGAGCCTGGACTGGTACCCCACCTACCCGGATCCCTCCTACGGCTCCTTGGCCCTGGTCTTGGGGTCCCTCTCCGTGACAATGGTATCCATTGTGCTCGCAACCCCCTTCGGCATCGGCCTTGCAATCTACCTCTCAAGCGTTGCCGGGCCCAAGGTGAGGGAGTGGCTCAAACCGGCGGTGGAGCTTCTGGCCAGCATCCCGTCTGTGATTCTGGGTTTCGTGGGCATGGTGGCGGTGGCCCCCTTCATGCAGAACGTCCTTGACCTGCCCACGGGCCTGAACGTGCTCAACGCGAGCATATTCCTCGCCATCATGGCCACCCCCACCATAGCCTCCCTGGGAGACGACGCCCTGTCGGCCGTCTCCCAGACCGTAAAGGACGGCTCGTACGCCCTGGGTGCCACCCGCTGGGAGACCATAAGCAGGGTGATGCTCCCTGCCTCGCTCTCGGGGCTCTCCACCGCCGTCATCCTGGGCCTGGGCAGGGCCCTGGGGGAGACCATAGTGGTACTGATGGTGGCCGGCGGCTCCGCGCAGGTGCCCCACTCGCTCTTCGACTCCGTTCGGCCGCTCACCTCCACGCTGGCCGCGGAGATGGGGGAGACCGCCATCGGAAGCCCCCACTACCACGCCCTCTTCGCCCTGGGCGCGCTCCTCTTCGTGCTGACCCTGGGCTTCAACCTCCTGGCCTTCCACCTGGCAAGGCGCTGGGGCAGGTCATCCTCCTGAGGGCCGGGCGTGGGTAGGGAGGCCAGTCTATCAAGGCAAAAGGGCTAGGCAAGGGCAAGCCAAGAAGCAAGCCAAGGGAAACAAAGGCAAACCAGGGGAAACCAGGGAAAAACAAGAGGAAACCAGAGGGAAGCAAAGGGTAAAAAGGGTACCAAAGGGTAACAAAGGGTTACAAAGGGAAAGCACGGCATGCTGGAAGCCAGGAAAGGCCACACCCACCTAGATCGCTACCGCAGGGAGGGCATCGTCCTCTTCTTCATCAGGCTCACCGCGGTACTGGCGCTTGCCATAATGGCATCGATCTTGCTTTACTTGCTGGTTAACGGGATCCCTGCCTTGAGCATATCCTTCCTTACGGAGTTCCCACGGGACTCCATGATGGCGGGAGGGGTCCTCCCGGCCATAGTGGGGACCGTGGTACTGGCCCTTGGGGCCCTGCTCACAGCCATACCCTTGGGCTTTGGGGCGGCCATATACCTGGCCGAGTACGCGAAGCCGGGCTACCTGGTATCCTTCATCCGCCTGGGGGTGTCAAATCTCGCCGGGGTGCCATCCGTGGTCTTCGGGCTCTTCGGCCTGAGCCTCTTCGTCACCACCTTCGGCTTCGGCCGCAGCATCCTCTCGGGGAGCCTGACGCTTGGGCTCTTAATCCTCCCCACGGTCACCGCCGCGGCGGAGGAGGCCCTGCGCCAGACACCCCAGTCCTTCAGGGAGGCGGCACTCGCCCTGGGGGCCTCCCGCTTCCAGGCCATAAGGCAGGTGGTGCTGCCCGCGGCCCTCCCCGGCATGCTCACGGGCTCCATACTGGCCCTTGGGAGGGCCGCGGGGGAGACCGCGCCCATCATGTTCACGGCCTCGGCGGCCTTCACGCTCGCCATGCCGGACTCGGTGTTCAGGGAGGTGATGGCTCTTTCCACCCACATCTACAACCTGGCCACCAACAGCACCCATATAGAGGAGACCAGGCCCCAGCAGTTCGGCTCGGCCCTGGTGCTCCTGGTCCTGGTCCTTGGGCTCTCAATGTTCGCAATCATCATACGCGCCAAACTTAGAAGGGGCCGCAAATGGTAGAAGGGGACCAGGTAATCATCAGCGCAAGGGAAGTCGACTTCTACTACGGCGACTTCCAGGCCCTGAAGAACATAAGCATAGACATCCTCAAAGACGAGGTGACCGCCATGATCGGCCCCTCGGGCTGCGGCAAGAGCACCTTCCTGAAGCTCTTGAATCGCATGAACGACTTCGTGCCCGGGGCAAGGCTGGCAGGGGAGATCTTCATAGGCGGGGAGTCCATATACGGGCCGGACGCGGACCCTGTGGTCATCCGCAGGCGGGTGGGCATGGTCTTCCAGAGGCCCAACCCCTTCGCCAAGTCCATCTACGACAACATCTGCTACGGGCCTCGCTTGATCGGCATCAAGAAAACATCCGAGCTTGACGAGCTCACCGAGAAGGCCCTGAGGGCGGCCGCCCTCTGGGACGAGGTGAAGGACAAGCTCAACAAATCCGCCCTGGACCTATCGGGCGGGCAGCAGCAGAGGGTCTGCATAGCCAGGGCCCTGGCCCTGGAGCCCGACATCCTTCTAATGGACGAGCCCACCTCGGCGCTCGACCCCATCGCCACCGCCAAGGTGGAGGAGTGGATAAAGGACGCGGGGATGTCCATAGTGATAGTGACCCACAACATGCAGCAGGCGGCGAGGATCTCCGACAAGACCGCCTACTTCTTCCTGGGCGAGCTCATAGAGTTCGGCCCCACCAAGGAGCTCTTCACAAGGCCCAAGGAGACCAAGACCGAAAACTACATAACCGGCCGCTTCGGCTAAAAATACGCCCCCTTGGGAAAATACCGGACTAAACAACAAACGCAGGCCTGAATTGGCCCCAATCAAGCAAGGATGTGACATGAGCGCAGGGATATTCGTACGGGAGCTGGACAAGGTCAAGAACTACCTGACAGAGATGGGCGAGGATGTCTTGCGCATGCTGAAAGAGACCAGCGCGGTCATATCCAAGATGGACGTGGAAAAGGCCAAAGAGATAATAAAGTTCGACAAAACCGTAAACGAGCTGGAAAACCGGGTGGTGAACAAGGCCATTGACCTTATTGCCCTTAACCAGCCGGTGGCTGGCGACCTGCGCTTTCTGGCATCCTCGTTGAGGCTGTCAACCGAGCTTGAGCGCATAGGCGACCTCGCTGGAAACATCTCCAGAAGGGTGCTTGACATCCACAAGCTGGAACAAGAAGGCAAGGAAACCCTCCCCTTCCCGGACGAGTTCACCCACATGATAGGAAGGACGCTCCTCATGCTTGAAATCGCCCTGGATTCCTTCAAGGAAAACGACGCAGAGGCCGCCCACAAGGTGATGGGCATGGACGACGAGGTGGACGACTACAACCGCAGCATCCGCAAGAAGGTCCTGGACATCGTGGAAAAAGACGGCAAAAGCGCTGCCTGGGGCTTCGAGGCCATGACCTTGGCTGGCCATGTGGAGCGCCTGGCCGACCACACCACCAACCTGGCCGAGGAGACCATCTACATGGCGAGGGGCTTCAACATCCGCCACCAGATAACCAAGGATAGAGAGGAAATCTAATTTTGCCTGAAAATTTGGCAAAATTAGCCTTAGGACTTGACGCAGCTCAAAAGACCTTGGCCAAAAACAAAATGCCAAGGCCTTAAAGCCAGGCCGAAGCCTTTAAATGGAAGTATCAACAAAAGCATGGCGCCTGGGGTACTTCATCCTGCTTGTTAGTTCGGGCCTTCAAGGCATAAGATTGCACGTGAATTGTAAATTTTTGTCCTACAAAGCATAAAATCACACAAACACCTAAACACTAAACACCCACACCACATTATTGGACATTAGCACCTTAAGGGACACAAATTATGCCAAAACAGCACCACGTGGTACCCAACCCCAAGGGCGGCTGGGACATCAAAATCGACAACGGCAAAAAATCAATCCAGCACTTCGATAACAAGGAAGATGCCGTCCACCGCGCCCGCGAGATAAGCAAGCACGAGAAGACCGAGCTTATCATCCACGGCAAGGACGGCAAGATCCAGCAAAGCGACAGCCACGGGCACGATCCGAGTAACGTCAAGGGCTGATAAACAGCACCCTTTGCACGTTTACGCCTGATATACTAGTGTGCCCACATAAGTGTGGGCCATTGCGTAACGGTTGCGCCCAATGGACGATATACAATGGCGCACGATAAATCCGACTTTATGCCAGCCAAGAGCCAAATTTGTACCTGCTTAGAGCCAGACAAGAGTCGGCCTGAGGCCTCATTAAGGATTGACCCTTCATCCTGTCCCATAAAATACCCTGTGAAACGCCCTATGTAACGCCCTGTGAAACGCCCTATGTAACGCCCTATGATTACTCTGTTTCGAAATATGTCTAGTATTCGAATGCCTTGAACGCCCTGAATGCCGCCCCCTGGGATTGAGTCTGGGGATTGCGGGTTTATCGTACCGAGGCATGGCCTTGGCAGTTGTCCTATAGAGCAGCCCCGCTATCTAAGCCCCGGATAGATAAGCCCCAATATAAGCCGCGATGGGGCTGCCACGACGGCCCCGGCCCCCGCTTTTCGCATTCCCCCATTATTTGGGCAACCTAAACGAGTAACCATGAACATAGCCTACGAACGCACGAAAATGAGGCCACGCCTCCCTAGCTCCATAAGGCATCCGAAAGGGAGCAATGGAGGGAACCTTCGCACCTTCATGGTTTTAGCCGCTATTTTGTCCTTCTGCTTGCTTGCACCCCTTACCCTGCTTGCAGGTCCCGCCGATGCTCAGGCCTTGGAAGCCTCAGCCATTGCAGGCCAACACGAGGGAACGGCCCTCCTGGCGGGATCCGACACCTTCCGGGGGGTCATTCTATTGGCTCAGGCGGATGAAACGGCCCAAAGTTACCAACATGATGGTTCCGAGGGGTCCGGCATGCCTACCCACACGGAAAAACCAACCGCCGGCCCC
>JAITKK010000154.1 GCA_031278475.1 Deltaproteobacteria bacterium
GGGGCTTTGAAGCGGCTTGCCTAGACGTCCCCCGAGCCTTCCCCCTCCTCCCAAGGGCCTCCCAGGACCATGGGCTCGTGGGTGGTCGGATGCCTGAACGCTATCCCCGACGCCCTGAGCATGAGCCTCCTGTGCGGCGCCCCGCCGTAGAAGGCGTCCCCAAGGATCGGGTAGCCCAGATGGCTTAGATGGAGCCGGATCTGGTGGGTCCTCCCCGTGTGGGGCACGGCCAGGAACAATACCTTGCCGTCCCTTGCCGAAAGGACCTTCAGGTGCGTTCTCGCGCTCTTGCCTGGCCCTTTGTCCCGCACGACGTAGCGTTGCTGGGCCTTGGCGACCGAGGCGGTGGCGTCCGTTTCCTCCCAGTCGGGGGGATCCCCGCCGCTAAGGGCCAGATAGCGCTTGCGGACCAGGCCGTTCTGGAAAAGCTTGCCCAGGAAACCCGCGGCCCTCTGGTTCTTGGACATGATGAGGAGCCCGGATGTCCCAAGATCCAGCCTGTGGGGCAGCCTGAGGGTCATGCCCCTCAGGCGCGTGAACCCAGAGTGCACGTTGTTGCGGTTGTCGTAAGGCACGGCCTGGGATGGCCTCCCGGACTCCTTGTCGTAGACAAGGATGTCCTCATCCTCGAAGACAATCCGGGAGGGGTCGGGCTCATAGAAGGCGACGGGCCCGTATTCCGGGAGGTTGACCCTGAAGGTGCCGTCTTTGGGAAGGCGGAATTCCGGGTCGGTGATGGGGAACTTGCCCAACCATAGGCAGCCGAAATCCACAAGCTCCCTGGCCTTGGCCTCGGGGAGGCCAGTCGCCCTCCCGCAGAGCTCCCAGAGCGGCCTGCCCTCCATTTTGGGATCGAGATCGCCCGCGAGGGTGGGCGGCCCCCCGGAGTAGGGCGGCCCCACCGGCGGCGGGTTGGGCACCGGGTCGTCGAACAGGGTCTCGGGCTCCGTGTTCCCTTCCAGTTTCCCGAAATAGCCAAGGGGCCTTCCTGGATCCCCGCAGGTGCCCTTCTTCCCGGGCGCGCGATTGTCCCCCAAAGCAAAAACCCCCTTGGAACGCGAAAAAAGACTCCCGGCCTTTGGCCCAAGCCCCTTGCGGCTTAGCCTTCACGTACCGGGCCCATGGGCAGGCAGGGTAGCTCCCTTCCCAGCCAGGCCCCCTTGGCGCTGAGCCCGGCCCTGAAGGCCCTGAGCTCGACCCCTCTTCCCATGGCGTCGCGCAAGGCCCGGCCGAATGCCGGGTCAATGTGGTCGGCCGGCGCGAACTTCGAGGCGTCGCCCCTTGCGACCACTATGAGGACCATCGCCCGGTCGCCGGATTCGGCTATTCCCGCAAGCTCGCCCATGTGCTTCGCGGCCCTGAGGCTGGGGGCGTCCGGGAACAGGGCGATGCCGCCCTCCGCCAGGGTGCAGTTCTTCACCTCCACGAAGGTGCTCTTGCCGCCCGGGTGCCCCAACAGTATGTCCAGGCGGCTGTTTCCGTGCCTTGCCTCGGTCCTCAGGGTATCGGGCATCGGGACGCCCCCTATGAGCCCCTGCCCCAGCCAAAGGGCCGCGAGCCTGTTGGGAAGCGAGGTGTTGACGCCCACAAGGCCCGCCTCCCCGCCCATGTCTATGAGCTCCCAGGTGTAGCGGAGCTTGCGCTTGGGGTTTTGGGACTCGCTCAGGTAGACCCTGCGGCCCGGCTCGGAGCAGAGCGTCATCCTGCCGGTGTTGCCGGTGTGGGCCGTAACCACCTCGCCGCCCTTTAGCTCCACGTCGGCCAGGAAACG
Organism: Deltaproteobacteria bacterium; assembly: GCA_031278475.1. Taxonomy (GTDB): domain Bacteria; phylum Desulfobacterota; class Desulfarculia; order Adiutricales; family Adiutricaceae; genus JAISMF01. Next base: position 1,772 of record JAITKK010000154.1, read on the forward strand.
CTTGTAGCGCCTTATGAGCCTTCCCTCGGTCAAGGGCGGGAAGGGGATGCAGCCTTTCTCCCTCATTTCTGGCCCATGGGGCGGGCTCACGCCCCATCGCCTCGTTGGAGGAAGCGCCCTATCAGCGGGATTGCCTCCTCCGGGTCGGGGGCTATGGGGACGCCCTCCGGGAGCTGCCCCCTGAGCCAGGTGCGCTGGACCTTGGCGAGCCGTTTGGTGTTGGCGACAACCCTTTCCCTTAGCTCGTCCAGGCCGAGCTCCCCCCGCAGGTGGGCGAGCGTTTCCTTGTAGCCTATGGCCTGGAATGGCTTGAGCGAGGGATCGTGCCCCTTCGCGAGCAGGCCTTCCACCTCGGCAACGAGCCCCAGCTCGAACATGCGCCGGACCCTTTCCCTTATCCTCGCCTCCAGCTCCTCTTTCGGAAGCGTCACCACCAGGCTGAGGGTGGCGAAGGGCCTTTCCTTCAGGGCGTGGCTTTCCTGGAGGGCCGTGATGCTCGAGCCCGTCAGGTGGAGCACCTCCAGGGCCCTCTCCACCCTGACCCGGTCGGCGGGGTTTATGCGGGCCGCGGCCACCGGATCCCTCTGCCTCAGAAGGCCGTGGAGATCCGCGCCCTTCCCCTCCAAGTCCCGAAGCCCCCGCCGGAAGGCCTCGTCGCGGCCCGGGCCCGGGAAAAGCCCCTTGGTGAGGCTCCTCAGGTAGAGCCCGGTGCCGCCGGTAACCAAAGGCACCTTGCCCCGTTCCCAGACGGAGGCGACTATTGGCCTCGCGAGGGTCAGGTAGGCCTTGGCGTCGAAGTGGTCGGAAGGCTCCAACACGTCGAAGAGGTGGTGGGGGACAAGCCCCATGTCCTCTGGCGTGGGCTTGGCGGTGCCTATGTCGAAGCCCCGGTAGAGCGCCATGCTGTCGGCGTTCACCACCTCGCCGCCCAGACGGGCGGCGAGGGCGAGAGCCAAGGCGCTCTTGCCCGTGCCGGTCTGGCCGGTTATGACTACCGCCCTAGGCGGCCCCATCCTTGCTGCGGCGGGCCCTTCCCCGGAGGTAGTTTATGAAGGCCCAGAGGAAGGTGAGAATTAGGGCCGGGAGGAAGCAGAGGATCCCCACCAGGAAGCCCAGAGGCTCCCCTATGTGCAGGAATATGCACAGGAAGACGTAGAGGGCCGTGCCAGCGAACAGCAGGTAGAACTTCAGTATGGTGACCCAGATAGGGCTTCCGGGGTTTGCCGGGTCGCTCTTCCTCACGACATAGTGGAAGATGGAGAGGTTCACGTCGACTATCAGGGCCCCCATAAGGACCCCCAGGGAGAAAAAGGGCCCTTTCAGGAATCCCATGACGATGATGAGGGCCACGGCAAGGATGCGGAACACAAGCCGCATCCTCTTGGCGTATAGGGTCAGATCCTTGATGAACCTCCGCTGGACCTCGAAGACCTCGTTCTGAAAGTCGGCCTCATAGCTCCCAGGGGTCTCGGTCGTCGTCCCCGCCGTCTTGGTATCCGCTTCCTGAGCCCCCTCCTGAGCCTCCTCCTGAGCCGCTTCCTGAGCCGCTTCCTGAGTCTCCAGGGCCTCCGTCGTCCCCTCCTTCGCCTCCGGGGCCTCCGTCTTCCCCTCCTGAGCCGCTTCCGGAGTCACCGGCCCCGCCGCCCTTTCCGTCGCCTGAGCCCCCTCCTTTTCCATCTCCGTCTTTGCCATATATCTTACTCCGTTGCCTCTCCATGCGCCTTGTCATGATTATTAGGTTGTTGAAGGCCGCGGCTATGCCCACCAGGATGCCTGCCAGGAAAAGCCATGGCTTGGTCCCCAGCCACTTGTCCAGGTAGTAGCCCAAGGCCGCCCCGAAGAAGATGGACAGGGCCATGGCGAGCCCAATGGAAGACACCATGGCCAGAAGCCTCATCTCGGCAAGGCCCATGCGGGGGGCCTTTTTCTTCCCATCCGGTGGCTTGCTTTCGCCCATGATAAGCCTCGCGCCCTTACCAAACTCCTTGGGACTATGCCACTTTTTCGGCCCGGATTCAAGCGAAGCCGACTTGGCCGCCAGGGAGGGCCCTTCCGCCTGCGGCGGCCCAGGCCCGCCCCATGCATTTTGATTATGCGGTATTATACGGAATAATGCGGGCTTAGGCCGAACGTTGGATCCTTAAAGTGGCGACATGTGCCGGCTTTGCGGCACCCTTAGGGACGGAGCCCATGCCCTTGATTGCGTGGGCCATGTTAATCAGGGCCAGGCGGAGCCGCCCAATCCCCTTCAACACCCCCGGCGGGGCATGTTAGCCAAGCGCTCCGACACGTAAACACAAATGGCTGCGGTAATTCCGTGTCAAGGCAAACATACTCTATTGGCGGGAGTTATATGCCTTCTACAAAAGCATCCGGACGCATGACGAACACATGCGTGCCTTTATTCTTTGACGGGCTGCTTTGCCTTGTATTAATTAGGTTACTACGGCATCCACCTGATCCTGCGTCCAATCGCGCCTGTGGTATCACGGCATCCCGAAAATCATCTCGTACCCTCAGAGGCTGTGAGCCAATAGACGTGATGCCATGCGCCCAAGAGCCTAGCAAGCTATTTGGGCCCTCAACAAAGCCACCAACGGCTGCATCATAGGAGGCATAATAGGAAGCATATTAGGAGGCCTATTAGGTGCCATTTTAGGTGGCATAATAGGAGGCACATTAGGTTGCATCCTGGGCGACATCGAGGCAAGTCGCGCCTTCGCCAAAATAGACGCTTGAGCAAGGCTCAAGAGTGCCTGACTAGGGTCAAGCCCCTTGCCTTTCGACCGGCCGGGAAAAGGCTCCTTGCGGCCAAGCCGACGGCGCTTGTTTGAGAATTAGAATCCTCCCAGCCCGGTGCTGCTGGCAGGTCCGGTAATGGGCTTTAATGGGCGTTAATGGGCGCTAATGGGCGTTATTGGGCGGCATTGGGCTTTAATGGCCTTTCATGGCCTTTATTGGCCGTTAATGGCCTTTATTGGCCGTTAATGGCCTTTATTGGCCGTTTATGGCCGTTAATGGCCTTTATTGGCCGTTAATGGCCTTTATTGGCCGTTAATGGCCTTTCATGGCCGCTATTGGCCGTTTATGGCCGTTAATGGCCACTAAGTAGCCTCTAACAGCCGTCAATAGCCGTTCATGGGCTGTGGGACAGTTGCCCAAGGCCTACCCTCGCCGCCGGGGGCCGCGAGGGGGATCGGCCTATGCTCCCTTACTGGGAGCCGGGGTCTTGTTTTTGCCCGCCCAGGGGCACTACCTGGGGCAAGCCGGCTGGGAGGAATGGCCTGCGATTATTTTTTTGACAAACCTGGCCAGGTTTTGTAACATTGGTTGGCTGTCCACCAGGGCATCCCGCTAAAATCCAAACCCCACGGGAACCTCACCCCAAAAGTCCCCAGAAGAGCTTGCCACAAGTCCTTTGAAGGAATCAGGCCACAAAGGCCAAGACACCCAGAGGATCCCACGCCACCCGCGGCGGGATCCCTTCCAAGAGGCCCCGCGGCCCCGAGGTGTCGCCCAGGGTTTCCCGCCCACCCCCGATTCCCCACCCAAAAAGCCAGGCACGCCCGCCGGGAACGCTCCCGGTTCCACCGCATGAAGCCCACGTATTGCGTCCTGGGAGGGGCCCATTTGAGCAGCAGGCAGACAGACCCGGAAAACCCCCTCGCCGCTCTGGGCCTTTTCGGAAGGCTGGGCCACGCCCTGGCCGGGCTCATGATCCTCCCCGTGGCGTGGCTCCCGGCCAGGGTCCACCTGTGGCTGGGAGGCATCCTTGGCAGGCTCGCCTTCAGGCTCCTGAAAAGGCGCCGGGTCATAGCGGTCGCCAACATCGAGAGGTGCCAGGAGGCGGGGTTCCTCCCCGCCTCCCTCGACGCGGTCTCCACCGCGAGGGAGTCCTTCGTGGGGGTGGCCCGGACCATACTCGAGTCCCTGGCCTTCTACCGCAGGGGCATGGGCTACTTCAAGGGCCGCTACGGCTTCGTGGGGGAGGACAGGCTCCAGGAGGCCCTCAAGGGGCTCAAAAAGGGCGGCCCGGGGCTCATACTGCTGACCGCCCACATAGGCTGCTGGGAGCTCGCGCCGCAGGCCATCAGGGAGCGGTTCGGGATACGGATAGTGATAGTGGGCCGCAGCCAGGGGGGCCCGCTCACCAACGCCCTGATAGCCGAGTCCCGCACCAAGACCGGGAACGGCTACATATTCAAGGCCAACACCGCGAGGGTGATGCTCCAAACGCTCAGGGACGGCGGCATAATAGGGACCCTCTTCGACCAGGCCGCCATCGTGGAGAGCGAGGGGGCCCTGCTCCCCTTCATGGGCCGCCCGGCCCACACGAATTTGGGCCCGGAAAGGCTCGCGGCCAAGACCGGCTCCACCCTGCTCCCGGTCTTCGCGATTAGGGACGGGGCCCGGCACAGCATAGAATTCGGGGAACCTATCCCCGCCCCGCCCGGAGCCGGGCGGGACTGGGCGGCAAATGCCGCCCTGACCCTCAACGACACGCTGGGGGAGAGGATCCTGAAGGATCCTGGCCAGTGGATGTGGGGACACAGGCGCTGGAAGACCCCGGAGGGGATCAAGGAGGACCCTTTGTCCTACTAAGAAGGGCACAGGGCCCAAGGCGTTCGCCCGGGCGCAAGGCCCGGGCATGGCATACCGACGGAAGCCTCGGTTCAGGACCAGGGGTAAGGACCCTAGGAGATTAAACCATGCCCGAAAGCGCGGAAAAGTTCGACATAACCTTCCTCCCGGACGGCCTGACCGTACAGGCCGCGGTGGGCGAGACCATCCTGGACATAGCCAACCGAGGGAACATCCACATAAACGCCTCCTGCGGGGGCGAGGGCGTCTGCGGGCGCTGCATGGTGGAGCTCAAGGAGGGAACCGTCGACGCGGCCCCCGGGCTCTACCTCTCGGAAGAGGACTACGCGGCCAACCTGCGACTGGCCTGCCGGGCCAAGTGCAACGGGGCGGCCACCATATTCATACCGCTGGAGTCCCGGGGCGACGCCTCGGTCTTCAAGAAGGCGGCCCGGGCCGAGGAGGCCGTTTCCGTCGAGACCCTTGACCCCATGGTGGCCCAGGTGGACATGGAGCTGGTCCCCCCCTCCAACGACGACAACGTGAGCGACCTCGACCGGGTGGCAGCGGCCCTCCAGGCCCAGGGCGAGAGCGACCTGCTCCTGGATCTCGACACCGTTAGGCTGATGCCAGCGGCCCTAAGGGACTGCGAGTTCAAGGCCAAGGCAACCATCCACAGGGAGCTGCCCCTTGCCGACAGGGAGAGGCCCCCGGTTAACCGCATACTTAAGTTCTCGCCCCAGTCGCCCGACCAGGGCTTCTGGGCGATCGCGGTGGACGTGGGCACCACCTCGGTGTGGGCGAGGCTAGCGGATCTGAGGACAGGCGAGGCCCACCCGCCGGTAGCCGACCTGAACGGGCAGATATCCTACGGAGAGGATGTCATAAGCCGCATTGTGTACGCCGACCGCAAGGACGGCACCGGCCTCGGCACCCTCCAGGGGCAGGTGGTCGCGACCATCAACAATCTCCTCTCCCGCCTTGAGGAGACCGTCCCGGGCTACCGCAAGGGCACCTTCCTCATGACCGTCTCCGGGAACACCACCATGAGCCATCTCCTGGCCGGGGTGCCGCCCAGGAACATCCGGCTCGCGCCCTACGTCCCCCCCGTCGCTAGCTGGCCCTGCCTCAGGGCCGCGGACCTCGGGATCGAGGTGGAGCCCCACACGGCCCTGCAGATATTCCCGTCGGTCTCAAGCTACGTGGGCGGCGACATAGTCTCGGGGGTCCTAGCCTCAGGCTTCTACAAGAGGCCAGAGCTCACCCTCTTCATAGACGTGGGCACCAACGGCGAGATCGTCATCGGGAACCAGGACTGGCTCACCTGCGCGGCCTGCTCGGCTGGACCCGCCTTCGAGGGCGGCGGCGTCAAGTGCGGCATGAGGGCGGCCCCGGGGGCGGTGGAGGACTTCTCCTACGATCCCGAGAAGAAGGAGCACCACCTGGGGGTCATAGGCGGGGGCAAGCCCTCCGGCATCTGCGGCTCCGGGCTCATAAACATAGTGTCCGAGCTCTTCAAGGCCGGGGTCATCAGCAAGCAGGGGAAATACGTGGAGGACAGCACCCCCTTCCTGAGGACGGCCGAGGACGGGGTGGAGTACCTGCTAGCACCTGCGGAAGCGAGCGCGGGCGGCCACGACGTGGTGCTGACCGAGATCGACATCGAGAACCTCATCCGGGCCAAGGGAGCCATGTTCTCTGGCTACCAGACCTTGGTGGAGGGCGTGGGGCTCACCATGCACGAGCTCGAGAACGTGATAATAGCCGGCGGCTTCGGGAGATCCCTTAACATAGAGAACGCCATAACCATCGGCCTTCTGCCCAAGCTCCCGGTGGAGCGCTTCAAGTACATAGGCAACAGCTCTCTCACTGGCGCGACCCTTGCGGCCCTGTCCGGTTCCATGTGGCTCGTCGCGAACGACATCAAGGGCATGATGACCAACTTCGAGCTCTCCGAGACCCCAGGCTACATGGACAAGTACATGGCGAGCCAGTTCATACCGCACACGGATGCGTCACTATTCGCCTGAGAGGGTGGAAGAAGTGGGAATCACTACGCCAGTACACTATCTAAGCCAATAGTCAAGCCAAGTCATCCAGGGCCAAAATGCGGGCCGCCACCTTTGCCGAGGGCAAAAGGTGGGGGCCCGCTTTTTT
>JAITKK010000205.1 GCA_031278475.1 Deltaproteobacteria bacterium
GCCCTTTCCCCACACCAGGACCTTGGGGACTTTTCCCCGGCGTTGGTAGTGGGTTCCAACGCGCAGGCGGGCTTTCTGGCGGACAGTTTGGAGTCCTTGGGCGCCAAGGTCTCAAGGCTCTCCTGGCAGCACGACTTCGCGTCGTTGGGAAAGGATCACGGCTACAGATCCCTCATATTCGTGTGGCCCGGGCCCGACAGGGATCCAGGGCTCATATCCCAGGCAATGCTTGCGCTGAGGCAGCTGGGGCCAAAACTCAAGGGCATGGTGGGGGTGACATCCCTTGGGGGGAGCTTCTCCTACCCAAGGGGCGATGGGGCCGCGCCCTCCGGGAACCCGGCCTCCGCCGCTTTGTCGGGCTTGGTCAAGACCGCCGCAAGGGAGTGGCCGGAGGTCAGGGCCAGGGTCATCGATCTTCCCCTGGCCGCCCACGAGGCGCATATCCCGGGGATCCAGGAAAGGGTTGGCGAGCTGCTCTTCGCGAAAGGCCCGGTGGAGGTCGGCCTGACCGGCGGGGACCGCACGGTCAGGCCCGCCCTGGTGCCTTTCAGGCTCCCCTCCGGGCACCCGGGGGCGCCCCCGCTCTCCCCCGGGGACACCCTGGTCGCGACCGGCGGGGGCCGGGGCGTCACCTCGGTCATCCTCCTGGAGCTCGCGAGGCTCTACCGGCCCAAGGTGGTAATCCTCGGCCGCACCCCGCTGGGGCCGCCCGAGCCCGCCTGGCTCAAGGGGCTGAACACCGAAAAGGGCATAGTGAGGGCCATCCACAAGGCCACCTCGGGGGTACTTAAACCCTTGGAGCTAAAGGCAAGGGCGGCGCTCACCATGAGGGCCAGGGAACTCAGGAACACCCTGTCCGCGTTGGACGACCTGGGCTGCGAGGCGGAGTACCTGGGCGGCGACTTCCTGGACCCCGTGTTCTTGGAGGAAACCCTCAGGGCCGTACGGACCAAGCACGGGCCAATCAAGGGCCTGTTGCACGGGGCGGGGGTGATATCCGACAAGCCCATACTGGAAAAGGACCCCGGCGACTTCAGGAGGGTCTTCGACACCAAGGTGGGGCTCGCCTCAAGGCTCCTGGAGGCATTCCAGGACGAGCCCTTGGGGCTCATAGTCTTCATGAGCAGCACGACCGCGAGGCTGGGAAGGGACGGCCAGGGCGACTACGCGGCCGCCAACGAGGTGCTCAACAAGATGGCCTGGGACGAGGCCGAAAACCGCCCTGACGCGAAGGTGCTCTCCATCATGTGGGGGCCCTGGGACGGCGGCATGGTGGACGAGGGCCTTGCCAAAAAGTTCCTGTCGGAAGGCATAGGGCTCATAGCCCCCGACTCGGGGGCCAAGGCCTTCGCGAGTCTCATGGGGCTTCCCAAGGGCCATCCGGCCGAGCTCCTGCTGCTTGGCTACGGCACCGACCTCGGCCGGGTCTTGGCGGCCGACCTCGCGAAGGGCGCGAACCCGGCCCAAGGCTACCCCGCCTTGCGGGCCAAGAGCCAGGGAAGCCGCGGCTGATGGGAAGGCCCAGGGACCACTCCAAAATCATCGCGATAGTGGGCGCGGGGCTTCGCCTCGCGGGGGCAAGCGATCTTGGCTCCCTGTGGCGGAACCTGCGCTCGGGCAAGAGCTTCTTCCGGGAGGCGACCCTGTCCGACTTCGGGGCCCCCCCGAGCCTTTTCTACCAGGACGGGGAACTCCTTCCCGACAAGGCCGTGTCCCTGAAAGGCGCCTGGCTGAAAGAGGAAAAACCCAAGCAGGGCGGGGAGGGTCCCCCGCAGGGTGGCGGGGGCCCCCTTTCGGGTGTTGGGAGCGACGCCTCGCAAAGCGGCTCTCCTTTCCCCAACTGGCTGGCCGCGGGCTCTGACGCCCGCGGCCAGATCTCCCTTCGGGGGCACGACCCAAGCGAGGTGGGGGTGATAGCGGGCCACATCGTGCTTCCCACAAGGGCCATGTCCGAGGCGACTGTGAGCCTGTGGGGGAAAGAGGCCACAAGGTCCTGGGACTTCAACCCCTTCCCGCCGCCGCCCAAGGACGACCCATTCAGGGGTCCCGGCAGGTCCGCGAGCCTGCTCGCGGATCGCCTTGGGGTAAGCGGCGAGAGCTTCACCGTGGACGCCGCCTGCGCCTCCTCCCTTTACGCGATGAGGCTCGCGATGGGAAGGCTCATCGAAGGATCGCTTAGCTGCGTGTTCTCGGGCGGCCTGGCCGAGCCGGATCCCCTTTTCACCCAGCTGGGTTTCTCCCAGCTGAGGGCCCTTTCCAAAAGCGGGGCCTCAAGGCCCTTCGACAGCCGGGCCGACGGCCTGGTGGTGGGGTCGGGGGCCCTGTGCCTCGCGCTCAAGCGCCTGGACAGGGCGATATCCGACGGGGACGACATACTCGCGCTCATCCTGGGGGTGGGGCTCTCGAACGACCAGAACGCGAACCCGCTCTCCCCTGACAAGGCGGGGCAGCTCTTGGCCATGGGCAAGGCCCGGGAAGAGGCGCTGAAAAGCTTCCCCGGAAACGATCCCCCACTCGAGCTGGGCCTCATAGAGGCCCACGGCACCTCCACCATACTGGGCGACAGCCAGGAGGTGGCATCCTTGAAGGAGTTCCTGTCCCAAAAACCCTACCCCTACGGGCTGCCGGTCCTGGGCTCGGTCAAAGGGAACCTTGGGCATCTTTTGTCCGCGGCCGGGGCCCTCTCGGCGCTCAAGGCGGCGCTCGCGTTGAGACACAAAGAGCTCCCGCCCACCCCGGGCTTTGAGTCCGAGGCACCGGGCCTGGACCTGATGGGGCCGCCCGCCCTCCGTGTCCTAAAAGAGACCCTCCCTTGGCCAGAGCCAAGGGAGGGTTTCTCCCGCATGGCCTTGGTCAACGCCTTCGGCTTTGGCGGGGTGAACGCCCAGATGGTCATGGAGGAATGGGTCCCGGGGCGCTTCCAGGCCCCCGCGCGCCAGAAAGCGGCGGCCAAGGGCCCCGGGGCCGCGCCCCAGGGCGCGTCCCCGGACATGGTACTGGGGGAGGATTCGGGGCGAAAAGGCGCCGCCCAGGACGCGGGAGGGGCCCCCTTCTTGGCTTCCCCTGCCGATGCGCCGGAAGACGGCCCAGGGCTATCCGCGACCCTTTTCGCCGCGAGGACGGTTTTGGCCCCTTGGCCTTCCTATGAGTCCCTGGCCCGCCATTGGCTTACGCCCGCGGAACCGCCGCTTGTTAGGAGCCGCAGGATGGGCGCGCTCAAGGCCACGGGCTTCTTCTTCGAGGGCTTGTCCCTGGACGCGAGAAATCTTAGGCTCCCGCCCGCGGAGCTCGCGGACTCCCTTCCCCAGCAGACCCTGGCCCTGAAGGTGATGATCCACGTGCTAAGGGCCGCGGGGCTCGATCCCGCTAATTTCCCGGAAGGCCTGGACCGCGACCGGCTCGGGGTCTTCATGGGGGTGAACACGGATCCCAGGGCATCCGATTACGCCCTGCGCTGGCTCGGCCCCCCCAGGGCCGAGGCGGATCTCGCGAAAAGGGGGAGGCTTTCTTTCCCTGGCCCCCTGACGGCCGAGAGCCCAAAGGAAGGGGGAAAGGACAGCCAGGACGGGCCCCGATACGGGAACGCCCTTTCCGGGGCCGGGCCGGATCCGGCCGACCCGCTCGCGGGCCCGCCCCCGCCTCTTACCCACCCCAGGGTTCTTGGGGCATTGGGGAGTTTCGTCGCCTCAAGGCTCGCAAGATGGCTAAGGGCTGGCGGACCTTCTTTTACGGTTAGCGAGGACAAGGACCCAGGGCTCAGGGCCCTGAAGGAGGCCATGCGCTTTTTGGCGGCCGGCGAGCTGGATCTGGCCCTCGTGGGGGTGGTCGACACCTACGGGGATCCGAGGACCGCGGCCCTGTCGCCCAGGACCGTCTGGGCGGAGGGGGCGGCTGGCATGCTCCTGGGCTCGGCCAAGGTGGAAGGGATCCTTACGCCGCTTGCCAAGCTCACATTAAAGGCCGGGAGCTTTCAGGCGGGGCCTTTGTCGGGGCTCTTCCAGATAAACCGCTCGGGCTTCTACCTCAGGCATCACCTGAAACCCTTGGGAAGGGGCCAGGGGCTCCGCTACTACCTGAGGGATCCCAAGGATCCCCCAAGGGAGTTCGCGGGCCCTGGCTACTCCCTGACAGAGATATCCGGCTCAAAGCCAAGGGCCCTCACGGTCCCGCCCGATCCCATACGCCCGGACACCTGGTTCTTCGTGAGGGCCGACAACCCGGGGGACCTCAAGGCCAGGCTTGACCAGCTGGAGGGGCTCGCAAGCGAGGGAAGGGCCCCCAACGAGCCCCTCGGCCCCAACGAGCCGTGGCTGCTCCAGGCCCGCTTCCACGAGCTCCAGGGAGGGAAGGGCAGGCCCGCGCTCGCCATGCTCGCGAGATCCCAGCACGAGCTCCTGCAGACCATCAAGAAGGCCCTTTCGGGCGGGGAGGCCGACAAGGATCCCAAGCCAAGGCTCATGAAGGCGCTTCCCAGCCCGTTGCAGGGGAAGCTCGCGCTGGTGTTCCCGGGTGCCGGGAACCACTGGAAGGGCCTGGGGAGATCCCTGGGCCTCGCGTTCCCGCAGGCGGTGTTCGAGCTGGAGCTGGAGAGCGACGAGCCCAGGGCGCTTTTCCAGCCCGAGCTCTTCTGGGAGCCGGGCCGCAGGCGGCCCACCCCCAGGGAGGGACTCCTGGGGCAGGCCATGTTCGGCATGCTCTGCCAGAGGGTGCTCTCGCGCCTTGGCATAAAGGCCGAGGCCTCCTTCGGCTATTCCCTTGGGGAAACAACCATGCTCCTTGCCATGGGGGCCTGGCCCGACAAGGACTCGCTGAGGGACGATCTTTTCAACGGCCCCTTGTTCGAGGGCGTCCTCACCCAGCCCTACTCCGCCGCTAGGGAGTTCCTCAACTGGCCGCAGGGCAAGGCCCTCAAATGGGTCTCGGGCGTCTGCAACCGCTCCAGGAAGTCGGTGCTGAAGGCCAAGGAAAGGCTCATACCGTCGCTCAGGTACAGGGTCTACCCGCTTATAGCCAACACAAAGGAGGAATGCCTCATAGGCGGGGAGGAATCCGCGGTAGGCGCCCTTTGCAAGCTGATGGGGGCGACCTTCCTTAACGTTCCCGAGGCCCCGGCCATGCACTGCATGGCCGCGTCCCCGGCCGAGGCCGACTACAGGGCTTTCTGCGACCGCAGGACCGCGCTCCCGAAGGATGTCACCCTCTACTCCTCCTTCAACGCGGCCCCGCTTCCGGACGACGGCTTCGCCGTTTCCGACTCCCTGGTGTCCCAGGCCCTCGAGGGCCACGACTTCCCGCGCCTTGTGGAAAGGGCCTGGAAGGACGGGGTGCGTTTTTTCATAGAGGCTGGGCCAGGGGCAACCGTCACCCGCATGATACGCGCCATACTGGGCGCGAAGGCCCATGTGGCGCAAAGCCTCGCACCTACCCCGGCCGAGGAGGGCTGGGCGGGCATCTCCAGGGTCGTTGCCGAGCTGTGGCTGTCCGGCTACCCCATAGAGCCGGAGAACGTGCTCCCGAAGGTCCAGCTCCCGCCGCCCGCGGGTCTATTGGTCCCCATCAACCTGGAGCCCCCGAGGATCTCCTGGAAGGAACCCCCGCCCAAGGCCATTTCCCCCAAGGGCCGCGACCCCAAAGCCCCGCCCCCCGCCGCCGGGGAGACCGACTACATGTCCTGGCTGGGCCAGGAGGCCCTGAGGCTGAAGGACCAGGCAAAACCCGACGCCCAGGGGATGATACCGGGCATCCCGGAAGACGTCCTCCCCAAGACACGCCAGCTCCCAAGGTTCAGCGACGGCTCTTCCGCCGAAGGCGCGACCATGGGCGAGGCTATGGGCGAGACTATGGGCGAGACTATCGGCGAGACTACTATGGGCCAGGCAAGCGGCCTGGCAAGCGACCAGGCAATTGATCCCGGGCAGCCTGCGGCCGCTGGCGACGGCACCCAGCCTACGGATCCGGCCGACAACTTCGCACAGCCCCCGCAAGACGAGATATCCCGGAAGGTGATGAAGGACTGGCTCAGCCAGGACAGGGCCTTCCCTGGCTCCCAGAGGGGCTCCTCCAAGCCCTCCTGGGAAAAGGCGGTGCTTGAAGGCAAGCACCCGCAAAGGCCCCAGCCCCCAACCTTCACGGACGACCCGGGCATGGCGTCCAAAAGGCCTTCCTGGGAAAAATCCCTCACCCAAGGGAACCGCATCCAGTTCTCCCAGCTCCCGGACGCGCCTGACGGGGCCAAGGCATCCAAGCCGCTTTCGGGTTCTTCCGACAGGCCCAAGTACCCGTTGAGCGGCGGCCCCACGATCCCCGCAAGGCAAAGGGGGTCTTCCTCGGGCCCAAGGCCCGAGGGGCAAAAAAACCTGCGCACGGTCGAGATCCCGCCCAACCCGAGGCTGGCCTCAAGGCTTCAGGGCGGTCGCGGCAGACCCAGGCCGATGGACCCAAAGGATCCCAGGGGTTCACGGGACCCGTCCCGCAGGCCGGACGAGAGGGACCAAAGGGCCCTCGAGTCCCTCTTCAAAAAACCCACCCAGGGGCCTGGCGCCGCGGGCCCGGGCCCTGACGGGGCTCCCCAAAACCAGGTAAATGGAGAGGCCCAAAACCAGGCCAATGCCCCGGCCCAAGCCGTGCCCCAACCCGTGCCCCAACCCATACCCAACGACCCGGCCCAGGATACCGGCCCCGGCCAGGATCCTTCCGAGTCGGAACTCAGCTTGGCCCAGAAGAGGCGCGGCAGGCCCAAGAAGGTGTCCTTCCACGAGGAGCTGGGGCTCAGCAAAGAGGCCATAAGCCTCACCAGGGCCGAGGCCCTGGAGTTCGCGGGTGGGAGGATAGGCAAGGTGCTGGGCCCGGATTATGCCGAGATCGACGGGTACCCCTCCAGGGTGAGGCTGCCCCTTGAGCCGCTCATGCTGGTGGACAGGGTGTTGGGCATGGACGGGGTGAGGCTCGAGCTAGGCCCGGGCAGGGCCATAACCGAGCACGACATCCGCCACGGGGCTTGGTACATAGACCAAGGGCATCTGACGCCGGGGCTTGCCATGGAGTCCGGGCAGGCGGACCTTCTGTTGTCGGCCTACCTTGGCATCGACTTCGCTACCCAGGGCAAATCCCTCTACAGGCTCTTGGACGCGGAGGTGACCTACCACCGCGAGCTTCCCAAGCCGGGGGAGACCGCAAGGTACGACATAAGGATCATGCGCTTCTTCCGCCACGGGGACACCCGCATGTTCCGCTTCGAGTTCGACGGCACCATAAACGGCGAACCCCTCATGGCCATGAGGAACGGCATCGCCGGCTTCTTCACCCCGGAGGAGCTCCGGGGCGGCAAGGGGCTTAACTCCGGCAAACCCCGCACCCCGGACAATGAGCTCGCCTTCCAGCCGGATCTGATGGTGGCGCCAGCCAAGGCCGGGCCCCTTGGGGGCCCGGCCCTGGACGCCCTGCGCAAGGGCGACCTCACGGTGTTGGGGAAGACCATGGCGGCCGCCTGGAAGGACATAACGCCCCAGACCCTGCCGGGCGGGAGGCTGTCGCTCATAGACAACCTGAGCGCCCTGGAGAGGAAGGGCGGAGCCTACGGCAGGGGCTTCGCCAGGGCGGAGGCCAAGGTCGATCCCAGGGCCTGGTTCCTTACCTCCCATTTCCTCTACGACGAGGTGATGCCAGGAACCCTCATGTACGACGCCGCCTTGCAGACCTTCAGGCTCTACCTCTTCTCCTTGGGCTGGATCCCGGAGGCCGGGAGGTCCTGGCTCCTGCCGGCCTTTGACTCGCCCACCTCCTTAAGGTGCCGCGGGCAGGTGACCCCCGAGACCAAGGAGGTGGCCTACGACATCCACGTGAGGGGGCTCTACCTGCGGCCAGGGGCCACGCCCCAACGGCCCAAGAAGACCCCGGGAAGGCCCCCAAAGCCACTTATGGAGCCCTTCGCCGCGGCCGACTGCGTCATGTGGGCGGACGGAAAGCCCATAGCCGAGGTCAGCAACCTTGCCATCAGCTTTGCCAACTGCAGCCTGGAGGATCTGATGGCGCGTTTCGGCCGCAAGCCGACACCTCCCGCCCGAAAGACCGCCAAGGCCGAAAAGGCCGAAAAGGCCGAAAAGACCCCAAAGACCGCAAAGGCCGCCAAGACTGAAAAGACCGCCAAGGCCAAGGACAAGGCCAAGGGGAAGGCAGGCACCCCGGGAAGGGGGAGAGGAAGGCCAAGGATAATCCAGGATGCGGGCGGGGAAAATCCGGACGCGGGGGCGGATGCCTCCGGAAGTCGCGGGAAGGCCCAGGCCGCTGGCTCCAATAGGCCGCTCCCCAGGATCCCCCAAAACCCCTTCCTGTCCGAGGAGGGCGGCAAAAAGCCGGGCGCGCTGAAAGCCCCCCCGCCTCTTTCTTCGCCTCTGTCTTTCGACAAGGCCGGCATCCAGTGCCTTATAAACGGCAGGGTGTCGGATGTCTTCGGGAAGGCCTTCTCCCGCTTCGACGACGGCTCGTTCATTGCGAGGCTCCCCCAGGCGCCCTATGACTTCATGGACTCCGCCCTGGTCACAAGGGGGAAGGTGGGGGAGGTCCAGGTGGGCTCGGAGCTCCATGCCAGCTTCACCCCTGATTTTTCCAAATGGCCGCAAACCGAGCAGGGCTCGAACCAGGGGATCCTCCCCTACCCCATCCTGAACGAGATAGCCCTCCAGCCCTGCGGGTTCCTGGCCTCCTTCATGGGATCCTCCCTTCCCTTCAAGGGGGCGATGCACTTCAGGAACCTGGGCGGCCAGGCTACCATCAGGGAGCCCGTGGGCATAGGCCACGACGGCCCCATAGAGACCAGGGTGAGGCTAACCAAGTCCAGCGTGCTGGGCGCCACGGTCATCCAGCACTACGGCTTTGAGTGCGTCGACAAGGGAACGGGGAGGCCCCTTTTCGACGGCAGCACCCACTTCGGGTTCCTGTCGCCGGAGAACCTCAAGAGGCAGGAAGGGCTCAAGGGATTCGCAACCAACCACAACGAGCTGGTAGCTGCCGAGTCATTGCCGTTCCGGCCCTGCCTGGAAGGGGCCATTTGGCCCCAAGGCCGCTTCCGCATGGTGGACGGCCTTGCCCTTGCCAGACCCTTGGAGGGGATTGCCAACCCTTATGTGGCCGAGCCCGGCATATGGGGCAAGTACCAAGTGGACCCCGCGGCCTGGTTCTTCGACGCCCACTTCCCCTTCGACCCGGTGTGGCCAGGCTCCCTCGGGCTGGAGGCTTTCCTCCAGGCCGCGAAGACTTTGGCGATGTGGAGGTACTTCCCGGACATTTCCCCCGAGGAGCTTGGGCTGTCCTTCCAAGGGCCCCTTCCCGGCATAACCCACAAATGGCTCTACCGCGGGCAGATCACCCCCAGGGCCAAGCAGTGCATGGTCGGGCTAAGCCTGACGGGAGAGTCGCCCGACTCCCAGGCCTTCTCCTTCCAGGGCGTCCTATGGGTGGACAGGCTGCCCATATACCATGTCGAGAACTTCACGGTTGGTCAGCGTGCCCCCAGATAGCCCCCACAATCCCGTGACGCTCGCCTTTTCCGCGCTGGAGTACCTCCACTACATGCGGGACATGGGGCTTGGCGCCCTTGTCCCCAAACCAGGGCCCAGGAAAACGCCCATCGCCCCAAAACCCCGCCCCTCCCAAGACCTCGGGCAAGAGCCCGGAATGGAAGCAATCCCCCCCCCGGCTCCCCTTCCAAGCGTTCCCCCTGCCCATGCCCTGGCAGGGCCCGACCCAGGCGGGGAAACTGCCGGAAGCGAACCACTGGCCGGGCCCCCCGCGCAAGCCCCCACGGCCCGCAGGAGATCCCTTAGCTTCGACCCCAAGCGGGTCATGGTCCAGCCCCAAGCGGCCGATGGCCCGAAAAGCCCAAAAGCCCCTGTCGGCCCCGACAAGAAGGACGGGCCCCCAGCCGGGGCTTTTGCCAAAAAGGAGGGCGATGCCTTGAAGCCTTCCGCCGGAAGCGCCCCCCAAGGGGGCGAGGACGTCCATTATTACGGGCCACCCCCAGCGGCAGCGCCTGCCAGACGGGCCCCCCAAGGGCCAGCAAATGTGAATCCCGGGACGGGCGAGCCGCTCCCTGCCCTGTGGATAAAGAAGTCGGAAAGCCTTGCGGAGCTGCGGGAGGGGGTGGAAGGCTGCATGCTCTGCCCGTTGGGGGTCAAAGGCGGGGCGAGGTTCCAAGGCCGGGGGGATGTAGGTGCCAGGCTCCTTCTTGCCGTGGGCGTGCCGGAGGCCGCGGCCGTCAAGGACGGGGATTTTCTGACCAAAGAGGAAAACGCCCTGCTGGAGGCAATCATAAGCAAGGGCCTTAAGCTTGGGCCAACGGATGTCTATGTTATGCCAGTCGTCAAATGCCCGAGGCAGGTGGAGGACTTCCTTCCCCTTGCCACCACCAAGGTCTGCGCGAACATATCCCTAAAGGAGATAAGACTTGTCGCACCCAAGGCGGTTGTAAGCTTCGGTCTGGATGCGGCAAGGCTTTTGTCAAAGGAGGGCGGGGTCCTTGATGCGCTAAGACGCAAGAAGGGACGCACCCTTGAGTCCGGGAACAGCTTTGTCCCCTTCAGGATGACCATGGGGCTTGACAGCATGCTGGAGTTCCCGGAGCTTAAAAAGGATGCATGGCAGGACCTTCAGGAAATCCTGCGCTTGATAGGCTAAGCGCGCATGGCCTCTAGCCTTGGGGGGCTTGGGAGGATTGCGGGCTTTGGGAGGATTGGGGGAACCAGGCAGGCCCCCTGGCTGCCTTTTAAGCGCAATCCGCTTTTTTTCCGGCGACACAACCGCGTCTGGCTTGAAGAGCCTAACTCTCCTAAGAGTATTTTGTGCGAAAAACGTACAAAACAAAATAAATAACATTGCCAATATCACATAATCGCACGTAATTGTAGGAAATTATATTCCGAAAAAGCACCACAACGCAGGAAAACCCACTCATAGGCCCTATTCCCTTCCCTGTAAGGTAAATTGTTGACACTAGCCTGTTGTTGCCCTATCATAAACAACACAACAGCGCCTTTTCAGGCGGATATTCCAACCCACAAGGGGGAAAAGGGATCATGATTGCATCCAAATACCATGTACTGATATGTTCAGGCGGCAAGCTGGTGGGCGACAAGAAGGGCATGTGCCACACCCGCGACGCGGAAAAGCTCGTAAGGAAGCTCACGGAGGAGCTGGAGGAAAGGGACCTAAGCTCTGAAATCATAGTCAACACGACCAGCTGCTATGGCATCTGCGACAAGGGCCCCATAATGATTGTCTACCCGGACGGCACCTGGTACGGGAACCTAACCCCGGAAAAGCTTGAGACCATCGTGGAGGAGCACCTTGAAAACGGCAACGTGGTAAAGGAGCTAACCATATAGCCGGGCTTACCGCAAAGGCCATCTTTGGCGACCGGGCCGTTAGCCGCCTCTCGGCCAAGGCGACCAAAGGGGCT
Organism: Deltaproteobacteria bacterium; assembly: GCA_031278475.1. GTDB lineage: Bacteria > Desulfobacterota > Desulfarculia > Adiutricales > Adiutricaceae > JAISMF01. The sequence goes on from JAITKK010000205.1 coordinate 11,453, forward strand.
TGTTATCGGTAACATTGAGTGAAAGGGGGGACAAGCGTCCCCCCTTTTTTTGTCAGCTGGGATTTCCTTGCCATATCTGCTCAAAGCTTGCACGGTTGCCCGATATCATCAAAAGGTCATTTGTCCATATCGCACCCAAAAAATCACGCCTCTGCCCCACGCCAACAGCGAGACAAAATAGTTGGTTGTATCGTTAAGCTCCCGCATTTTGTTGCTTGCATTTTGTTAACCCTGAATAACGCTACTAACTTATTGATTTTGGATGATATTTCATAAAAGAGATTTTTTTTGAAAAATCAACAAAGCCCAATAACTTTTTTGAACAGCAAGACAGAGTACATATTGTTTTATCAATTTGCAAATCATAACACGCATCCATTAATAAAGCATCTATTAAATAATAATAAAAA
>JAITKK010000230.1 GCA_031278475.1 Deltaproteobacteria bacterium
TCCTTTTCGGGATCGTAGAACTTGTCGGGCGTCACCTTCGCCCCCTCGCCGTGCTCCCTCAGGAAGCCGCTTGCGAAGCACTCCTCGCCGTAGCCGCAGGTCATGCAGGGTACGTTCCCCCTCATCGCAAGGGTGCCCTGGTAGTCCATCATGAGGTAGTTCTCGAAGTACTGCCTGAAGAAGTCCCCCACCCCGGACACCCCGAAGCTCCCGGCGGCGACGCCCGCGCCGGTCTTGCCCTTGGTGAGCACGTGGTTGTGCCTTAGCGGCCAGTTCCTCTCTATGAAGACCTTGGTGAGGGCGTTCAGCGACCCGAAGCTCGGGTAGCCGCTAAGGACGAACGCGTCCGCCTCCTCAATCTTGTCCAGAAGGCCGTTGACATCGTCGTTCATCACGCAGCGGTTGTTGTCCGCGCATTTCTTGCAGGCCATGCAGACCCGCATCTCCAACGGGGCCAGGCGCACGAGCTCGTTATGCTCTGCCCCGGTCGCGTCAAGCAGCATCCTAAGTCCCTTCTCTATTGTCCCGCCCTTTATGGGCGTCCCGGAAAAGGCCACTACGTAAGTCATCTAGCTCACCTCCCTGGCGTTGGCTGGCTATCAAGGTTTTTCAAGAACTACGCGGCTTTGGCCGGATCCTTATGCCCGACCCTTCCCACAAGCCGAGTGTGCGCGTCAAAAAATAACGCTTCCGTAACCAATACTACAAAAAGCCCCCTTGCCCTGTGTTATTTTTTTATATCGTAAAGGCACTCACTGGTTCGGCGCCGGGGGGGGGCCCGCAGGGCCCCAGGGTCCCTGGGATGCCCCATTGCGGCACCCCCCTAGGCGCCTTTTCACCGTCGGGTTTTGGCACTGCCCCAAGGCCCGGCAAGGGGGGATCCATGAAAAGGACGCTCATAGCCTGCAACATATTCGAAGACGAGATGAACGACGTGCTGGGGAGGCACAAGGAGTTCGACGTGGACACCATCTGGATCGGGGCGGGGCTCCACAACGACCTGAACATGATGGAGGGAAGGCTTGGCGAGGCCCTGGGGAAGGTGACGGACGGGGACGGCGGCGTGAGGATAATGCTCGGCCACGGCTGCATGCCGGGACTCAAGGAGCTTGCCGACGGGAAGGGCTTTCCCGTGCTGCCCTTCAAGAACTGCCTGGGCGCGCTCATCGGGGAGGATAGGCTCACGGAGCTTGAGCGGGACAGGACCATGGTCATAACGCCCGCGTGGATCCGCAAGACCTGGTTCGCGGAGGACGGCATCAGGGCCATGCTGGGCTGGGACGACACGGACTTCAGGATGAACTTCGGCCGCTACGACAGGCTCCTGGTCCTGGACTTCGGGCTAAACCCCCTGACGGACGAGGAGACCCTGGAGGCCTTCTCCGTCATAGAGGTGCCAATCGAGACCGAGGCCATGGATCTCGCGCATTTCGAGAGGTTTTTCATAGGCTTCCTAAGCTAGCCGGGGGATCCCCTGGACATGCCGTGGATTTGGTGCCTTTGGGGGATCCAAGGCCTTAATGGGGGGTTGATCCCTTGAGGCTCAGGCGGGACCCTCTCTCCCGGAGTGCGGGAGCGGCCTCTCGTCCGCGACCTTGGCAAGGTACCTCCCGTAGTTGTTCTGGGCGTAGGCTTTGGCGAGTGCCAGGAGTGCCTTTTTGTCTATCCAGCCGTTGCGGTAGGCCACCTCCTCGGGGCAGGCTATCTTTATGCCCTGGCGCTTCTCTATGGTCTCTATGAACTGGCTTGCGGCCAAAAGGTGCTCGTGGGTGCCCGTGTCCAGCCAGGCGAACCCCCTTTCCAGCACCTCCACCTTTAGCTCGCCCCTTTCCAGGTAGAGCCTGTTGAGATCCGTTATCTCAAGCTCGCCGCGGCCGGAGGGTTTTAGGTCCCTGCAAAGGCCCGGGGCCTTGTCGTCGTAGAGGTAGAGCCCGGTCACCGCGTAGTTGGACCTTGGCTCCTTGGGCTTTTCCTCCAGGCCCACGGCCTCGCCCTTGGGGTTGAACTCCACCACGCCGTAGCGGCCCGGCTCGTCCACGTGGTAGGCGAATATGACCGCCCCCCGCTGGTTTCCGACCGCCCCCCTCAGGATGCGCTCCAGATCGTAGCCGTAGAAGATGTTGTCCCCCAGTATGAGGCAGCTGGGGGCCCCTGCCAGGTAGTCGTCGGCTATTATGAGCGCCTGGGCAAGCCCCTCGGGCCTCTCCTGGACCCGGTAGGACAGTTCCATGCCCCACTTGGAGCCGTCCCCCAGAAGCTCCCTGAAGGCCGGGATGTCCCTTGGCGTGGATATGACCAGGACCTCCCTCAGGCCCGCCATCATCAGGGTGCTGAGCGGGTAGTAGACCATCGGCTTGTCGAAGACCGGCAAGAGCTGCTTGGACAAAGACAAGGTGGCCGGGTACAGCCTGGTCCCGGCCCCGCCCGCGAGTATTATGCCCTTCCTTTCGGCCTCCCCGCTCATACAGTCCCCCCTTCCCTCTTCCACTGCATATAGTCGCCGCTTAGGACGTCTTTGACCCACTTCTGGTTGTCCAGGTACCACTCTATGGTCCGCAACAGCCCCTCCTCGAAGCCCAGGGAGGGCGTGAAGCCCAAGGCCTTTATCTTTCCCGCGTCTATGGCGTAGCGGCGGTCATGGCCCGGCCTGTCAGTGACGTGGCTTATGAGCGACACCCTTTCCTTTACCCCCTTGGGCGGGATCAGCCTGTCCAGGATGCTGCAGCAGCGCCCGACCACCTGCATGTTGTTCCTCTCGGAGTTGCCGCCTATGTTGTAGGTCTCGCCGGGTATGCCCTTTTCCAATGCGACCCGCAGGGCCCTCGCGTGATCCGAGACGTGGAGCCAGTCGCGGACCTGGAGCCCGTCGCCGTAGACGGGCAGGGGCTTTTCCTCCAGGGCGTTCTGTATCATGAGCGGTATGAGCTTTTCCGGGAACTGGTAGGGCCCGTAGTTGTTTGAGCAGTTGGTGACGACCACCGGAAGCCCGTAGGTCTTGTGCCAGGCCCTGGCCAGGTGATCGCCCGCGGCCTTGGACGCGGAGTACGGGCTGTTGGGCTCCTTGGGGGAACCCTCCGTGAAGGGGGGCTCGCTCGGGCCAAGGCTCCCGTAGACCTCGTCGGTCGACACATGCAGGAAGCGGAACGCGCCTTTTCGCGCCTCCGTAAGGCCCTGGTGGAAATCCCTTGCGGCCTCGAGCATCGTGAAGGTACCAAGGACGTTTGTCCTTATGAACTCCGCGGGCCCCGTTATGGACCTGTCCACGTGGGACTCGGCCGCGAGATGGACAACCGCCCTTGGCGAGTGCTCGGACAAAAGCCTGGACACAAGGGGGCCGTCGCAGACGTCCCCCTCCACCAAGAGGTAGGACTCTTCCGGGAGCCCCGAGAGGTTGTCCCGGTTGCCGGCGTAGGTGAGCCTGTCGAGGTTGACCACCCTCTCGCCCACCTCCCGCACCCAGTCCAGGATGAAGTTGGTGCCAATGAAGCCGCAGCCGCCGGTCACAAGGATAGTCATATGCCTATGGTCTTTCGATTGGTTTTTCGGGTTTTTGGGAAGGTTTCATGGGTTTATGCCCAAGGCCCTTAATCCGCATCCCGGGAACGAATGCCGCTGATGCAAGGGCATTAGGTAAATGCCTTCGGGCAAGTGCCCGCGGGAAAGCCCCGCAGTCATTAGGCATGGGCAAGGCCACGAGCAGGACTATGATCAGAGCCATGCCCAGGATTATAAACCAAAGCGGGGCGGCTTTCCCAGTGCCCAAAGGGGCGTTCCAGTGGCCTTCCAGTGGCCTTCCAGTGGCGATCCAAGGGCGTTCTATTGGCCTTTCAGGGGCCCTCCAAGGGCTCTCAAGGGCTCTCCAGGGCCTCAGGGCTTGCGGCCCTTGCGCCCGGGCCTTCCCTGCCCGTCCAGAAGGGTCGCGGGGCCCAGGGCGTGCCGCCCGTGCCTTTCGTTTATGAGGTCCATTGCCTCGGAGAGCCCCGGGCGCGCCGTGGGCGCGCCCGGGGCCTTCTTCGGGGGCCCATCCCCGAAGAGGGGTTTCGGGCCCGCGGGAGGGGCAGTCTCTTGGGCCTCGGCGGCTGTTGCCGGGGGGCCCAGCTTCCCCACCTGGATGCCCAAGAGCCGGAAGGGCCCCGTCCTTCCGGAGGCCAGTTCCAGAGCTAGCCTGTGTATGGGCAGGTAGTCCTCCAAGGGCTCCGGGACGCTTTTGGATCTGGTGATGGTCTTGAACGAGGGATCCCGCAGCTTGACCGTGACAGAGCGGCCCGAGAGCCCGGCCTGCCTGAGCCTTTCGCTTACCCTGACGGCGAGCCTGAGAAGCTCGCGGCTGACCGCCTCCCCGCCCCGGATATCCTCGCCGTAGGTCTCCTCCGCCCCCACGCTCTTGGCCTCCCGGAAGGGGACCACCTCCCGGAAATCCCTTGCGTTCGCGAGATGCCACATGTGCCTCCCGCCCTCGCCCAGCCAGGAGGCCACATAGCCTTCCGGGAGCCTCGCGAGATCCCCGATGGTCCTGAGCCCCCTGGCCCTCATCCTATCCTGGGTGACCTTGCCCGCGCCCCAGAGCTTCTTTAGGTCCAGCGGCCACAGGAAATCCAGCTCGGACCCCGGCGGGACTACCGTCAAGGCGTCGGGCTTGTTGAGGCCCGAGGCAATCTTCGCGATATGCTTCTGGGTCGCGACCCCACCTGATATGGTGAGCCCTGTCTCTTCGCGGACCTCGGCCCTTATGCGTTCGGCAATCCCCACGGCGGGGCCGAACAGGGCCTCCGAGCCGCTCACGTCCAGGAAGGCCTCGTCAAGGGACAATGGCTCCACCAGCGGGGTGTAGCGCAAAAAGATCGCCATCACCATGTCGGAGAGCTCGCGGTAGCGGCCCATCCTGCCGGGAAGGAAGATCCCTTGGGGGCATCTGGCCCTGGCCTCGGCCGTTGGCATGCCCGAGCGCACCCCGAATGCCCTGGCCTCGTAAGAGGCCGTGGATACCACCCCCCGCCTAGCCGTCCCGCCAACTATCACCGGCAGGCCTTTAAGGGAGGGATCGTCCAGGACCTCGGCCGAGGCGTAAAAGGAGTCGAGATCCAGATGTATTATGGATTTTGGCATGCGGGGGCCGCGCTTGCTTGGGGGGGGCGTCCCGCCTTGGGAAGGCGGGGCGCCTTGGGCCTTTCGTCCGCTCATGGGCCGCTCATGGCCCACACTTATGGGCCGCTATGGGCCGCTATGGGCCGCTAAGGGGCACTTATGGGCCTCTTATGGGTAATAGACCGTGGAGTCCCTGTTCACCCTCACCACCTCCCCGGGCACCTTGCCCTCGGAGAAGGCGTAACTGCCCGCGAGCCCCTCCGGGGCCTCGGCCCCGTCCAGGTACATGGAGGCCTGCGGGACCGAGCTCGCCTTTATGGCAAGCGCCACCGCGTCGTAGGCGAGAACAGACGGCCAGGCGGGTTCCTGCTTGTTTTCGATGCGGTAGCGGTGGACGAACTCGCTGAGGGCCTGGATCTTGGTGTTCCTGAGATCCAAGGGCAGCACCAGCTCAAGGTTCAGGTTGGCCGCGAGGTACGCGAGGCAGGTGTCCCTTGTGGCGAGGGCGGTGCCTCCCAGGAATATGGCCTTCTGGAAATTGGACTCCACGAAGAAGGGCGCCGCCTGCACCGCCTGCCTGCCGGAGAGGGCCAATACCACGTAGTCCTGGGGTGTCAGCTTGCTGCTCTCTATTATCATGGGGAGCTCCCGCATGTCCCTCATCACGTAGCGGAGGATCTTCACCTTGGAGGGGAGCGCCCTCCTCTTCGTCCGCCCGGTAGAAAGGGCCTGCGGGTCCTTCAGGGTCGCGACGTAGGTGTCCGCGAAGAGCTCGAAGGGGGCCGCGGGTGTCTCGAGTATCACGATCCTCGCGAGCTTCGTGGTGGGCGGCCTCAATGTCCTGTCCGCCAAAAGCCTCGCCTGGGCAGGGACGTTCGGCATCAGCTGGTAAAAGCCGCCCCCGAGGAGGCCGGTCTCCCAGTTGTCCAGATAGGGGAGCAGCACGGGTATGCCGTAGCGGCGGTAGTAGGGGGCGTTTTCCTCCAGGCTGCCCTCGAAGAGGTGCCCGGCCGCGGCCCTTACCCTCGCGAAGTTCGCGACCCTCCCGGGAAGGGGGCCGCCGCCCTCGCTCTCCTCGATAAGCTCGAACCCTCCGCCGTAGGCCTTGTGCGCGAGCCTCGCGCCGGATATTGCCGAGCGCCCGAAATTCTGGAAATCCCCGTCGCCCCTTACGGCGAAAAGTATCGCGGGTGGCAGCCCCTGGGCGGCCTCCAGCTCGGCCGCCAAGGCCTCACGCTCCTCTTTGGTCATGGCCCCGTCCGCGGGGCCCGCGGGCCCCGCGTCCTCGGGCGCGAAGGCCCCGCCCTGGGCGAGGGCCGCCCCGGCGCAGGCGACGATTACCGCCACAAGCAAGGAAGGCAGCGCAAGCCCGGCGTGCCCGGCCCTTGCCTTCCTGGAATCATCGCGCTTTCCCGCTTTCCTCATTTATCGTTCCTCCCGCCGCCCTTGTGCCTGTCCTCGTGGCGGGCCCTTATGAAGAGCCTGACGGGCACGAGATCGAGGCCAAAGGCCTTCTTCAGGCTGTTTTTCAAAAACCGCCTGTAGGAAAAGTGGACGCCCTTGGGGCGGTTGGCGAACAGCGCGAAACCCGGGGGCCTGGTGGACACCTGGGTCGCGTAGTAGAACTTGAGCCGCACCTTGCCCACCTGGGGCGGGCTGTGGCGCAGGGCCGCGGCCTCTATCACCTTGTTGACGTCGGAGGTGGGGGCGGTGAAGGAATACTGGGCCATCATCCTGTCAACCGTTGGGAAGAGCTGCTTGAGCCCGCCCCCCGTCCTTGCGGAGACCGGAAACCAGGGCGAGCTCTCAAGGAAGGACATCTTAAGCTCCCGATCCCGCTCGAAGGCGACCCTCGCCCCCTTTTTGTCCTTCACGGTGTCCCACTTGTTGAGGAGTATTATAAGGGGTTTGCCCCCCTCGAAGGCGTGCCCGGCTATGTGCGCGTCCTGGTCGGAAAGGCCGGTGGTCGCGTCCACCATCAGCACGGCCACGTCCGCGTCGGCCAAGGCCCTCAGGGCCCTGAGCACGGACACCCTCTCGAGCCTGTCGGACAACCTGCCCTTGCGCCTGATGCCCGCCGTGTCCACCAGCACGTAGGCCTTGCCGTCCCGGGTTATCCCGGCGTCGACCGGGTCGCGGGTGGTGCCGGGCCTCGCGTCGACCACCAGGCGGCTCTCGCCCAGGAGCCTGTTCACTAGGGAGGATTTACCGGCGTTGGGCCTCCCGATGACCGCGAGCCTCGGCGGGGAGTCAGGCGTTGCCTCCCTTGCCGGGGAAAGATGCCCCAAAAGCGCCCCCTTCAGCGCGTTCATGCCGTAGCCGTGGGCGGCGGAGACGGGCAGGAGCTCCGGGAACCCAAGCTTCCTGAACTCCTGGGCCTCGGGCTCCCTTTCGGGGGAATCCACCTTGTTGACCAAAAGTAAGCAGGGTTTCCCTAGCCTGCGTATGGCCTTGGCTATGTCCTGGTCGTCCGGGTGCGGCCCCAGCATCGCGTCGACCACGAACAGCGCGAGGTCGCATTCCTCCAAGGCCGACAGGGCCTGCCCGCTTATGGCCCCGGAGAGGTGATCGTCCCCGGGGGATCCCAGGCCCCCGGTGTCCACAAGCACGCCCTCACGCCCCCCCTCCTGGAAGACCGCGTAGGCCCGGTCCCTTGTGACGCCCGGCCTGTCGTCGACCAACGCGGCGGACCTTCCGAGCAGGCGGTTGAACAGCGAGGATTTCCCCACGTTCGGCCTACCCACTATCGCGATTACGGCCCCCACCTAAAGGCCCTGGCTTTCGGAGGCGACCGTGTCCAAGGAGCGCAACGCCGCAAGGGAGCTTTCCGCCAAGGCGAGAAGCCTCGGGTAGGCAGCGCCGCTTGCGTCGGGGCCGGCCTTGCCCAATGGGGCGTCGCCGACTTTCGGCCCGGATTCCAGGCCACCCGCGGCGAAAGCCCCCAAAAGCCCCGCAATGCCCTCCAGCGCGGGTTCCAGATAATCCGCGTACCCGGCGAGGCCCTTTTCCACCGAGAGGCGCGCATAGGCCCCGAATGCCTGCATGAGCCGCATCACGGCGGCCCTTCGCACCCTGCGGCGAAAGCTTTCCGGGTCGACGCCGAGAGGCTTCCTCGCGGAAAGGTAGCAATCCAAAAGCCCCTCCCGCAGCCCCTCGGGAAGGGACGCGTAGGGATCCCACAGAAGGGACGCCAGATCGTAGGAGGAAGGCCCAACCCTCCCGCCCTGCCAGTCCAAGAGGAATGGCTCGCCGTCCCTTAGCATGACGTTGCGGCTCTGGAGGTCGCGGTGGATGAAGACCCCCCCCTCGCCCGAGACGATGCTTTCCGCCAAGGCCATGGCCTCCTCCCTTAGCCCAGGAACGTCCACGTAACTTATGGACAAAAGCCCCAGCCCCTTCAGGAAATAGCCCCACTCATGCCCCATCGCGAATCCCGCCGTGTATTCCTCGCAAAAATGCCCTGCCAACCTGGAGAGGACCCCCAGCCCTTCGTTGTGGAGCCTGGCCGTTAAAACCATCAGCCTCTCGTAGGCCAAAAGGGCCGCGGGCGGGATATCCGCGCCATTTGCCCTGGGTTGGGTGTCGGGTTGGGTATCGGCAGGGGCCTTGGCCGATATGGGCCCTTTGTCGGCCTTTTGAAAGGATTCCGGGCGGAGTGCCCGGTCCAGGCGCAGGTCGCCCAGATCCTCCAACAGGAAGAAGCCCCTGCCCGCGTCCGCGGACAGGATCCTCGGAAGCGAAAACCCGGCATGCCAGAGCTCCCTTCCCAGAAGCAGCCAGCGGAGGTTCTCGCTATGATCCGGGCCCACGAGCAAAAGCCTGGTGCAAGGAACGCCTTCCCTCCTGAGCCGGTAGTAGCAGCGCTCGGACGCGTCCGGGCGCATGGGCTCGGGCACCGACCCGCGGCTTCCCTCCCATTGGGCGTCCGCCCATTTGAGGGCCATCGGAAGCGTGTCTTCCATCGTGTTCCTTGGGGGGCCAAAGGCCCTCCGGGTGGGTGGGCGAAAGCCCGGAAAAAAAAAGATTAAGAAAGCATCATTTTAACGCGAATAGCTCTCACTATCAACAAAAAATCCCAATAACTCATCAAAATCTATAAAATCTTCCAATAATCCGCGGCATTCCCAATCATTTGCCATCAATCGCCATCAATCGCCATCAATCGCCATCATGGGCCGAAAATCCCCAGCAATCGCCGTCAGCCAGTTATCGCCCCGCCCGACATCCTGAGCCCGTCCATGGCCTTGCCAGCCACCACCATGGATCTCAGCTCGCAGCCCCTCCCAACCCTTGCCTCCGACCAGAGCACGCAATCCTCCACCATCGCCCCGTCGGAAACCGTTGCCCCCGCTTCCGCGACCAGGAAGCCCGAGACCCTCCCCAGGATGAAGGAGCCCTCGGCCGCGAGGATCTTGCCTTCCGCGAGCCTTCGGTTCAGGGCGTGGTAGGAGGCCATTGTCCCAAGATCCGACCATTGGTAGCCATCCTTCGAGCCGTCCAGGGGGATGTCCGGGACAAAGGCCATAACCCTCCCACCTGCCCTTATGCGGCCCGCGAGCCCCATGATCAGATCCGAGTTCCCCAAGGGCAAGGCCCCGGCGGCGTCAAGGGAGAGCACCATCATCCCCAGCCCGTAGAGCCTGACGGCCTCGCCTTTGACCGGCCCGGCCGCCCTGAAGGCAAGGACAGACCCATCCTCCGCCGCTGACACGGTGCCCCCAGGAAGGCGCCCGGCCGCGATTGTGGCGAGAGGCGAGCCCTGCGAGATATGCGCCTCGCAAAGGCCGCAAAGGGGCAAATCCGTGTGGATGTCGGAGTTAAGGACCATGAAGGGGCCGCCGAACAGCCCAAGGGCGTTCCTCACGCCGCCGCCGGTACCCAAGAGCTCGGGCTCCCTCAATACGACTATCTCCATGCCGGGATAGGAGTCCCGCCAGGCGGCGACGGCATCTTCTATCATATGGGCCAGGTGGAAGGCGTTCACGACCACCCTGCGGACCCCGCCCCCTGCGAGGGTGTCGAGCCACTGCCGCAGGATGGGCCCCCCCGGGAGCGGGAATAGGGCCTTGGGCCTTAGCCCCGAGAGAGGGGCGAGCCTTGTGGCCATCCCCGCCGAGAGCAGCATGGCCTCTTTTATCGGGAGTTCCCTTGGTGCGGCGTTGGCGGTCATCCGTAAGTCATCCGTTGGGTCATCGCGT
>JAITKK010000232.1 GCA_031278475.1 Deltaproteobacteria bacterium
AAAAAGTCCCGCGAGGGCAAACGCCTCAAGCATCAGGCCGCACGGCCGACGCCTCAAAGATTACAGAAAATCATCACATATTAATACATTGACACCAATAATCCATAAGTTGCCTTTCAGGCGAAAACGGACGGCCCTTGGAAAGGGCCGGAGCGCATAGGAGGAAACAGCCCAAATGTCGCGACAGCAGATAAGGAAGAGGGAGGGGCAGCTCGTGCCCTTCGAGGAGGCGAAGATCACACAGGCCATTCTGAAGGCCGGGGCCGCAACCGGCGAGTTCGGGGAAGAGGCCGCCAGGGACATCACCCTGAGGGTGCTTCATAAGATGGGGGGGCTTTCCGAATCGGAGGTCCTCGACGTGGAGGCCACCCAGGACATGGTGGAGACCTCCCTCTCGGAGGCCGGCTACCACAGGACCTCCAAGGCCTACATCCTCTACCGGGCCCAGAGGGCGCACAACCGGGCGCTCGCCAAGGCGGGCTTTTCGGCCACCATGGACTCGTATCTGAACAACCTGGACTGGATGGTGAAGGAGAACAGCAACATGGGCTACTCCCTCCAGGGCCTCAACAACTTCATAGCCTCCGGGGTCACGTCCAGGTACTGGCTGCACGACATCTACTCCGAAAGGGTCAGGGCCGCCCACGAGTCCGGGGACCTGCACCTCCACGACCTCAACCTTCTCTCGGTCTACTGCGTGGGCTGGGATCTCTACGATCTATTGAAGGAGGGCTTCAAGGGCATCTCCGGGAACGTGGAGAGCGCGCCGCCCAGGCACCTTAGGTCCGCCCTCGGGCAGCTGGTGAACTTCTTCTACACCCTCCAGGGGGAGGCGGCGGGGGCCCAGGCGGTCTCGAGCTTCGACACCCTTCTTGCCCCCTTCATAAGGGCCGACGGGCTGAGCTACAAGGGGGTGCGCCAGGCCTTCCAGGAGTTCATGTTCAACATCAACATCCCCACCAGGGTGGGCTTCCAGACACCCTTCACCAACATCACCATGGACCTCACCCCGCCCAAGGCCTTCCGGGACAAGCCCGTGCTGATTGGCGGCGAGCCCCAGGACACCACCTACGGCGACTACCAGGAGGAGATGGACACCTTGAACCGCGCCTTCGCGGAGGTGATGATGGAGGGCGACGCCAAGGGCAGGGTCTTCACCTTCCCCATACCCACCTACAACATAGGCAAGGACTTCGACTGGGCCAACCCCAACCTCGAGCCCATCTGGCGCATGACAGGGCACTACGGCATACCCTACTTCTCCAACTTCGTGAACTCCGACATGGACCCGGACGACGCGAGGTCCATGTGCTGCAGGCTGCGCCTGGACAACAGGCTGCTCAGAAAACGGGGGGGCGGGCTATTCGGTGCCAACCCGCTCACGGGCTCCGTGGGGGTGGTAACCATCAACCTCCCCCGCATAGGCTACCTCTCGGCGGACGAGGGCGAGTTCCTCGAAAGGCTCGACACCCTGATGGACATAGCCAAGGAGAGCCTGGTAACCAAGCGCAAGGAGCTGGAGCGCTTCACGGACGGCGGCCTATACCCCTACACCCGCTTCTACCTGAGGTCCGTCAAATCCTGCACCGGCCGCTACTGGTCCAACCACTTCTCCACCATCGGCCTGGTGGGCGCGAACGAGGCCGCCATGAACCTCTTCGGCAAGACCATAGCCACCGACCAGGGCAGGGCCTTCGCCCTTAGGGTCCTCAACCACATGCGGGACAGGCTCGCCTCCTTCCAGGAGGAGACGGGGGACTTCTTCAACCTCGAGGCCACCCCGGCCGAGGGCTGCTCCTACAGGCTGGCAAGGCTCGACAGGGAGTACCCTGGCATGATATTCGCGAACGGGGCCATGATGGGCTTCAAGCCCAACGGCGAAAAGGAGTTCATCCCCTTCTACACCAACTCCACCCACCTGCCTGTCGACCACACGGACGACCTCTTCGAGGCCCTTTCCCTCCAGGACGAGCTGCAGCAGGCCTACACGGGGGGGACGGTGCTCCACTCCTTCATCGGCGAGGAGATAAGCGACCCCTTCCTCGTGCGCGACCTGGTCCGCAAGATAACCAACAACTTCAGGCTCCCCTACTTCACCCTCACGCCCACATTCTCGGTCTGCCCCAACCACGGCTACCTCAAGGGCGAGGAGCACGTCTGCCCAGAGTGCGGGGCCAAGTCCGACGTCTACTCCAGGGTGGTGGGCTACCTGAGGCCCGTCACCAGGTGGAACGAGGGCAAGAGGAAGGAGTTCGGCATGCGCCGTGTCTACTCCGTGGGCAAGGGTAGCGGGGCTTCAAGCGACAAGGGCATGGACCATATTCCGCGCGGGGCCAAGAGGGCCGCCCGCCTTGGAGGCATGGGTGCGCCTGGGCGGACTGCTAAGACTGTCGACGCTTGACTTCCCTGGGCTCCTTGGCGCGGTCGTCTTCACCCAGGGCTGCAACTTCCACTGCCCCTACTGCCACAACCCGGCCCTGGTGGGGGCCATCGGATCCTTTGAATCCAATGAATCCGATGGCCCCGAGGGCGATCCCTTGGAAGTTGAAGGGGTGCTGTCCTTTCTGGCCACAAGGCGCGGGCTCCTCGACGGGGTGGTGCTCTCCGGCGGGGAGCCCACCCTCCAGGGGGACCTCGCCCCCTTCCTCCGGGAGATAAGGGCCCTGGGCTTCAAGGTAAAGCTAGACACCAACGGCTCTAGGCCAAGGATATTAGGCGATCTGTTGGCTTCCGGGCTCCTTGACTACGTCGCCATGGACCTCAAGGCCGACCCGGAAAACTACCCACCCGGGCTCGCAAGCCCAAAGGAAAGCCAAGGGATCCCGCTCTCCCTTTCCATCCTCAAGGAAAGCCCGGTCCCCCACGAGTTCAGGACCACGGTTGCTCTCCCCTTCGCGGACGACGCCGCGATAGAGGCCATCGCCAGGGCCGCCTCGGGGGACGCGACCCTCTTCCTGCAGAGGATGGACCCCTCCAGGGGGGTGCTATCCCCAAGCTTTCTTGAAACCCACCCCAGACAACCCGGGGCCCGCGATCTTACCCGCCTTAGGGATCTCGCGTCAAAATACCTCCCCTGCCAAGTCCGCTGAGAAGGCCTTCCCCTAGGGAGGGCCTTCCCCTTTTGCGGCCCGGGCCGCAAAAGGCCCCTTTCAGGCCCCTCCCCCCGCCCCCCTTAGGGGACCCACCTGCCCCACTATTCCGTTATGGCTCCGTGATGGCTCCGTGATGGCCGCCTGATGGCCGCATGGCAGATTCATGGCGGTTGCATGATCCACCCCCATGCTGTATATAGTCGCTAGCCTTGGTTCCCCCCAGGGGGGGGCCCTGGCAGGCCGTCGCAGGCCTTGGCAGGCCGTCACAGGCCTTTGGGCGGCCTTTTGGCCCAATACATGGGCAGCCTTTTGGCCCGATGCATGGGCAGCCTTTTGGCCCGATACATGGGCAGCCTTTTGGCCCGATACAAGCAAGCCCGGTTTTCCCTGGGCGTCAGGCAAGCCTTTATCCTTAAGGGGGAACATGTCCCTGGTCACCTTTTCAGACGTCACAAGGTTCCACGGCCGCCAAGACGTGCTCAACTCCGTGACGCTCGCGGTCGAGCCCGGGGAGCGCATAGGCCTTGTGGGCCGCAACGGGGCGGGCAAGACCACGCTCATAAGGATAATCCTGGGCGACGAGCAGCCGGACAAGGGGATAGTGACCAAGGCCAAGGGCCTGAGGATTGGCTACCTGCCCCAGGAGATCCTGACCCAGCCTGGGGTGGCCCTCCTGGACCTGGTGCTGGACACCGATCCGGAATACAGGAAGGTTGAAAGGGAGCTCAGGGAGGTGGAGGAAAAGCTCGCGGGGACGGGCTCCCCCGGGCACGGCATGGACCAAGAGGGGATAATGGCCCTGGCCGAGAGGCAGGGCAGGCTGCTCCACGACTTCGAGCGCCTGGGCGGCTGGGAAAAGGAGGCCTCGGCCAAAAAAATCCTGCGGGGCCTGGGATTTCAGGAAAGCGATCTTTCAAGGGGGTTGCAGGAGTTCTCCGGAGGCTGGGTGATGAGGGCGGTATTGGCGAGGCTCCTCCTTTCCAAGCCCGATCTCCTGATACTGGACGAGCCCACCAACCACCTTGACCTGGACAGCCTCATATGGCTTGAGGGCTACCTCAAGGGAACGAGCTCGGCCTTAATCGTGGTGAGCCACGACCGGGTGTTCCTAAACAACGTGAGCCAGAAGATAATAGAGCTGCGCCAGGGGCGGGCCGACAGCTACCAGGGCGACTACGAGTCCTACGTCTCCCAAAAGTCCCTGCGCCTCCAGACCGAGACCCAGGCCTTCGAGAACCAGCAGGGCCGCATAAGGGAGCTGCAGCGATTCATAGACCGCAACAGGGTCAGGGCCTCCACAGCCAGAAGGGCCCAGAGCAGGGTGAAGGTCCTGGAGGGCATGGAACGCCTGGAAAAACCAGAGACCGACGAGGGCGTGGGTTTCGGGCTAAGGCTCCCGCTCGGCCGCAGGGGACCCGACAGGGTCCTGGAAATGGAGCATGTGTCAAAGTCCTACGGGGACCTTACGGTGTTCTCCGATCTCAACCTCATACTGAGACGGGGCGAAAGGCTTGCCCTGGTGGGGCCCAACGGCAGGGGCAAGTCGACCCTTATAAAGCTCGCGGCAGGCATTGCTGCGCCAGGCTCGGGGCGCATAAACCTTGGCCAGAACGTGGACATAGGCTATTTCTCCCAGTTCCAGATGGACTCCCTCGACGCCGGGAACTCCGTCCTTGAGGAGTTCGCCCTGTCGGCCGGCTCCCTGAACCTGGGCAGCCAGAGATCCGTCCTTGGCAACTTCCTCTTCTCGGGCGACGACGTCTTCAAGAGGGTGGGCGTCCTCTCCGGAGGGGAGAAGACCCGCCTGGTGCTGGCGAAGATCATGATGGGGGGACCCAACCTCCTTCTATTGGACGAGCCCACCAACCACCTGGACATCGCGGGCAGGCAGATGCTCGAGGAGGCCCTCTCCGACTACCAGGGCACCATGATCCTCATAAGCCACGACCGCCACTTCATCAACAGGCTTGCCAGCTCCGTCGGCATCCTGGAAGACGGCGGTCTCTCCGTGTACCCGGGCGACTACGACGACTACCGGGAGATCTGGCTTAAAAAGGCCGAAGGGGAGAACCCCCCCACAAAGCCCCAAGGGGAAACGTCCCAAAAGGCGGATCCCTCGGGCGGGCAAAATGGCAAGGGCAAGGGAAAACCGGTTGGGAGGCCCAAGGGGCGCCCGGACGGGCTCCCGGACGCCCCTTCCGGGAAGCAGCGCGGCTCCCAGCGGGGCAAGCACGCCGACCCCAATAAGAAATCCCTCGACCGGGAGAGAAAGAAGCTGCTCCAGGCGGTGGCGGACTCGGAAAGGGCCCTCGACGCCTTGGGGGCCAAACTGAGGGAGGTGGAGGAGGCCCTGTCAAACCCTGCCACCTACCAAAACCAGGAACTCCTAAAGGGGCTTCTGGGCAAAAGCCAGGAACTGAAGAAAGAGGAAAAGGACCTGGAGGACGCCTACGAGGGCCTGCTGAGGGACCTGGAGGCCCTTGGTTAGCGGGAGCGCCCTCCTGGTCAAGCAAAAGTTCGTTTCGGGGGCTTCTCGGAAGCCATGGGGATTCTTGGGGACTATTGGGGACTATTGGGGACTTATAGGGACCCTTTGGGACCCTTGGGGACCCGATTTTCCCTTAAACCCAAAAGCACCGGACACCCCCCCTCCGTCATGGGCCAAGGCCCAGGTCGGCCGCGCTGAAGGGCTCAATCCTCCCCATCCCGCAATCATCCCCCAAGTCGCGCCTCACCTTGAATAGCCCCACGCACTCCACGGGATCCGCGAGCGTTGGGTTGGCAGCGGCCCACTTAGCCCTCTGGAACTCAGCGGATATGACGTATTCCGGGCGCGGGTCCCCGCCAATATCGCCCACCCTGTCCGTGTAGCCCGAGGCCAGGACCCTCTTCACGGTCGGGAAGTGGTAGAAGGCCTCCCCCACCAGGCGAAGGATCACGGAGTGGGCGAAGAGCTGGAACTGCCTTTTGGCAATCCAAGGCGCTTTGCCAGTACCGCCCCCGGATGCCCCTTGGGCATCCGGGGGCCCTTTCCCGAAATCCTCAATCTCCGGAAGGTTCACGTCCAGGGACATGCCCATGCCGTCATGGAAGATCTCATAGGTGGCGTCCGTCTCCAACACCCAGTCAATCCTCGCGAGCACCAAGCCGAATATCCCCTCCATAGCTGTGAAGTGCCCGGAGATCGCATGCCCCACCAGCTCCTCCATCCGCGACTCCCTCAGCGACCATTCCCTCCTTACGGACATGCCCCTCCTCGCGAATATCAGCCCGAAAAGGAACACGGCTATGGAAAAGGCCTTCCAGGCCAACCCCAGCCCAAGCGGGAAGCAGGCCGCCAGCGCCACGAGCGAAAGCGCGCACACGACCACGGGGACCTTGGTGAAGGGCGGGGGATCCGTGAAGAAGGACAGGTAGGCGTCCCTCGGGCGTTTTGGGGGCATCTTTATCAAGCGGTGCTGGTTCAAGGCCTCGTCGTAGGCAAAGGACCCGGGATCCCCAGGGCCTCCGGTAGGGGGCTTGAAGGGATCGAGTCCCCAGTCCGGACGGAAGACAGCCGGGATCGGGGCGGGAGCGGCCGCGGGGTCATTGCGGGGAAGCGTTGCCTTTGTCGCAATGGGTGCAAGCGGGGCGGGCGGCGTGCTCGGTTTAACCGGCGCAACCGGGGCTCTCGGGGCGCCCGGGGCAACCCGTGCCCTTGGGGCGGCCTGGGCCGCGTAATCCGCCTTGGGCGTTCGCACCGTTCGCGCCTTGGACTGCCTTTCAGGCTTTTGGGGCGCATCCAGCCTCACCCTGTGGCTCAGGCCGGTCCCGGGGATGCCTACGTTTAGGTGGGTGCCCTGCTTCCCGAAGGAAAGGGACAGCCCGCGCTTGAAGAGGGAAAAGGAGCTTATGCCGCCCTTCCCGATGTTCACCTTGAAGCCAGGGAAAAGTTTTATGGAACGCCTGAATCTCATGATCTTAGGTTCCGCCCTCTTGTTTTTGGGGATTAGCTGCTATTGGGGGATATTTGCGCCAATTTAGGTTGAATCCTTGGAATGGTCGTGGCTCTGGCACTTATGGCACTTGGGCTATGGCTCTTGGGCCTATGGCTTTTGGGCCTATGGCTTTTGCGACTCCAATCCACATAGGCCTTTGCGGGCAAGTGTCTTTACGGGATAAAAGTCTTTGAGAGACTGCTCCTGAATATCCGTCCGGAAAGTGTGTTTTTCTATTTTTATCACGGCTCGTTGGCTTTGATTCAATCGTTACCCAAGCGCAAGGCTTATATATTTACCGCTATTATCCTAACATTGATTATAGTCTCGGACTGTAATCTTGGATTATAATCTTAATCTTGGATTACTATCTTGGATTACTATCTTGGATTACTATTTTGGATTACTATTTTGGATTGCGACCTTTGGTTGCGACCTTTGGTTGCGACCTTTGTTTGCGAGCTTCCTTTGCGAACTTCTTTCATTATGCGCTATTGGGGGTCATGCCGTGTTGTTTCACCGCTCAATATGCTAACATTATTCGCAATATTCATTATGCAATATTGCGTCATTTTATGCAATATGTTTGCCCTGTGTTTGCCTCAGTTTGCCGCAATTGTGCGGTCTTTGACTGCGAGCGTTAACCCGCAACCATATAACGTTACGATCGGTTGCGCTTTTATATTGAAAAAGTTTAGTGATTGGGTTTATTTGGCACTGCAATGGATCCGTGCAATTGGGTGGCATCACCCGCCAAGGAGCTCGTCCACCAGGGCTTCCACCGCGACGGAGGCCTTTCCGATCCTCTGCTCCGTGAAGTTCCCGGAGACATCCGATGCCTCGAGGTTCACCTCGATCTTTCTCTTGGCCCTTGTGGCCCTCACGAAACCAGCGGCCGGGTAGACCTTGCCGGAGGTGCCGATGGCCACGAACACGTCGGCCATCCCCAGGGCGTCCTGGATCTCGTCCATATAAAGCGGCATCTCGCCAAACCACACCACGTGGGGCCTCAGGCCGCCTGGCTCGCCGCACCTTTG
>JAITKK010000239.1 GCA_031278475.1 Deltaproteobacteria bacterium
CAAATGACGAAATATGAAAAAGTTAAAGTGATTTCCATGTTTGTTCAGGTGTTTTCTGATTTTCCCCGTGCCCATGGCCCAAACTTGGGGAAAAGCAAGGCGCAAGCTTAAGGGCCATGCCGATGGCATGGGGGATCCTTGAGCAAGCGATTGAAAAAGCACCTTCTTTTGTGATAAACTTACTCTGTCAATAAGAGTGCCCGGAGTCGGATAACGCACGGGCGTAGGCCTCAAGACAAGATTTTGGCTGACCTTTGGCCCGCAACGCAGGCATTCCCTGTCCGATGGGGGGGCTTCGCCTTGCCAGGGCGTTCCGGCTGGGCTTCCCAGCCGGGCGTAATCTTCAGAGGCCCCGTTCCAAGGGCCCGGGCCCTTGGAAGGGGGCCATTCGATTGCCTGCGGGCCCGCCCTTGGCCCACGGGGGCGAAAACTTGGGTGCGACGCGACTTTCCCGGAAGGAGTATCCATGATCAAGAAAATTGCCACCAAGGACCTGGCAGTGGGCATGTTCGTGACGGACGTGGGCAGAAGCTGGCTGAACCACCCTTGGAAGAGCAAGACCCGCCTCCTGACCGACCTTGCCGAGATCCGCGAGCTCCTGGACTACGGCATCGAGGAGGTCTATATAGACACCGAGAAGTCCAAGCTGCCCTCCTCGGCCCCCAAGCAGTTCTACACCCCCAAGCCTGGGACCGTCAGGCAGTCCACCTCCCAGCGGCCCGCCGCCCAGCCCAAGCCGCCCGAGCCCACCACCTACCTGGAAAAGGAGCTCCCCAAGGCCTACAAGGCCTACACCAAGGCCCTGGACACCTCCAAGGCCCTGGTCGCCGCCTGCTACATGAACAAGCGCATAGAGGTGAGCGAGGTCCAAGAGAACGTGGACGAGCTGGTTGAGAGCGTCTCCCGCAACCAGGACGCCCTGACGGCCCTTATCAAGCTCAAGAGCTTCGACGACTACACCTACACCCACTGCCTGAACGTCTCGGTCCTCTCCATAAGCACCGGGAAGGCCCTTGGCCTGTCGGATGCCGACCTGCGCATCCTGGGCATGGGCACCATGTTCCATGACCTGGGCAAAACCCGCATACCCTCCTACATCCTCAACAAGCCCGGCAAGCTGACCGACGACGAGTTCGCCATAATGCGCAACCACGCGGCCCTCAGCGCGGACATCATACTGGAGCAGAAGCTGAACGTGGACGACCAGGTGATAAAGGTCGCCCGCTTCCACCACGAGCGCATGGACGGCTCAGGCTACCCGGACCACCTAAGGGGCGAGGAGATCCCCCCCTTGGCAACCATCTGCGGCCTGTCGGACGTCTACGACGCCCTCACCTCGGACAGGGTCTACCACAAGGGCAAGCTGCCCCACGACGCCCTGAAGTTCATCTACAGCTTAAGGGGCACCCACTTCGAGCCCTCCTGGGTCGACCGCTTCGTCCAGAGCGTCGGAATCTACCCGCCCGGCTCCGTGGTGGAGCTAAACTCCGGGCACGTGGCCGTGGTCATGGAGATAAACCACGGCTCCCTGCTGACCCCTGTCATCAAGGTGGTGGCCGACCCCAAGGGGGTGATCACCAACAAGCCCAAGCTAGTGAACCTCAAGGACTACGCCAACAACAGCGGCTGGACCATCAAGAGGGTCATACCCCCCTCCGAGGCCGGCTTCGACCCCGCCTACTACTTCAACCTTAAAGACGCCAAATAGGAGTCCCGCCCGTGGATGCCGGCATAAGCCAAGAGGAGGCGTCACGGCGCCTTGGGGAGGTCCTGGGAAGGATTGGCCTTGCCGAGGAAAGGGCCGGCCGCGCCAAGGGCGGGGTCAGGCTCTTGGCCGTGAGCAAGACCTTCGGGCCCGACATGGTCAAAGCCTTCCTGGCGGCCGGGCAGAAGCTCTTCGGGGAATCCTACATGCAGGAGGCCAGGGAGAAGATCCCCCTGGTGGGTGAGGGCCCGGAGTGGCACTTCATCGGGCACCTCCAGACCAACAAGGCCCGCCACGCGGCAAACCTCTTCACGGCCATCCACGCCCTGGACTCCCTTGATCTTGCCGCCGAGCTCAACAAGAGGCTCATAGCCCTAGACAGGCGGATGGACTGCTACGTGCAGGTGAACGTCTCCCACGAGGGGACCAAGAGCGGCTTGGAGCCAGGGGAGCTCCCCAACTTCCTGGACGCCCTCGCTGCCTATGTCGCGCTGGAGCCCGTGGGGCTCATGACCATGCCTCCCTACGACCCGGACCCGGAGGCCTCAAGGCCCCACTTCAGGGCCCTGAGGGAGCTCAGGGACAAGCACGCGCCCAACCTCAAAGGCCTCTCCATGGGCATGAGCGGGGACTATGAGGTGGCCGTGGAGGAAGGGGCCACTATAGTCCGCGTCGGCACCACCCTCTTCGGGGTACGGCCTTGAGCAAGAGGGGCACCGGCATCCTGGGCGGCAAGAACCCTGTCTGCCGGCAGTGCGTCCATTACTACGTCACCTGGGAGCCCGGGCACCCCCACGGCTGCCGGGCACTCCACTTCAAGAGCCAGTACCTCCCAAGCATTGAGGTCCGAAGGACCTCGGGGGAGCCCTGCCACTACTTCACCCTGAGAAAACGCGGGAGCTGAGTTCCCGGCCGCTTGGCCCGATGGGGTCATGGCTTGACAGGGCAACACCTGTCGGTAAAATTAGAATTTAATGGCTCAAAGAGCTTGACAAATTGCCGGAAAAAGCTATACTTACTAGACGCTGGCTGCCTCCAGCTATTTTTTTACCGCTCTCCCAGACAAGCCCAGGCAGCCTTGGCGCGGTCCGACATAGCCTTCCGGGGACGTAGTGCAGATTGGTCTAACACGCCTGCCTGTCACGCAGGAGAACGCGGGTTCAAATCCCGTCGTCCCCGCCATAAGGCCCAAACACCTAATCCTTGCCCTTTAGGGGCATCCTCCTCTCATTTATGAAAACTTACCCAGGGACCTCGGAAAGCTAACCGGCAGGCCTCGCAAGCTTAAGCGTCTCTTTTGCCAAAAACATAAAACATCCTAAAATGCGAACGCTTCCGGTACGGCCAATGTCCGGGAACAGTTCGCGTTTTTGTTTTTCAATCAAAAAGTGCTCCTAAATGAAGCATAATAGCGCACAACAAAAAGAAGAATTTGGTTGTGAAAAAAAAGTTCCCAAAACAAAGGGGGCCATTTCATTGAAAAAGAATGCGTTGGTTGCCCCAGTGCTCAAATGGGTCGGTGGCAAGCGCCAACTGCTGGATAACCTTGTGCCTTTGCTTCCCGCCAAAGTCACCAAATACTGCGAACCCTTTGTTGGCGGCGGGGCCATGCTCTTCGAGTTGCAACCTAAGAACGCATACGTAAACGATATTAACGATGAGTTGATAAACGTCTACCAAGTCATAATGCGTAATGTGGAAGACCTTATTGCGATCTTGACAAAATTTAAAAACAAATCCGCTGTTTTCTATACGGTACGGGATTGGGACAGGGACAAGGCCAAGTATTCAAGGCTATCGGACATAGAAAAAGCCGCCCGGATGCTCTATCTTAACAAAACATGCTATAACGGATTATACAGGGTCAATTCCAAAGGGCAATTCAACACGCCATTCGGGGAGTACCGCAACCCCAATATTGTGAATGCCGAAACACTTAAGGCAGTAAGTGCCTACCTGAACTCGGCAAATGTAAAACTTAGCTCAATCGATTATGCCAAAGTTTTGGAAATGCTCCCTAAAGGAACCTTCGTCTACCTTGACCCACCCTATGACCCGGTATCGGCCACAGCCAGCTTCACAAGCTATTCAAAGGGAGGCTTTTCACGTGACGAGCAAATAAGGCTTCGTGAATGCTGCGATCAATTGGACAAGCGGGGTCTCAAATTCATGCTGTCAAATTCAGCAACGGATTTTATAAAAAAACAGTATTCAGCCTATGACATTACGATCGTACGGGCAAAACGGGCTATCAACTCTGATGCCGCAAAACGGGGCGAGGTAGCGGAAGTTGTAGTAAGAAACTATGCCTGATAGGCTAAAAAGCCTTAACGATGTGGCATGGGAAAAGTTATTTGAAAAATACGACATCCTTAATCAGATAGAAGCCAAAGGCCGCTTTGAAATATCGGCACCCATGATAAAAGAGTTCAGGGAACCGCGCCTTATGGCAAAATTCGATCAAAGCATCAATTTACCGAAAATATTCCAGAAAAACAATCTTTCGATTCTTCCCATTAGCCGGGGGGAATATGTGATTTCGCACTTTGACGTTTACCATAGGTTCGACTCTGTTGAGGTACAAACCACCAAGGTATCTTTGCCCGCATATATCCAAAGCTTAAATTCAACATCCATTACAAGCGAGTCACTTGCACTGAACTTGGCCCTAGCCTCTGGGATTATCGCACAGTTCCTTGAAGATGAGTCCATTGTCCCTACAGTTTCAGGCCGGATGGGCTCTGGGTGCTTTACTTTCAATATTTGGAATAAGAAAGAGAAAGCACCATTTTCGGTCCAAGTTACAAATTCTCAGATAGAAATCGATGCCGGATACGAAGGCATCCATGGACTCGCCCTATTTGAGGCCAAGCTCGATATTGCCGAGGATTTCTTGGTAAGACAACTTTACTACCCATATAGGCTATGGCAGCCAAAAATCCCTAAAAACGTCAGATCCGTTTTCCTTGTGTACTCAAACGGTATTTATAGCTTATATGAATATGCTTTTGATGATATACTGGATTATGGGTCGCTTGCGCTAAAGACACGAAAAAATTATTCGATCGATGACACAAGCATCGAATTAAGCGATATCCAAAATGTGTTTCGGAAGCTAATACCTTCAAAGGAACATGAAATACCGTTTCCACAAGCGGATAGCTTTCCAAGAGTGATAAATCTGTGCGAATTGCTCTACCCGCAGGATTTGAACCGTAATGACATAACTGAGCGATACGCTTTCGATGCCAGGCAGACAAACTACTACACCGATGCCGCACGCTACCTCGGACTAATTGAAAAGAGGAAAGATACTCTGCCCCTTTATTCGCTTAGTGATACAGGAAAACGTGTACTAAATATGCCTTACAAAGAACGTCAGTTGGCATACTGTGCGTGTATTTTGTCTCATATTGCCTTTGGAGATACGTTTCGGAAGTACCTCGTTGACTATAAGATGCCCTCAACCGATGAGATTATTGGTATCATGAAAGGCTCAGACCTGTATAACATAGAAAGTGAGAGCACCTTTAAGAGGCGCGCTTCTACTATTAAAAGTTGGGTGAATTGGATAATCAATTTGACTAAAACGTGACCAATAAACAGCACACTCAAAATATACAAAAAGATTGTGGTGCGTTATAGCTTCTGCTTTGCTTGCAATGTCAAACGTCTAAGCAATATTTAAAAATACTTTTCACTCTTTAGCTACATAGTTCTTCATTTTTGAAAGGCACTCGGTAGACAATCCCACTTCGTCTTCAAGATCAATCATGGCATTAATCAGGTATACGCTATTATAGCTGTAGATGCCTGAGACCTTGATTGGAAATGTTGTGATTAGCTGCCGTTTGAGGTAATACTGCCTCTTGGTGCCGGAATGTATGTAGTGGAGGGGAGTGTGCAATACGCCGTCTTGATCCTTGAATACAAGGTTAGCGGTACTTGCATTTGTCACGAAGCCGTTTCTGGCTATGATGACCTCATCGGCTCCTGAGAATTCCCGAATTTTTTTAAGTTCTGAGCGGTCTTCCAACTTGTAGCTGAAATCTATTTTGTCCACATTCACGATAGCCATTGTCTTGATGGTGGGAAGATTATAGGGCCTGAGCTCGGCAGAGAGAACGGCATCGCTGTAGATAAGGGTGCACTTGTTGATTTTCCCCTTAGGCGGGTCTGGAAGGAACCCCCTCAGGCTTGAGTGATCGAAGGCCTTTCCGAAAAAATGCCGCAAGGTCCTATCCATACGGATGGCGTGGTATTCCAGATTGTAATACTCTCCCTCAAGGGATTTGATCTCCTCTATGAAAATAGGTTTGCTCAAAGTAGGGTCTCCGTTTCGTCATCAGAGGCGGACGTGTTACAAAATGTATGGAGCTTTATTTATAAAAGCCAAGTTTCGCAAAATTAGAGGACTTTGAATCTTGCCCCCAAGGCCATACGGCCGCTTGGGTCAACTCTTCTTATTTTAGCTCCTTTTAGCCCCATCAAAAACAAAATACAACGGTCAAATTGGAAAAAACCAAGAAAATCAATTTCCCGCTGTTGGCATTGACGCATTCCAAAAAACCATATTTGGATCAAATGCCTTGCTCACAAGCCCAATTCAATAATCTTACACTTCAGCTTGGATAAGCTAGTGACTAGAATATGACGGATGTTTATATTATCTCTATATATTGTGTAATTTTGCCTGCGCTTTCCGTTGTCATATTTATATGTTTAATATAAAGTAATGATTATAAATATATAATATGGTATTATAAATTTATAATATTGTATAAGCGTAAAAGGGAGGCCCCTGCAAATGCGAAAAGCAGGACTTTCCCCGTGAACGCTTACCTAATTTACAGTTTTGGGTAAATGGGCCTACCGCCATTACTGCCAAAAATAGCTAAAAGACGCGGCCCTCACCGATATTTCCATTCCAACCCTCAAGGCATCGTAATCGGGCACCTCCATGAATGTATCCCGATTGCTTGGCCGTATTGTGTGGTGGTACTCCAACGTCTGGCATATCAGTTTCCAGAATCCCAACTGCAAGGCTAGCTCATCCTTATTATTGACCAATGCGCTAAGCGAGAGCGTTATGTTTTGAGTCTGGAGGTTCTCATCAAGGAAATTTGCCGTTCCGAATGTGTTCAGGGCAATCTGATCCTTATCACCTGTAAGGGGCATCTGTATCGATACTTCCTCACGACCCAACACCTCGACCGATGAGAAATCCGCTAGATAGCTTATCTGGTAGGAGCCATGAAGCAATGCATTAAGCGTTGAAATAAGGGATTCCACAAGCTGGTTCCTACTTTTCCTTGATGGCGCAAAAGAGCCCTTAGCATATATCCTGACTTTACTCGATCCAGGATAAGCAAGGACAACCTTTGAGTTTTTTATGTCAAAGGGTGGATGAAGGTGAGTGAGAATCACCCCATTGACTGTTCGATAGTCACCCCTAACAATGTGGCCATGCCTCGGTTCCACCTTGTAATAATCCATGAACTTTGTAACAGACGACAAAAACCAAAATACCTTTGCCGTAGCCACGGGATCAATCAGTCGTTCAAACCCTGATTTTGGACTAAAAACATTGTCTTTAGTGTAAATGATATCCGTAGGGATTTTGGTGAAATGCCTAAAAATAAGAAGGTGATCGATGCAAGTCATCTCCAAAACAATCCAAAGGTTTCGCCCTTCCACTTTGACGAATAATTGGTAACTATGATTACCAATTTTACCATTTAGCCAAGGTTTGGGCAGCGAAACATTGTTTATAGCAAAAATTTGGCTTTGTTCAGAGCGTTTTGCTTCATTAGGCCCAAATGATGTCTCGCTAAAGATTATATCACCTTCGGGGAAGGTGAGATAAAACTGTTTAGGCTCCAGAAGAATAACCGAACTTGGGACAATAATTGTAAAATAGTCAATGTTTATTGTCTTCATATCCCCTAAGTACTGTTTGTCATGAATAGTGGGTTTGGAAAAATTGTACACTGCGATAAAACTTACTCCGCAGATAAATAAACCTAAAAATATAGTTGAAACTTGCCTATGCCTTACCAAGAACACCAAGGGTTTCATCAAAACATTGTCCATATCTGAGACCGATAAATAGATATTACGTAAAATTACGAATATCACCAAAATGATATATGTAAGAATCACAGTGTAGGATGCCAATATGACACCTAAAAAAATCGCTGGCTTGTAATGCATGCTTATTGCCCAGAATACAGAAAATATAAAGATGAAAAAGGCAGAAAATGTGGTTGAGAGGAATATAAACGTAAAAAACGATGATCTTATTGAGGCTACAAATGCTCCAAGCATGCCTAGAATGATAACAATTGCAAAAGTCATGGACGCTAGCTCAGGATAAATCCCTCGATAATTTCCCGGATAGCTGAAACTGGTTGTTAAAATAACACAAGACATAAACAACACAAGGCAAACGCACAAAGCGGTTATGTATGTGTTTTTATCTGATCCCCTCAGAGGAAACGCATCATGATCTTCAATAGAATCAAAATAAATAAAGGGGAAACATAACAAGAAAAGTCTTAAAAGCGGAAGCGATATTGACCCATGATAATGGATAATTACTTTAATTGATTCACTTAATGTGCCTAGAATCAATGACAACACAACCAATGATATGATATAAAATATGGAAATCAAATTGAGAGCGGCATCAGACTTACCATAGGCCTTGATTAATGTCAAAATGACAATAAATGTCGGCAAAACACAAAAAAGAAATGGTGCTTTAAGTAGCTGAACATCACCATTATGAGAAAGTATAAGAAATGATAATGCACAATTTAAAAAGGCTACTATGTACAAAAACAGCGATGATTTTCTGACTCTGGTCATTTTGCCACACTCTCTAACCCAAAACGCATAATCAAAGGGAAAAACCCTCTGATCGGTAAGGCTAAGAAAGTATAGCAAATGCTATTTTCTGATTTCTTGAGTAACTTAAAAAAATACAGATGGCCTAAAAAAATATTTAAACCCGATATGCATCAAGCATACAGTTTGCTTACTAATTATCCCCAAACTAGCGAAAAATATTGCGTATCGTTTACATCTTGGTGAGTTTGTCTCGCCTGCAATTAACGCTTAAAATAAATCCCATTATAAAATGATCATAAACAAGGCATAAGCCACAAGTTTGCGGTAATATACCTGTCTTATTTTTTGGGAAGTCTGATTGTGTTTTGGGTGTTTGTAAGGCAAGAGCATTAGCCGAGGATGGAATCGTAACCTTCAATCAAAGGCAATGGCACTTGGTGGGTCATGCGCCTTGCGCATGCATCAAGGCGGAGGGGTGGTTCCTAGGGTTTGGAGTTCAAGCAGAATTGATCTAAGTCAAATTGCATAAGGCAATATTCCCTAGATAAATATGCCTATGCCTTGTGATGTCGTTATGCTATTCGGAAGACTCATCGGAACCATTGTCCCCGTTAGGCTCCCCATCAGCTGGAGCATCATCGTCTGGGCCCTCAAAGGTGTCGTCAGCCTCAGCTGTGATGAACTTAATTGGGCAAAGCCCACCTTGGTTGAAACGCAGGGTCATGTTCAATGCATTATAGTAGACTTTCGGATCATCTCCCATGCTTTTTGAATTCAGACTCAACGGGGTTTGTGGTGTTGCGTCGAATGTGAGTGACGTTGGGCTTTGAGTGAACCTGCCAAAGCCCGTTACGATGTCTGAGGTATCTTCCAATGTTTGGAAAGATTCAAGCCAGTTCTCGAATCCTCCATTCGCAGCATCCTTCAGTTCATCAATCGGGACATCGAGTTGCTGGCTGTTGAATTCGAATATTTTATTTACCAAGGAACTATCAACATAGTTTATGGCAAGCCTTCTTAGGAGAACCGGCTCGACTCTTTCTTGGAAAGGTTTGTTGCTTAGGCCAGCCAAACTCTTTAAGTTCTCCTCGGTAAGACCGCTTAAGTCAATGATTCCTGAAAACGCCGCAAGCTGGTTGAGCACGAATGAGGAAAGGGTAACCTGCAAGTCCCCAACGGCTGGCTCCGAGCTCAGATTAAGCTCGAAACTCACCGTGTAGGATGGGAGGGTAGTAAACTGGAGGAATTTCTCAAAAATATGAGCCGCTATGCCGTTTTCGTTCAAGTTCTCGGGGAAGGACAGGCTCACCCCATTGGCGGATATCGTCCCCTTCTCGGGCAGCACATTTGCCTTGAACGGGCCGTTGAAGTTGATTGTTTCAACGGTGAAGACGTAATCCACACCATTCTCGAAGCGGAAACCCCCAAAGGACGCATTTGTCACGCTGACTGGTAAGGTGAATACGTCGGAAGCCCTGAAAATGTCTGAGAACACCCTTGCGAAAGTAGGTGAGTAATAATCCGTTTGCAGGCTGTCCACAACGTATTTCACCCTGTCAAATGGCACGGAGAGATCGAGGTCTTGAGCGTTGAAGGACTTAAGGTTTGCCGAAAATGGTACATCTAGCGGTTCGGTTTCGTTCAAGGGGTTTGGGACAGCGACAACTTCCTTATAATTAATATCGGAAATACTTACGGTCCCAGTAAGCCCCGGGCTCACCAACTTCGTCACTTGCACGCCACCAAAGCCAGCCCTGAACACCTCCTTTTTATTAAATACGATGTTCCCCCAGAAGTTGCCGATATCGATTAGCTCAGCGGAAAAATTCTGTAAGACATCACCGGGGTTCTCGAGGTTCTTGAGGTTTTCCCCGAAATCAGGCGACTTAAGGTTTATGTGCCCTATGGCGGTCGTCTGGTATATCATTGGGTTGGATTTAACCCTGTGAAAGCTTTTGAAGTTCTTAAGCTCGAACGATTCAATGGACAGGTGCTTAAAGACGGTCTCGAGCCCCTTGCCCGACTCGCCTTTGGCGGCCGTGAATCCGGTCTTCCCGAATTCCACGCTCTCCACGACCAAATCCACGGTATACTCCCCGTCCGCCATGTTCACGGTCAAAAGGCTAGCTGAGAACTTGTCGAAGACCTCCTTTCCGTCTTCCGCGTTCCAGTCCTCAAAATTCAGGAGGTTCCGCAGATCCCCTTCGGAGATGCCTCTTTTTATCTCGATTTTAACTATGTGCATGGCGCCGGCGCGCACAGGGGGGACATTTGCCGCGTCCGGTGGGGCTTCGCCCCCAGCATCGCCTGAAGCCGCGCCTTCCGGCGCGTCAGGGGAGCCCTGGGATCCCTCCGCGCCAGGGTCAGCGGCCGGGGAGGCGTCCGTGGCCGGGGCGGAGGGGCTATCGAGCGTTGCCTCTTGCAAGGGTTCATCCAAAATGTCCTCGCTCGTCAGCGCCCCTGCGTTATCGTCTTCCCCCGGGTCAGCCTGGGGCTCGTCACCCTCCGCACCAGGATCCTTCCCAGCCTCGCCGTCGGGGCTTTCCTCGCCTGGGGCGGCAGCCCCGGCGCCAGCATCCGCGGCGGCTTCCGCCCTCGCCTCCTCTTCCCCGGTCTCAATGTCCCCGGCCCCGGAATCACCTCCAGGGGCCCCTGGGGCCGCGTCAGTTCCGCCATCCTTGTCATCAGCAGGGCTTTGAGCCCCATCGCCCTCTGGGGCTGGGGCAGCCGGGGCCTCGCCCTCTGGGGCTGGGGTAGCCGGGGCAGCGCCCTCTGGGGCCGCGGCGGCCGGGGCCTCGCCCTCTGGGGTTGCGGCGGCCGGGGTCCCGCCCTCTGGGGCCGCGGCGGCCGGGGCACCGCCCTCCGGGGCCGCGGCGGCCGGGGCAGCGCCCTCGGCCCCTTCAGGGGCTTCGGTTGCGTCGCTTAGTGAGAGCTTTGGGTTAAGGACGGAGGTATCGCCCCACAAGACCTCGAAGTCGTTCACCGTAAGGGTCTGCTTGAAGAGGCTGAAGGTGTGTTCCCCCGCCTTCCACTTAGCCTCGCCCACTGCCGAGTCCACCGCCAGGGAGAAGGATTCCCAGGCCTTGTTCCCCAAGTAGTGGGACAGTGCGAAGTACCCCCCGAATAGGAGTGCAAGGACAACCAAGGTGCCGACTAGGAGCTTTTTGTGGCGCATACCTACCTCATGGTGACAAAACTATAAAACTAGGCGTATTTTCGTTTATTTTTCGCTTATTGTTCGCTTATTTTTCGTTCAAACCCTTGCACTAAGATGACAGGGCCCTGCCAGAGACTGGCGGCGGAAAGAGCCGTATCAAAGCAAAACACGGCCGCAAGGCCGTTTGAGGAAGCGAGGGTCGCCAAGGGGGCCGGCAAGGCCTGGCAACGGGCAGGGGAAAGAAGATTACCCCATGCCTTGCCCGCCTCTTGTGTGGCGGAAAAGATTCCTGGCGCGCGGATGTCGTGCTTTGGGACAGGTCAAGGGCTGGGCTTTGGAGAGTATAGCATAAAAGCGCCTTGGGGCGATATGCGATCCCCTTCCCAGGATTGCCAAGGAAGCCCAAGGGATGCTCTTTTGAAATTGACCGGCAACCAAGGCTTTAAAATTATAATTACAGCTTTTAACTTGTATTACATATTTATTTTATTGAATAAAGCTTTGTAATTCCAGCATTATAGGCCACAAAACCCGATTTCCCATATTTTTTACAATCCCCGCACAATTCCCTGGAGAGGAAGGAATACCCTGGTGTCATACCTCGTACAAGCGCCCCGGGAGAGATCCCTGGTGCGTCCACGGAATCAGACCGCCCACACCCCCCCAACGAAAGAACAGGGTGCCCTTATGATACGCATAGACAACCTGAACAAGACCTTCGGCAAGACCAAGGCGCTCTCGGAGGTGAACCTCCACATAGGCTCAGGCGAGATGGTGGCCCTCATCGGGGCCTCCGGCTCGGGCAAATCCACCCTCATAAGGCATATATCCGGGCTCTCGGCCTCCGACAGGGCCTCCGGGACCCTGATGCTGGGAGGCGACATGGTGCAGAGCCAGGGGGTCATCTCAAGGCGCATACGGCAGATTAGGACCGGCATAGGGGTAATCTTCCAGAGCTTCAACCTGGTTGACCGCCTGAGCGTCGAGAGCAACGTGCTGCTCGGGGCCCTGGGCAGGACATCCCTCTGGCGCTGCCTCTTGATCCGATTCCCAAAAAGCGACAGGGAGCTGGCAAGGATCGCCATGGAGAGGGTCGGCATAGTGGAGACCGCGAGGCGGAGGGCCTCCACCCTCTCGGGCGGGCAGAAGCAGAGGGCCGCCATTGCGAGGGCCCTGGTCCAGAAGGCCTCCGTAATACTCGCGGACGAGCCCATCGCCTCCCTGGACCCCGAGTCCAGCAGGAACGTGATGGGCATCCTCCAGCGGCTCAACCGGGAGGAGGGCATAACCGTGGTGGTGAGCCTCCACCAGGTGGACTTCGCGAAGAAGTTCTGCGACAGGGCCGTGGCCCTGTGCCACGGCCGAATCCGATACGACGGCCCGTCCACGGGCCTCTGCGACGAGCTCCTCAAGGATATCTACCACTCGGAAAGCGACGAGCCCTTCGTGGAGTCCGAAAGCGAGATCTTTAACGAGCCCCCCGATTGCGACGACGAGTTCCCCGAGGGCACGGTCTACTCCTTCAGCCAGCTCAACTAGGAAAAACCCAAACATTGCGAGTCTTGGGCCTTATCGGCCTAAGAGCACGCCATGACAGGGGAACTGCATCCATTTGGCGCATAATTTGGGCTAAATTCCCACAGATTGCAAATGAACTAAGGAAATGAGCGAGGAAACGCAACTTTAATAGCAAAATTACGCCCGAGAATGGAAATTGTACCAATTGCGTAATTTGCATGATTTGCATCATTTGCATCATTTCAATCATTTCAATCATTTCCTTCATGGTTACCTTTGTCAAAGGTGGGAATTAGTGGGGTTCTTAGGGCAAATTCTTAGGGCAAATTCTTAGGGCAGATTCTTAGGATAACGGCGTTTGCCGGACTCTTGTTTCCGGATGCATGTCCACTGCCTATTGGCTACGCTGTCGACTGCCGACCAGTTATGGCTATCCATTGCCAACTGAGGCGAATCCCCAAAAACCCTCAACTGGGGATTTTAGCTAAACTTAATCGGATTTTAAAAATATTTTACAAAGACTGTGCGAAAACACTGCATATTAGTGGTGTCATGCAAACAAGACACGCAGGTATTGCATAACAGACGCAATTTTGAAAAGTTCCAATGGAAGCATCCGTACGGCTCTCTTGGCGACGATTTCCTTCTATCTGGTGGAATGTAATGGCTTGGAAGGGAAGGACCCGGAGCACGCATAGGGCTCCGCACGCAAGAGAGGCCTTGGCAGGCTTTGGACAAGACGAGTCAGGTAATTAGGCTCCGCATTCTTGATAAATCAAAGTTCGCAAATGGCCACAAGTTTTAATAAAGCATGACTTTGGAAAATACCCTATCCCATTTAGGCATACCCATGGGATAGCTCCTGGATTTCCACGCCGTGATTCACAAAAACCTCAAGGAGTTAACAACATGTCTCGCAAAACGAAGTCACGTGATTTCGGGTTTTTTCGCTCTTTATTGACGGGTGCGGCTATCGCAGCGCTTTTGGCAATACTTGCCTCTTTTCCCTTGGGCACTCACAGTGCCTCGGCTCAGGCACCGAAGGAACTGAACTTCGGGATTATATCCACCGAGTCCTCCTTGAACCTTAGGACCGTCTGGGAACCCTTCTTGGCCGACATGGAGAAACAGACCGGCTACAAGATAAATGCCTTCTTCGCGACCGACTACTCCGGCATAATCGAGGGCATGCGCTTCAACAAGGTGCAGCTGGCCTGGTACGGCAACAAGTCCGCCATGGTGGCCGTGGACAGGGCCGACGGCGAGGTATTCGCCCAGACGATCAACGCCGACGGCCAAGAGGGTTATTACTCCCACATGATAGTCAACAAGGACTCCCCCATAAACAACCTGGACGACTTGTGGAAGGCGGCCAAAGACCTGTCCTTCGCCAACGGGGATCCAAACTCCACCTCGGGAAACCTGGTCCCGGGCTACTACGTCTTCGCGGTCAACGGAAAGGATCCCAAGACCACCTTCAAGAGGGTCATCACCGGCAACCACGAGTCCAACGCCCTGTCGGTCGCGACCAAGCATGTGGACGTTGCGACCAACAACAACGAGAACCTGAGCCGTCTGGAAGTAACCGCCCCGGACAAGGCCAAGGAGATAAAGATCATCTGGACCAGCCCGCTCATCCCCTCCGACCCGCTGGTCTGGAGGAAGGATCTGCCCCAGGACGTGAAAGACAACCTCACGAAATTCCTGTTCGCCTACGGCCAGACGGGCGTCAAAAGCGAGGCCGACATAATGGCTGCGCTTCAGTGGAAGGGCTTTAAGAAGTCCGACAACAACCAGCTGATCCCCATCAGGGAGCTTGAGCTCTTCAAGGAGAAGAAGACACTCGAGGACAGGGGCACCAAGATAACAGCCGCCGACAAGGAAAGGATAGCCGAGATCGACAAGCAACTGGCGGCCCTGAAGGCCAGCTGACCCATGACCGGAAGATCTGCCTCGCAAATATTGGGCGAGCACCCAAGGGAGTTCTGGAGGAAGTTCAGCCAATGGACTCTCTTCCTGATGCTCGCGGCCTTCGTCGTCTGGTCCTGGCGGGGGGCGGAGATATCGCCTCTCGCCCTCGTGTCGGATGCGGGGAACATGGTGACCTTGACCATGGGCTTCTTCCCGCCCGACTTCCGGGATATCAGAATCTACCTCTACGACATGGGTGTCACCATCCACATAGCCTTCTGGGGCACGGTATTCGCCGTCGTCTGCTCCGTGCCCCTGGGGATCATGTCCTCCGAGAACGTCGTCCCTGTCTGGGTCTACCAGCCGGTCAGAAGGCTCATGGACCTCTGCAGGGCCATCAACGAGATGGTCTTCGGCATGCTCTTCGTGGTCTACGTGGGCCTGGGTCCCTTCGCGGGGGTCCTCGCCCTGTGGATCCACACGACGGGCGTGCTCGCGAAGCTCTTCTCCGAGGCGGTGGAGGCGGTGGACCCCGGCCCCGTCGAGGGCATACGCTCGACAGGGGCCGGGCTCATCAGGGAGGTGTGGTTCGGTATCCTCCCCCAGGTCATACCCCTGTGGATATCCTTCATCCTGTACCGCTTCGAGTCCAACGTCAGATCGGCGACCGTTGTCGGCATGGTGGGGGCGGGCGGCATAGGGGTCATCCTCTGGGACTGCATCAAGGGATACAAATACCCGCAGGCCTGCACCATCATGCTGGTAATCATCGTCTCGGTCACGGCCTTCGACATGCTGTCCCAGTACCTGAGGAAGAAGGTCACGTGAGCCAGGATGCCGGAAACGCCGGGCGGACCGGGCCCTACCGCTACGCGGTCTATTACGTCCCTGACCAGGATAGCGACCTCTACCGGCTGGGCTCCTCCCTCCTTGGCTACTCCCTGCGGGAGGGGAAAGAGCTTCCCATGGCAGCCCTCCCCGGGGCCGGGGCCCCGGGGGAATATTCCAAAAAAGCCTCGGTCTACGGCTTCCACTCAACCGTGATAGCCCCCTTCCGCACCCAGCGGGGAAAAGAGGGGATAGCCTCGGCTATCGCGCTCGCCCTTTCCAAGCATGCCCCGTTCCGGCTCGCCCCTTTGCGCCTCAGGCTCCTGAACGGCTTTCCGGCCCTTTGCGCCGAAGGCCCCATGGACGGCTTCCAGGCCTTGGAGAAATCCCTTTTGGAAGCCCTGTACCCGCTTTTCCTCCCGCCCGACCCGGAGAGCCTTGGGCGAAGGGGTGAGCTAAACCCCAAGCAGCTTGGCTATTTTTGGAAGTGGGGCTACCCCTTCGTCCTGGACGAGCACCGCTTCCACATGACACTTGGCGACCCGAACTCCTCGGACGGCTACATAGGGGCCTTGAAAAACTACTTCCCGGCCTCCTCGACCGATGCCCTGGTCTTTGGCAAAGTCACCCTCTGCGCCCAGGAAAGCCCTGGCTCCCGCTTCATAAGCTTGGGCGACTTCCCCCTTGGGGCAGCGGGCGAAGACCTTCAGGCCGGGACGATATCACGGAGGCCGCATTTTATGCCAAATCCCGACGCGCCTTCAAAGGCTTCCGCCCTTGGAAAGACCCAAAGCCCCAGGATGCCGGAAGCCGATGATCAAGGCCAGCGCCAAAGGCGCATGAGGCTTTTAAGCCTCGCCGACCCCGCCCTTTTGGAGGACAGGCTTAAAACACTCGAAGGGCAAAGGGATCTTCCGGACATTGTCTTCCTGAAAGCCGCCTCCTCCGGGATGATCATGGTCCAGGGCCGCATGAACGGCACGGGCCAGGCCTTCAACCTGGGCGAGATGCTCATAAGCCGCTCCGTCGTGGAGGTGGACGGGCACATCGGCTACGGCTTCACCCCCTTCGAGAACACCAGGCACGCGGAGCTGGCGGCCATCCTGGACGCCCTGTCGGGCCACCCTGGATACCGGGATGACGTGGGGCCCATCCTGGAAGAGCTCGCAAGCCTGAGGGAGGGCGAGGTCATGCGGGACGCGATGGAGACCGAGGGCACCAAGGTGGACTTCTTCACGGTCAAGCGCGGCGAGGACGACGAATAGGCGGAAGGCATGGGAACCACGCTTGCGAATGATAAGGCAAACCAGAGGGCAAACATGGGGGAAAACATAAACTTGGGGCCAAACATTGGATCAAACTTGGGGCCAAACTTGGGCGCCTGCCCTGGTGGGAAAACAACGCCCGGGAGGATCCTCCCAGGCTTTGGGAACCCTGTCTTTGACAGCCAGAGCGTGTTCCGGGCGGCCCTGTCGGCCTTCGCGAGTCCTGCGGTCAGGCTAAAGGCCCCCTTTGGGGGCCTTTTGGGAAATGCCAGGGAAGACGCCTCGCTCCCATTGGCCCTTGCCCTGGCGCTTTGCGACAACAGGACTGGCGTCTGGCTGTCGGCCACTTACCAAGACCTGTGGCCCTACGTCTCCTTCCACACGGGGGCGGCCAATGCCAGCCCCGGGCTTGCCTCCTTCCTGCTAGCGGCATCCGTTTCCGAGCTCCCAAGGCTCGAAGGGCTTTCACTGGGCACAGAAGCCCGGCCGGATCTTTCGGCCACCATCTTCCTGCGGCTTGGTGGGGTTGGGGGCGGCCGCTTCGAGGCAAGGGGCCCTGGCATAGAGACCGCCGTTATCCTGGAGGGCATCGGGCTCGAAGCGCCCTTCGCGGAGGAAAGGGAGGCGCTTTCCGGGCTGTACCCGCAGGGCCTCGACATGTTCCTCTGCCTAGGAGACGAACTTGTGGGCCTTCCCAGGACCACAAGGCTGAGGGCCATATAAAAGCCCAAGGCCATTTAGGACATTTTCAATATTGCTGCTTGTCAGGGGGGCTTATGTACGTTGCCGTCAAGGGCGGGGCCAAGGCCATAGACGCGGCCCACAGGCTTCTCGCAAAAAAGAGGCGGGGCCCAAAGGGCATCCCCGGGCTCAGCCTCTCGCAGATAGCCTCCCAGCTGGCCCTGTCGGTCGCGAGGGTGATGGCCGAGGGCTCGCTCTACGCCCCCAGGCTCGCGGCCTTGGCCGTCAAACAGGCCATGGGGGATCTGGTGGAGGCGGCGTTCCTGTTAAGGGCCGCCCGGGGAGCCTATCCCTCGTTCGGCCGCAGCCTTCCGCTGGATACCTCGGAAATGCGCCTGTCCAGGCGCATTTCCGCCACCTGGAAGGATCTCCCTGGCGGGCAAAAACTCGGGCCCACCTTCGACTACACCCACAGGCTCTTGGAGCACTCCCTGGCCGACGACGGGGAAGGCCGCATCCCCGCCCCGGGGCCCGCGGCCCTTTCGGTCCCCGGGGCGGGTTTCGCGCCAGACAGCGACACCCCGGCCCGTCCGGATAGCCCCCTTGGGAGGGCCGGCAAAAGCCAGGGCATGCCCCGGGCCGCCTCCATCCTGCTCTCCGAGGGGATCCTCGAGCAAGGCGAGGAAGGCGGCGGGGAACCAGGCGACATCACCCGGGAGACCCAGGGATTCCCCATGGGAAGGGACATGAGGCTTCAGACCCTGGGGCGGGCCGACGAGGGGTTTTTGCTGTCGCTCGCGTACTCCACCCAGAGGGGGTTCGGCTCCACCCACCCTTTCGTGAACGAGCTCAGGATTGGGAAGGCGGAGGTATCCTTCGTCCCGGCCGAGCTGGGCTTCCCGGTCGTCGTGGGGGAGATCGAGCTTACCGAGTGCGAGACCGTGAACCAGTTCATGGGGGGCCCGGGCGGCCCCATGTTCACGAGGGGCTACGGCCTGGTCTTCGGGAACAACGAGCGCAAGGCGCTCGCCATGGCCCTGGTGGAACGCGCCCTAAGGGCCGAAGAGCTGGGCGAGCCCCTCAAGGGCCCCGCCCAGGACCAGGAGTTCGTCCTGGCCCACGGGGACAACGTGGAGGCATCGGGCTTCGTGGGGCACCTGAAGCTGCCCCACTACGTGGACTTCCAGTCGGAGCTGGGGCTCTTAAGGGACATCAGGAAGAACCGGTCAAACACGAAGAGGGAAGGCGAGGAGGAACGCCTTTCCTTTCGCCCCTTGGAAGGGGCCGGAGGGACCGGGCCCCCCGCGGGCAAGACCCGCGGGGGGCCATCCCCCGCGGAAAGGGACGGGGGTGATCTCCCATGAGCGGGAACTTCGCCTACCTTGACGAGGACAGCAAGAGGCTGGTCAGAAGGGCCCTTCTCAAGGCGGTATCCGTGCCTGGCTACCAGGTGCCCTTCAGCGGCAAGGAGATGCCCATGCCCTACGGCTGGGGCACGGGCGGCATCCAGGTGACCGCGTCGGTCATAGGCCCGTCCGACACGCTCAAGGTCATAGACCAGGGCTCCGGCGACACCACAAACGCCGTCTCCATCCAAAAGTTCTTCAAAAAGACCGCGGGCGTGAGGATAACGGACAGGGCGAGCGAGGCCACCATCATCCAGACCAGGCACAGGGTGCCCGAGACACCCCTCTCGGAGGGGCAGATCATGGTCTACCAGGTGCCCATACCCGAGCCCTTGCGCTTTTTGGAGCCCAGGGAGGGCGAGTGCCTGCAGCTCCACGCGAACGCCGAGTACGGGATCCTCTACGTGAAGCTCTACGAGGACATAACCCGCCACGGGGAGATCGCCTCGTCCTACGACTACCCCGCCATGGTGAACGGCCGCCACGCCATGAGCCCCTCTCCTATACCCCGCTTCGACAACCCCAAGCTCCATAGGTCCAAGGCCCTGCACCTCTTCGGTGCCGGCAGGGAGAAACGGGTCTACGCCGTGCCCCCCCACACAAGCGTCCTTAGCCTCGACTTCGACGACCACCCCTTCAAGGCCGCACCCAACCCGCGCGCCTGCGAGCTATGCGGCTCCACCGAGAGCTTCCTGGACGAGGTGGTCACAGGCGACCGCGGGGAGCGGATCTTCGCCTGCTCGGACACGGACTACTGCGAGGGAAGGCGCAGGCTGACGGGAAAAACCCTGAGGAAGGAAGCGTAAGGAAGCTTCCAGGAAGCAGGGCAGAACCAAGGCCGGGACCAAAGCCCAATGCAAGGGCATGACCCATGCCAATGCCTTGGGCCCAAGGCATTGGGCCCAAGGCATTGGGCCATGACATTGGGCCATGACATTGGGCCATGACAAGGGCCGTCAGGCCCCAAGCGTAAAGGTGCGGATTTGGAACCCATGACGACACCGCTCATAAGGGCGGAAGGCATATCCAAGAGCTTTGGCGGGATAAGGGCCCTCAGGGACGTGGGCTTCGAGCTCTATCCCGGCGAGGTGCTGGGGATCGTGGGCGAGAGCGGGAGCGGCAAGACGACCCTTCTTAACATCCTCTCCGGGGCCTTGGCCCCGGACTCGGGGGAGCTGTTCCTGTTGGGCAGGGACGGAAGCGAGCTCGACTTCTTCCGGCTCCGCGAGCGGGAGAGGAGGGCCCTCCTGCGCTCGGACATAGGCTTCGTGCACCAGGATCCCTCCCTTGGGCTCAGGATGAGGGTGAGCGCCGGGGCCAACGTGGCCGAGAGGCCGCTCTCATCGGGGCTGCGGGACTACGGCTCTGCCAGAAAGCTGGCAGCCGAGTGGATGGGGAAGGTGGAGCTCCCTCTTTCGAGAATGGACTCCAAGCCTTCCGAGTACTCTGGCGGCATGCGCCAGAGGCTGCAGATAGCCCGGAACCTGGTTAGCGGCCCAAGGCTTGTCTACATGGACGAGCCCACCGGGGGCCTGGACGTCTCCGTCCAGGCCAGGGTCCTGGATCTCATCCGGGGGCTCTCCTCCGAGCTGGGCCTCTCGGTGGTGCTGGTGACCCACGACCTGGGTGTGGCAAGGCTTTTGACCGAGAGGCTTCTTGTGATGAAGGACGGCTCCATCATAGAGCGGGGCCTAAGCGACCAGGTCCTGGACGACCCGCAGGAACCCTACACCCAGCTCCTGGTCTCATCCATCCTGGGGGAGGCCTGAAAGATGCCCGAAAAACACGCCATAGTCGCGAGCTCCCTCAGGAAGGGCTTCACCCTGCACCACCTTGGCCCCGCCAAAATCACGGCCCTTGACGGGGTGTCGCTCAGCGCCCCCTTCGGCACCTGCCTTGCGGTGAACGGCCCCTCCGGCTGCGGCAAATCCACCCTGCTGCGCTGCCTCTACGGCAACTACCGCATCCAGGGGGGCTCCATCCTAATAGCCCACAAAGGCGGCTACCTTGACCTTGCCCTCGCCTCCGAGCGGGAGATCCTTGAACTACGCCGCCACACGGTCTCCTACGTGAGCCAGTTCCTGAGGGTCATCCCAAGGGTACCCGCCCTGGACATAGTGGCCGAGCCGCTCATATCCCAGGGCGTTCCCAAGCCCCGGGCACTGGCCAGGGCGCAAAGCGCCCTGGCCAGGCTCGGGGTCCCGGAGAGGCTCTGGTCGCTGCCGCCTCTCACCTTTTCCGGAGGCGAGAGGCAGCGGGTGAACATCGCGAGGGGGCTCATAAGGGAGTCCCCTATCCTACTCCTTGACGAGCCCACCGCCTCCCTGGATCGCGCAAACCGCGAGACCGTGGCGAGCCTGATAGTGGAGGCCAAGGAAAGGGGCGCCGCTATCGTGGGCGTCTTCCACGACCGGGAGGTCCGGGACCTGGTGGCCGACAAGACGCTCGAACTTGGC
>JAITKK010000028.1 GCA_031278475.1 Deltaproteobacteria bacterium
GCCACAACCCTCGCGGGGGTGGGCGGGAGCAGGGAGCCGCTTAGGCTAAGCGTCCAGCCGGATTTCCCGATGGCGGCCCGAAGAAGGCTCGCGCTTGTGAGCGCGAGATTGTCTCCCACCAGGAACCCCGCGCCCCGCATGGTAGGGGTCGCGTTTGCGGGCCCCGCGCCTATCAGGAACACCGCGTCCCTCGGGGAAGCGACGGGGCCCCCCCTTCCTAGGTCCCTTTCGGCATCGCCTGCGGCGACAATTGCTAGCTTCCCCGGGGCTTGGGCCCCGGGCGCCCCCCCCGCGGCCGCGAAGGCGGGGGAAGCCATTGGGCGCGGAAGGATTAGCCAGAGCAATAGCAAAAGCCCGATGCATAGCCCCAGCCCGGGCTTGGGGGACCGCGGAACCAAGCCGGGGAGGCCGGGGAGGCCTGGCATGCCGGGATCCGCCCCCTCTTTCCCGTGACCGGGCATGGGTGCCGGCTACTTGAGGCCCAGGACGGTGACCCCGTCCCATTCCGGGCCGGGGGGCTCGGCCAGGTTCTGGCGGCAGCGGGCTATGAAGACCTTGGAGGGGTAGTCGTCGGGCACGGCCTTGAGGGCGCGCTCGAAGCGGGCGAGCGCGCCCTGGAAGTCCCTCTGCCAATAGTGGCGCAGGGCGCGCTCGAAGAAGTTCACCATGTCGAGCGTCCTTTCGTCCAGGTCGTCCTTCCTGCCCAGGACCTCGTGGACGCTTATGCTCTTGCGCCTCCCCACCACCTGCACCCGGTCCAGCTGGCGCATGCCGATGGTCTCGGACGCGGCGGCGGCGGTCTGCTCGCTCGCGATTATGGTCGTCTTGTAGAGCTTGTTGACGGAGACAAGCCTCGAGGCGAGGTTCACCGCGTCCCCCATGACGGTGTAGGCCATGTGCCTCTTGCCGCCGATGTTCCCGGCTATGACCTGGCCCGTGTTGAGGCCCATCAGCGCGTTGAGGTGGGGGCGGCCCAGGGCCCTCAGCTCGTCGTTCAGCTCCTCCATCAGCTGCCGCTGGGCCAAAGCCGACAGGCACGCGGACACCGCGTGGCTGGGCTGGGGGAGCGGGGCCCCCCACACGGCCATGACCGAGTCACCCACGTACTTGTCTATGAA
Source organism: Deltaproteobacteria bacterium (assembly GCA_031278475.1). Classification (GTDB taxonomy): domain Bacteria; phylum Desulfobacterota; class Desulfarculia; order Adiutricales; family Adiutricaceae; genus JAISMF01. The sequence goes on from JAITKK010000028.1 coordinate 1,119, forward strand.
GCCGTCGTAGCGCTCTATGCCCGTGTTCATCGCGTCGTAGCAGAGGTTAACCAGCTCCACCATGTCCTCGGTGCGCATGGTCTCGGAAAGGGAGGTGAAGCCCTCGAGGTCCGCGAAGAACACGGTGCACTCCAGTTTCTCGCCCTGCTGGGACAGGAGCCCGGGCTCGTGGATGATGCGCCCGGTGAGGGCCGGGTCGAGGTAGAGGTCCAGGGCCTTGCTCTTGGCCCTCGTCACCTTGTGCCTGGAGAGAAGCCTCATCACGGCGTAGGTGAGCTGGCACAGCAGTATGACCAGCATGCCGGGGACGGCCGGGAGCAGCACGTAGCGGTCGAAGGCGAGCGTCACCACCGCCAGGTAGGCCACGAACGCGGTCGCGGGCCACAGGTGCAGCCAGGGGCTTATGCGGGGGCCGCTCAGCACGAGCGGCAGGTACAGAAGGAACACCAGCCCGAAGAAGAAGCAGAAGATCGCCACGTTGCTGGGGCTCTCCATGAGGCGGTTCTTGATGAGGGTGTTGATGGCGTAGGCCTGGATCTCGACGGCCGGGGTCTGCGACCAGTCGCCCTCCCTGTAGTCGGAGAGCGGCGTGGGGTAGACGTCCAGGTTGAGAGACGAGGTGTCGCCTATGAGCACGAGGCTTTTCGCGAAGTACTTCTTGAAGAAGGCCATGTCGCCGTCCATGGCCCTCTGGTAGACGTAGTTGAAGCTGAAGCGCAGGAAGCTGTCCCGGTAGTCGATGCGGAACTTCAGCTCGGGCGGGGTCGGGAGCTCGGGCCTTATGGCCCTGGCCGCGATGAAGGCGAAGCTGTTGTAGTTGGAGGAATAGGCGTTGGGCCACAGGATGTCCGCGTCGCGGATCTTGAAGTCCATGTCCCTGGGCAGGTTCATGAAGCCAAGGGTTTCCTGGCCCATGATCTCGACGTAGCGGGGGGAGGGGAGGACGGGTAGCCCCGCGAGCCAGCGGAAGCCGTATATGACGCTCACCCCCTGGGCCTTGGCCCTTCCGATGGCCTCCCACCATTCCTGCTCCTCGGTGGGCGTGCTGAGCCTCCCGGAGGAGGGCGGGAGCGGCCTGTGGATGGCGACCGCCTTGGCGCCCGAGTCCGTCATGGCGTTCAGGATGACCGCGTAGACGCCCGGGGAGAAGATCTCGGCCATGGAGCCCTGGGGCTGGGCGAGGGTCGCGTCGTCTATGGTCACGAGCACGATGCGGGGCTCCAGGCTGTCGCCCAGGGAGTGCTTGCGCTGGCGCATGAGGAAGTCGTAGGCGGAGGACGACAGGGGGAGGTCCTCGCCGGGGTAGGACTGCAGGGTCGCGAGGGTGGCCAGGACCAGGGTGAGCGGCAGGAGCAGCTTCAGACGGGGGAAGGACGTCCTCTCCGTGAGCCTCGACAGGGCCTCCAGCATTCCGTCCCCCCCCAAAAGGCCGCCCCCCCGGGGCGGGCGTCTAAAGCTCGCCTATCTCCTCGATGTCGTCCACCTCCATGGAGGCGAGGTCCTCGAAGCGGATGTCGAGGCCCAGGACCCCCACGGCGTTCCCGGAGTCGTCCTTTATGGGCCCGGACACCGTGATGCACAGCGCCTTGGTGAACCTGGAGGTGTAGAAGTCGGTCACGTGCACCTGCCCGTCCTCCATGGGCTTCGCGAACCAGATCCGGTCGGAGAGGTTGAAGCCCACGTCCTGGACCCCCGCGTAGAGCTTCTTTTCCTCGCGGGATGCCACGTTCTTGGTGGTCTTTATGCCCAGGGAGTCGGTCACGTAGATGAACTGCACGAACGGGATGTCGGTGACCCACCTCTCCATCAGCGGCTCCTGGCGGGAAGGGTCCATGCTGCGGATGACCGGGTTCTGGATCATGCCATGGACAAGGTCGGTGGCTATGTCCCTCGCGTGCTGCTTGAGCCTGTCGAAGTGGGACACGAAGGCCCTGGGCATGAAATGCCTCGCGAGCTTCTCGAGCTCGCGGTTCGACATGGAGGTGAGCCTCCCGCCCTCGTATTCCTTCTGGATCTGGCGGTGCATGCGCTGGACGCTGGGGTTCTTCTTGTCCACCTCGCGGCCGCCCGTGAGGTGCAGCCTCTGGTTCAGCCAGTGGGCGAGCCCGGCCGTGCCGGACTTGTCGTTGATGGTGATGGAGGGCGCCCTTCCCAGGAGCCCCATGGTGTCGAAGATGTTGTAGATCTCCTCGTTTTTCAGAAGCCCGTCCGCGTGTATGCCCGCGGAGGTCGCGTTGAAGTCGCGTCCCGCGAGCGGGTAGTTGTGGGGCACGGGGGATCCAAGCTTTTCCTCGAAATAGCGCGCCATCTCGGTTATGGCCGTGAGGTCCACCCCCTCGGAGTGGCCCATGAGCGCCGCCCTTTCCACCACCAGGGCCTCCACCGGGGTGTTCCCGGTGCGCTCGCCGAACCCGAAAAGGGAGCCGTTGATGGATCCCAGCCCGTAGTGCCAGGCCGTGGTCGCGTTGGCGAAGCCCTTGTGGAAGTCGTTGTGGCCGTGCCACTCCAAATCCTTGCCGTCGAAGCCCGCGTCCTCTATGAAGGCCCGCACGAGCCTGGGCACCGAGCGGGGGAGCGCCGCCCCCGGGTAGGTGACTCCCAGGCCCAAGGTGTCGCAGAGCCTTATTATCACGGGTATCCCGGACTCCTCGGAAAGGGACCTCAGCTCCTGGGCGAAGGGCACGGCCATGCCGTAGATGTCGGCCCTGGTGACGTCCTCCAGATGGCACCTTGGCGATATGCCGTGGGACAGGGCCTCCTTCACAAGGCCCAGGTACTTGTCCATGGCCCTTTTGCGGGTGAGCCCCAGCTTCAGGTAGATGTGGTAGTCGGAGATGGAGGTGAGGATGCCGGTCTCGGGTATGCCCATGTCCCTCACCAGCCTCAGATCCTCCGGCAGCGCCCTTATCCAGGCGGTTATGACGGGGAAGGGGAGGTCAAGCTCCCTGCAGGCCTCGACCGCCTCCCGGTCCCTGCGGTTGAAGAGGAAGAACTCGCTCTTGCGGATTATGCCGTCTTTGCCAGCGAGCCTCGAGAGGAACCCGAACAGCGTGACTATCTGCTCCACCGTGTAGGGCGGCCTCGCCTGCTGGCCGTCCCGGAAGGTGGTGTCGGTTATGAGGGGGTCCGGAGCTGGGTCGGGCGTCGCCATCACCCCGTCGAAGCGGATCCTTGGTATCTCCGTGTACGGGAAGCTGTCGCGGAATAGGGACGGAAGCCCGCCTGGGTCCGTCAGCCGGAAGCGGCGGGGCGCCGCCACGGCACGGAAGGGTCTTGCCTTGACCTCCATCTCACGCTCCTTTCGGCCCGGGGGGCCCTTTGCGGGCCGCCCGGGCCCCTTTGCCCGGCAGGGCCGGGCCTTGGGCCATAGCCCCTCGGGCCATAGCCCCCTGGGCTTATCCCCCCCCTGGGGCTTATCCCCCCCCTGGGCTTATCCCCCCTTGTTCGCGGGGAGGCTGCGGATGCCCAGCTCCGCAAGCTGCCCCGGGCCCGCGGGTCCCGGGGCCTCGGTCAGCGGGCACACGCCCTTCTGGGTCTTGGGGAAGGCTATGACGTCCCTTATGGACTCGCGGCCCGCGAGAAGGGCCACGATGCGGTCAAGGCCGAGGGCTATGCCGCCGTGGGGCGGGGCGCCGTAGGACAGGGCCTCAAGGAAGAAGCCGAACTTGGCCTGGGCCTCCCCGGGCCCGATGCCGAGCGCCAGGAACACCCTCTCCTGGATGTCCCTGCGGTGGGTCCTTATGGAGCCGCCGCCTATCTCGCTGCCGTTGAGGACAAGGTCGTAGGCCCTGGCCCGGACGTTCCCGGGATCGGTCTCCAAGAGTTCCAGGTCCTCTTCCATGGGGGCGGTGAAGGGATGGTGGCTCGCGACGTAGCGCTTCTCCTCCTGGGACCATTCGAACATGGGGAAATCGGTCACCCAGGACAGGGAATAGTCCCCGTCCCGCACGAGCCCCAGAAGGCCCGCGAGGGTGGCCCTTATCTGCCCCAGCACGTGGGACACGAGCTCGGGCCTGTCGGCCCCGAAGAAGACGATGTCGCCCTCCGCGGCCGACAGCCTCCTAGTGATGGATTCCACCTCCCCCTGGGAGAGGAACTTGGCGACTGGCCCCTGCCAGCCGCCGGGGGTGACCCTCACCCAGGCGAGCCCCCTCGCGCCCAGGGACTGGGCAAGGGCCACAAGGTCGTCCAGCTGCTTGCGGGAGAGCTGGGACTGGGCGCCCTTGGCCACTATGGCCCTGACGCAGCCGCCCGCCCGCACGGGGTCCCTGAACACCTTGGCCTCGGAGTCAGCGAGGAGGTCGCTTATCTCCTCGATCCTCAGGCCGTAGCGCAGATCGGGCCGGTCGCAGCCGTAGCCCAGCATGGCCTGGTCATAGGGGAGCCTCGCGAGCGGGAGCCTTAGCCCCACCCCAAGGACCTCCCTGAAGAGCAGGGCCATGTGCCCCTCGGCCATGCGCATCACGTCATCCTCCTCCGCGAAGGACATCTCCATGTCCACCTGGGTGAACTCCGGCTGGCGGTCCGAGCGCAGGTCCTCGTCGCGGAAGCAGCGCACTATCTGGCAGTAGCGGTCAAAGCCCGCGACCATGAGCAGCTGCTTGAACAGCTGCGGCGACTGCGGGAGGGCGTAGAAGCGGGAGGGGTTGAGCCTGGACGGCACCAGGAAGTCCCTGGCCCCCTCGGGGGTTGATTTGGTTAGGAAGGGGGTCTCCACGTCCAAAAAGCCGTTGGACGAATAATACCCCCTGGTGAGCCTTGCCACCTTGTCCCGGAGCGCCAGGAGCCCCCCCTGCCTGGGCCTCCTCAGGTCCAGGTAGCGGTACTTGAGCCTGACGGACTCGGACACCTGGGCATCGTCCTCCACCACGAACGGCGGGGTCTTGGAGTCGTTCAGGACCCTTAGTTCCTTTATGAGGACCTCCACGGCCCCGGTGGGGATTTTCGGGTTTACCATGTCGGGCGGCCTGCGCCTGACGGTCCCCCTGAGGGCCAGCACCCATTCGGGCCTCACGTCGTGGCTCTTGCGGTGGGTGTCGGGGTCCTCCTGGGGGTTGAATACCGTCTGCACCAGGCCCGTCTTGTCCCGCATGTCCAAGAACACCAGGCCGCCGTGGTCCCTGCGGTGCTGCACCCAGGCCATGATGGTCACCTCGGAGCCCAAGAGCCCCTCCGATATCTCGCCGCAGAGGTGGGTGCGGGAGAGCCCCGCCATGGATTCAATCATAGCCGTCCTTACGGTCCTTAGCCGTCTTTCGTCTTCTTTAGCGGTCTTTAGCGGTCTTTAGAGGTCTTTTAGCGGTCTTTTAGAGGTCTTTTCGCGGTCTTTTCGCGGTCTTTCGCGGGCTTTCGCGGGCTTTGGCCGCCAGGGCACCGGCCAACGGGCCTCCCGCCCTTTGCCGCCAACCTAGGCCAAGGGGCCTTCCGTTATCCCGCCCGTGGCCACGGCCGGGGCCTTCCCGGCCTCAAGCTCCGCGAGCGGGACCCTTTCCTGGGCGTGGGTCCGAAGATCCCTGAGCGTCGCGTAGCCCCCGGCGAGCTCGTCTTCCCCCACCATCAGCACCATGGCCGCGCCCAGCTTGTCTGCCCTCTTGAGGTGGGTCTTTAGCCTCAGGGCCTCGCCGTCGTAGGCGACCGAGTGCCCGGAGGCCCTTAGGGCCCTCGCAACCCCCGCGGAGCGGGGGAGGGCCTGTTCCGTGAGCGGGGCCAGGTAGAAAGCCACGGCCGGGGCTTTCCGGCCCCCCATGCCCTTGAGCAGCATCACCAGCCGCTCCACGCCCACCGCGAACCCTATGGCCGGGGCGTCAGGGCCCCCCAGGAGGGCCGTGAGGCCGTCGTAACGGCCGCCGCCGGCCACGGCCGACTGGGCGCCGAGGCCGCCGGAGAGCACCTCGAAGGCGGTCCTCTTGTAGTAGTCGAGCCCCCTCACAAGGAGCGGGTCCACGGAAAAGGGTATGCCCAAGGCGGAAAGCGAGCCCTTGACCCCGTCGAAGTGGGCCAGGCATTCCGGGCAGAGCCCGTCCAGCGAGGTGGGCGCGGAGCGCGCCACCTCGCGGCAGCCCGGCCTTTTGCAGTCCAGGACCCTCAGGGGGTTGGTGCCCAGCCTGCGGCGGCAGTCCTCGCAGAGTTCCTCCCTGCGCGACGAGAGGTAGCCGACAAGCCTCTCCCGGTAGGGGGGGCGGCAGACCTCGCAGCCAAGGGAGTTGACCCTCGCCTCGAGGCCGCCTATGCCAAGGCGGCCCAGGATGTCCATGAGCAGGGCCATGACCTCGGCGTCGATGTACGGGCCCTTGTCCCCGAAGGCCTCCACGTCCAGCTGGTTGAACTGCCTGAGCCTGCCCTTCTGGGGCCTCTCGTGGCGGAACATGGGGCCCATGGCGAAGAGCCGGAGGGCCCTGCCGCCCGCGAGGGCGCCTTCCAAAAGCCCGTGCTCCATGACCGCCCTCGCGATGCCGGCCGTGGCCTCGGGCCTCAGGGTCAGCGACTCGCCGCCCGGGTCCTGGAAGCTGTACATCTCCTTTTCCACGATGTCGGTGGCTTCCCCGATGCCCCTCCTGAACAGCCCCGTACGCTCCAGCACGGGGGGGCGTATCTCCTCGTAGCCGTAGCGCCTCGCCATCTCCCGCATCGCGTCCTCCACCAGGGCGTAGTAGGGTATCTCCTGGGGAAGGATGTCCTTGAAGCCGCGCACGGCCGTCATGGGGGGCATTGGGCCTCCGGGGTGCTCAAAGGCTAGGGGGATCGGCCGCTTGGGGGTGGGCCCGGTCGCGGGCCCGGGGCTCGCGCCCAAGGCCCTGAAGGGGATGCCGCGGGGGAGGTGGCCTGTTGGCTTGGCCCACCAAAAAAAAGGCTTCCAGGTGGCACCGCCTGGAAGTCCCTAGGTCTGGTAGCCTCGGCGCGATTCGAACGCGCGACACCAGGATTAGGAATCCTGTGCTCTATCCATCTGAGCTACGAGGCCAAAAAGCGATCCCGGCGCCAGGGGGGCCGCCGACAGCCCCACCATTTAACACGATGGGGGGGCCCATGTCAAGGTTGGATGGGGGCCCGTGGGGCCAAGTGGGGCCGCTGAGAGGGTGATTGGGTGGGTTGGGGCGGCAAAGGGCCCGGAAGTGGGGGGGATGGCCGGAACCGGCCGTGAAAACAGCCTCAGGTGGTGGTGTCAAGGCATGACAGGCAAAAAGGGGGAAGGCGGCACCTAACCCTCCCGCCCGGGGCGGCAGGGACGCCGCCCGGGGAGCCGCAAGAGGAACGAGCAGGCCCCGCCCCCAAGGGGGGCGGGGCCGGCTCTCTGGTTGGTCGGCAAAGGCGCGGGGGGTTACAGCGCCGCCTCTTGCCTGTCCGGAAGCGGCGGAAGTGCCACCGCCGCCTGGGGGGATACCGCCCTTGGGCCCGGAAGCCCCATGGAGCCCGGGAAGGAGCCCATCTGGAGCGGTATTCCTGACTCGTTGGCCGCGGAGACCTCGTAGACCACCCGCTCGAAGTCGTCGCTTACCTCCAGGAAGATGTCGATAAGCACCGGGTCGAAGTGCTTGCCGCGGCCTTCCTCTATGATCCGTTTCGCCTCGTCCGTTGTGAAGGCCTTCTTGTACGGCCTGTCGGAGATGAGGGCGTCGTAGACGTCCGCCACCGCCATGAGCCTCGCCTCCAAGGGTATGTCGTAGCCGGAAAGCCCGTCAGGGTAGCCCGTGCCGTCCCACTTCTCGTGGTGGGATCTGGCTATCCGCTTTGCGCAGGTGAGGAAGGAATGCCCCGGGTTCTTGGAAAGGATGCGCTCGATGGCGTTCGCCCCATGCTCGGAGTGCTTCTTCATCTCGGCGAACTCCTCGTTGGTAAGGGGCCCTGGCTTGCGCAATATCGCGTCCGAGATGGAAATCTTCCCTATGTCGTGGAGCAGGGCTGAGGGCACCACGAAATCGATGTCAATCTCGTCGAGCTCGTCCTTGTAGAGGCCGGTCTCGAGAAGCTTCGCGAGCATTATGGCCATGTACCTTTGCGTTCTCAGCACGTGCCCGCCTGTGTCGTCGTCGCGCTGCTCCAGCATGTCAGCGAGGGTGTAGATGACCGAGTTCTGCAGCTCCAGCACCTGGTTGGTCTTGATCTCGACCAGGCGCTCCAGGTTGTCGTTGAGGTTCGTGAGCTCCTTTTTTTGCGCCGCAAGCAACAAATGGTTGTTTATCCGCTGCAAAAGAAGGGGGGCCGAGAAAGGCTTGGTCACGTAGTCTATGGCCCCGAGGGAGAGCCCCTCGAGCTCGGAGTTCTCGTCCGAGCGGGATGTCAGGAATATGACAGGGATTTCCTTCCAGGCATCGTTCACCTTGAGCCTCTTTATGACCTCGAAGCCGTCCATCTCGGGCAT
>JAITKK010000051.1 GCA_031278475.1 Deltaproteobacteria bacterium
GTGAGTCTGGAACCCCAGGCCCTTGGCCGAGCCTGCCCTGCGGCCCCTCCAAGGGCCCGCCACTCCTTGGGAAGCGGCGGCGCGATTTGCCGGGGAGCCATTAGCGCACCGGACACTTGGGGCATGTTTTTTTTAAATTTCCGAAGCCTTTTAGGCTTTGCCGAAACAGCGGCGATTTTGCAATGTTTCGGTGTTGGGTGCTTTAAGGGCCTATGCAGGCTGCAAAGGTTTGGCATGTGTGGGGTTTGCAAGGGAGTCCCGCGACTGGCTCCAAATTGTTCGGAAATGTTATTGAATTACAGGTGTTTGCGGGTGGTTGCGGGTTATTGCGGGTTATTGCGGGTTATTGCGGGTTATTGCGGGTTATTTTACGATATGCCCAAAAACCTCGGATTATTCCTTAGTCGCCTGTGCCTGGTATTTCTTGGGGACCGCGAACATTGGCCCTAAGCCTAATCATCCTTGGAATCGTTGAAGCCCTCGGGAAGCCCCGCATGATTGGCGCAAGGGGGCGCGCTGGCATTTGTAGCGCTTTTCGATTTGGGAATTCCCCGTGTGATACTAAAAACAAAAAGCGGTTAGGCGGGCGCCTGTGATTTTAAGCGCACGGGAAACGCAGGATTTTTTGAAAAAATCAGTCGCATTTTGGCGCAAGCGAGCCTTGTGCCTTTGCGGGTCCCAAGTGTTACGGTGCGGTTTTGGCTCAAACCCAAAAGCGAAAGCCCGCCTGTGGGGCGGGCTGTCGCTTTGGGACTTGGAAGCTTCCTATTCCGGCTGCCCCGGAGGGTCCCCTTCTTTTTCCGTGGCGTCCTTCTTTCCCTCTTGGGGTTCGGGCCCGGCATTCGCGGGCCCGGGATTGTCGCCCTTCCCATCTATGAGCCTCACGGCCGGGACCTCCCTGGGCGCGTCTTCCGGGTAGTGGACACCGTGTTGCTGGCCGTCCATGAAGCGCCTCACGCCCAAAAGGCCCAAGAGGTCGAACTTGCCCTTGAGGCGATGGCGGAAGCGCCACAGGTGCTCGCCTATCATCTCGACCAGGAACATGCCTGCCATGAAGTGCAGCTTCTTCTTGCGAAGGAGTCCGCTCACCAGGACGGATGCCAGGGCTATGCCCATGCCCACGGTCTCGGTCATCGTCCTGTTGCCGTTCGAGGGCCCCTTGTCAGGGTCCTGGGCGGGCTCGGGGGCGATGACGGGCCCCGAGAGCTCCGGGTCGAGGGCCGAGAGAAGGGCCCCGGCCTCGTCAGGGTCCAAGGTCCCGGGGTCGTAGAGTATGAGCACCGAGCCGGTCCTTGGGTTGTGTTCCACTTGGTTGACGCCCTTGAGGGACCTAATGCCCCCAAGGGCGATGGAGGGATCCTTGAGTCCCTCGCCGCGGAGGCGCAGCCTCCCGGGTATGGAGCTTGCGATCATGGGTTGCTAGCCTGCCTTAGGTCTGTGATGGCCGGCCCGTCGGCGGACTTGGCCGGTTCCGCCTCGGGAAGCTTCGGCTGGAGCCTCTCCGACGGGGCGAGAAATGGTTTGGAGGCCCTCCAGGCGACCATTATGGTGGTCGCGTTGTGCAGGAAGGAGGTGAGCCCGGCCCCGGCGAAGCCCAGGAGCCCCAGGCTCAGGTAGAAGGAGTTGAGGATGACTATTATCCAGTAGTTCTCCCTGGTGCGGCGCATCGTCCGCTCGGCCAGAAGCCTCGCGACCGGGAGGGCGTCGATGCGGCCGTTAAGGAGCTGCACGTTGGCCACGTCCTTGGCAAGCTCGGAGCCGTCCGAAAGGGCGATCCCCACCCCAGCGAGCGACAGGGCGGCCGAGTCGTTGAGCCCGTCGCCCACCATCATGATCCTGCGGCCCGATTCCGCCATCTCCTTTACTGCCGCGGCCTTGTCGTCCGGGAGCAGCTGGGCCCTGAACTCGTCGAAGCCGATTTTCCCCGCGATGTTCTTGGCCGTGGCCGCGAGATCCCCCGTGAGCATCACGGTATGCTTGATCCCCTTGTCTTTCAGGGCCCGCAGGGTCTCCTTGGCATGATAGCGCAGTTGGTCCGAGATTACTATGATAGCGGTAAGGAAGCCCTCCACCGCGAGGTAGACCATGCTCTGGCCCTGGTCGGTTATCCTCTTGGATGCCGCCTCGGCCTCAGGGGTCATGGGCACCTTCTCGTCGTCCACCACGAAATGGTGGCTGCCCAAGAGCACCTTCTTGCCCTTCCAGGAGGAGGATATGCCGTGGGCGACCACGTAGTTGACCTTGGTGTGCATCTCCACCTCGTGGTGTAGCCCCTCCTTCTTGGCCAGGTTCACGACGGCCCTCCCCACCGGGTGGGGGAAGTGCTCCTCGAGGCAGGCGGCCAGGCTCAGGGCCTCGTCCCTGGAGAGCGACTCGTGGACCCCGTCCTGGAAGGTGATTATCTCGGTCACCTGGGGCTTGGCCTCGGTGAGGGTGCCGGTCTTGTCGAAGACGCAGGTGTCGGCCAGGGCTATCTCCTCAAGGTAGCGCCCGCCCTTCACAAGTATGCCCGAGCCGTTCCCCTCCTGCATGGCCGAAAGCACGGCGACAGGGGTGGAGAGCCTTATGGCGCAGGAGTAGTCGACCAGGAGCGCGTTCCCGGCCTTGGCGACGTTCCTGGTTGCCAGGAAGGTGCCCAGGGAGAGCAGGAAGTTGAAGGGGACGATGGAGTCCGCCATGCGCTCGGCCCTGCCCTGGAGCCCGGACTTGGAGGCCTCGGACTCTTTTATGTACTCGATTATGGAGCGGATCCTCGTGTTCCCGCCCACCTTGGTGGCCCGGATGACGATCTCGCCCTCCTCCACGGCCGTGCCCGCGAAGACGGCGCCCCCGTGCTCCATGTGGACCGGGAGCGGCTCACCGGTCATGGTGGCCTGGTTCACGCTCGCGACTCCCTCCTCCACGATGCCGTCCACCGGGATGAGGCCGCCCGCCTGGATGACCACCAGGGAGCCTATGACGAGCTCGGACTCGGGCACCTGCCGCATTTCCTTGGTCTCGGGGTCCTTCACCCAGACCTTCTCCTCGGGGCCCTTGAGGCTGTGGAAGAGGCAGGCGAGGCTGCGCCTGCGGGTCCAGCACTCCAGGTAGTCGGAGAGGGCGTAGAAGAAGAGCAGGGTGCCGGCCGAGCCGAAGTCCCCCCTAAGGTAGCAGACCATGAGGGCGGAGGCGTCGAGGACCTCCACGTCCAGCTTGTTCTTCCACAGGAGGTGCTTGAGCCCCTTGAGCACGTAGGGGACCGCGATGATGATGTTCCAGGCGATCCTCAGGTAGCGGGGGAGCAGCACCAGCGTCAGGAGCTTGGTGTAGATGGGGTTGAAGGGCAGCGGGCACTCCTCCCCCACCTGCAGGCTCTTGGCCCCGAAACAGGAGACAGGCACGCTGGGACCCGGGTCGAAGTCCTGGATGATGTCCAGGATGGCCTTGCGCCTCTCATCGCCCTTGTCGTAATAGACGAGGAGGCTGCCGGTCAGGCGGCTGAAGGAGACGAACTTGACCTCCCCGCTCTTCATTATCCCTGAGGATAGGCGCTCGAAGGAATCCGGCCCCAGTTGCTGGGGCCGGAAGCCTATCCTTAGCCTTCCCCTTACATCGGAGATTATGTTGCCGTTCATGGATTTTCCGCTTTATGCGTTGCCGCCCGACTCAGCCTTGGCCTGGCGGTCTTGGGCCTTCTGGTCGGACTCAGCCACAAGGTCGGTTATGTTTTCCTTTGTCTGCTCGGCCAAGGTCTCAACCTTGCGCTTCGCGGTGATGCCGTAACTAAGCAACGTGGTGGCGGTGTCGCGCACGAAGGCAGGGCGTTTTGTGAAGAAGCTTGTGGCAACCGCGCCGACAACAAGGCCTACACCGAATGTGATAATCTTCCACTTGGTCATTTCTGAGAACTCCTTTGCGTTTGTGTGTGTGACTCTAACGGCCGATTCCTGCCAAAGGGGTTTTTTCCAGGCCGGCCGGGTATATCCCTGGCTGAACCGGTCCAAAGCCAGCCCTTTGGCCTGAGTTATGAATTTAACACTTGAAAGCCCCCAATGCAAGGGGTTTTTAAGATAATGTAAAGTATTTTTATTGACACGGAAACTCAGTAACTTAATGGAGGCCCCCGGATGCTTGAAATTTTGCGCAAGGGCGCGCAATTGTGCAATCGGGAAGCCGCCCGGCGGGTGTCAGGGGCCCCTCCGGGGCAATGGATTTGTAAATAATCCGTTCCCAAAAACCCAAAATAACACTGGAATCTAAAATGGGTAAAAGGCAGGACGGCCCCTTGGGGGGCCCGCGGGTTGCCCTTCAAAAATTTTGATGAAAATTTTTGGTGGCAAATTAAGAAGGGAAAAATCGAAGGCAAATTAATATAGATGATTGCAATGGGGAATTTGAGGGGAATTCTATTGGATGAAATGAATGCCACATGATGCCATTATACTAGCATTCATAAACCATGGGGACTGTCGTGATTCCGATGCCACGTCAACGAGGCATTGTCATACCATTATTGGGAAAAGAAGTGTGATTTTTGCGATGCCTTGGAAGTTGAACTAAAGCTAATTATTTTGGTTAATGTTATGGAATCCCAAGAAAAAATGGGGAGAAATGGGAAGAAATGTGAAGAAATATTTTTACAATAATTTTATCTATGCTATAGTTTCGTAAGATACTGGCTCATACTGAAGGAATGAAGGTACCATTGGCATCAACGGAATAAATGAACAAATGCGATTTTGATAATTGCAGACTCTTTCCTTTGTTCTTTTTCTTTTTCTATTTAACTCTTCTTTGATAGGGAATTTATTTTGAA
>JAITKK010000105.1 GCA_031278475.1 Deltaproteobacteria bacterium
AATGGCTTCTGCCAATCATAGCTCAAAACACCACCCTTAAGAAGTTAACCTGCATCTCCCTCCCCAAATTTACCCTCCACAACCACTTACATTTAACTTTAGGGCATCAGCTCACACCAAAATTTTCTCCCATTTGTTCACCTAGTTTCCAATTTTTCACCATTATTCCCCCTTGTTCCCACATAATCCAACATATGCCATTTTATTTTTAACTCTGCACAACGCCATTTTATCCAGCGCAAGCTGACGAGCCCCCAAATCCCTCCAAAAAGTGCCATTAAAACCCTTCAACTCCCACCTGAGAAGGTGCCTACGATCCTGGCATGTATAAGCCGCTTCATCATTAAATCAAAATATTTCATTGATTGTTCGGTTAATTTCATAAAAACCAGAGATATTGGTAAGTTAAATTAATACCAGAGCGGATATTGGGGACATAAATTAAAAACATAAAAAAAATGAAGATTTTCTTGACACATAAAACACAAACCGCCTAAAATAAAATCGTCTTGGTGGCGTGTGCCCACCTCATTCTTAGATGCCGCCAAATATCCCTAATTTATATTTTTTCCTTTTACAATACTGACAATGCCACCTTTTGCTAGGTCATAATTCCACTATTACCTTATCAGTATGGACTTTGCACAACATTTTAATTGTTCTTCCTAAACCCGTGCAAGAATAGATTGCCGCAAAGTCTCTTAATACCCAATTCAATTCCTTCGCTAAGCAGAAAACTGCAGGCTTTAGGTTTCGGCCTAAAGCCTTTTGCTTTTACAGGAGTGTACAAAATGAATAAGTTATTTATCATTTTCCTTTGGACATTTGCCCTAGGTCTTGCAATTTTGCTTACCCCAGGAAACTCTTTTGCTGCAGGAGAGCTTGACGCAATCAAGGCCGCAGGTAAAATCCGTATTGCGGTATTTTCCGACAAACCGCCGTTCGGATACGTGGATGAGAAAGGAGTTAACCAAGGCTATGACATTTACCTGGCCCACCGCATAGCCCAGGATCTCTTGGGTGACCCTAACAAAGTGGAGTTCGTGCTGATTGAGGCCGCAAGCCGCATTGAGGTAGTTGTTGCCAATAAGGCCGATCTAGTCCTTGCCAACTTCACTCTGACTCCCGAAAGGGCTGAGCAAGTCAATTTCGCAAAGCCATACATGAAAGTCTTCCTTGGTGTCGTTTCCCCTGAAAAGGCACCAATCACCGATGTCAGCCAGCTTAAAGGGAAGACCCTCATAGTCAACAAAGGCACCACGGCTGATGCGTATTTCACCAAGAACCATCCCGAGGTAGAGCTTCTCAAATACGATCAAAACACGGAAGCCTTCAATGCCTTCCTTGACGGCCGGGGAGTGGGGCTCTCCCATGATAACACCTTGATCTTCGCATGGGCAAGGAACAATCCTGGCTATGTGGTCGGAATCGATCATTTGGGAGACGAGGATGTAATCGCCCCAGCAGTCAAGAAGGGAAACGACGAGCTTTTGGCATGGGTGAACGAGGAAATAATAAAGCTAACTGATGAGGGATTTTTTGAAAAAGATTACGATGCCACCCTGCTCCCTGCCTATGGCGACTCCGTCAACCGGAACACTGTCATCATAAGCCCAGAGGAGCTTAAGAAAAAATAGCACCCTTTTGGCATGTCTTTGGAGTCAAGATTAGCATTGCTAAGCGGGATTCTTAGCCCAATCACCCAACGCAAACATTGCCTTTAGTATTATCTTGGCAGCCTTTGCCACGCCCATAAGCTCAGATCCAAGCACATGTTGTGAGCCCTCCACAATTATGCACAAGTAAAGCTCTCAATTTGGGATCCCCTTCTCTGGAATAGGGCCATAATCCATTGTTTACAAGGGTAAAATGGTGAACTTAGGTTCACTTGACATAATAGCCGCTCTCTTTGGGTTGCAAGTTTGCCCTATGCCAAGACAGGCTATGAAAGAGGGGTATGAAGGCAAGTATATTCCCAGTCCAATATCTCACAATAATAGCCTTGCGGAACATCCCTTGGCCTTGGGTTTACCTCATCACAAGGCCTTTTCCACAAACCATATAAGAAGAGTCACACGTGGATACATCATTCATTTCCCAAAGCCTGCCACTCTTTGCCAAGGCCACTTGGCTCACTTTGGTACTGTCGTTTTTTGGGGTTGTGTTTTCCATCGTCGTGGGCACCTTTTGCGCCATAATCAACTTTTACAAGATACCGGTGCTAAGGCGGATTGTCTACGCCTACATAGAGGTGGCACGTAACACGCCCCTTATCGTGCAACTCTTTTTCCTCTATTATGCCCTTCCACGGCTTGGAATGGTGTTGGATGGGAAGACATGCGCGGTTGTGGGCCTTACCTTCCTGGGCGGGGCCTATATGGCCGAGGCCATTCGCTCCGGGCTCCAGTCCGTTGGGAGGACCCAGATTGAGACTGGAATGTCGCTTGGTTTTGGCAAAATCAAGCTCATGCGCTACATAATCATCCCCCAAGCCCTTGCGGTCGCTCTTCCGGTCATCAGCGCAACCACCATCTTTTTGATGAAAGAAACCTCGGTCGTAAGCATTGTCGCACTCCACGATTTGCTCTACGTCGCAAAGGATCTTTTGAAAGAAGGGCACGCATTGCAGTCGAATCTAATGCTTGTCGTTTGCTACCTCATACTGATACTTCCGGTATCATTGGGTTTCAGTTATTTGGAAAGGAGGTCCCGCTTTGCTGGATTCGGTGCATAACGCCCTTTTCGCAGGCGAAAACTTCAGGCGACTTATGGAAGGGTTGGGGCTCACCCTCTGGATCTCCTTTCTCTCCGTTGTTCTCTCAATAGCCCTAGGGATACCCGCGGGTCTTCTGATGTCTTCCAAGAACAAATTCCTTCGGGGCTTTTTTAGGTTGTATCTCGAATTTATTCGGGTAATGCCAATATTGGTCCTTCTTTTCTTTTTTTACTATACGTTAAGCCGCTACTCCGCCATCAACCTTTCGCCGTTCTTCGTTTCCGTCATGGTGTTCACCATGTGGGGCGTTGCCGAGATGGCGGACTTGGTAAGGGCTGCGGTCACCTCCATACCCGCCCACCAAAGGGAGTCTGGGAGAGCCTTGGGGCTTTCCGAGCTCCAGATAAATTTCCTCATCATCCTCCCTCAGGCAATCCGCAGGCTCTTGCCAGGGGTAATCAACCTCACGACAAGGATGATAAAGACCACCCCTTTCGTGTTCTTCATAAACATGGTCGATCTCTTCAAGGTCGGCCAGCAGATAGTCGAGGTCTCGGGGATGCGGGATCGGATGGCGAGCGTTTGGGTCTACGGCTTCATCTTCATCCTCTTCTTCGTAATCTGCTACCCGATATCGCTTTTTTCACGGTATCTCGAAAACAAGTACCAGTCCGCCTGAGGCACATACGCCAAACGCACCAAAGGGGAGAACCACCCTGGCAGACAGGCTTAAGCCCCCGCACTTAGGTCGCTTCCCACGGCACAGGCCTGGTACACCCCAAGCACACTCCTCGCCCGGGTCCAGGGCCAAGGTCACCTGGCGATGGCAATAAGGCCCCAAGGGCCCCAAGCAAAGGAATATCGATGCCAGAGAGCCAGATGGTCCTGGAAATCAGGAATCTAGTCAAAAGCTACGGCGAGAGGCTTATCCTAAACGGAATTTCGCTGGACATCCACGAGGCCGAGGTGCTCGTGGTCATCGGCCCCTCCGGCTGCGGCAAGAGCACGCTCCTACGCTGCCTGAACGGCCTTGAGCCCATCAACTCAGGCGACATTTACCTTGACGGGGGGCTCATAACCGGGCCTGACACCGACTGGTGCGAGATCCGCCAGAAGATCGGCATGGTGTTCCAGAGCTACGAGCTCTTCCCCCACCTGACGGTCATTGACAACATCCTCCTGGGCCCCACCAAGGTCCAGAAGCGCAAAAGGGCCGATGTCATCCCGGAGGCCAACAACTGGCTCGAAAGGGTGGGGCTTCTTGACAGGGCCGACGCCTACCCAAGGCAGCTTTCGGGCGGCCAGAAGCAAAGGGTTGCCATAGTGAGGGCCCTCACCATGCAGCCTAAGGTCATGCTCTTCGACGAGGTCACGGCCTCCCTCGACCCGGAGATGGTCCGGGAGGTCCTGGACGTGATGCTGGAGCTCGCGACCCAGGGGCTCACCATGGTCATAGTGACCCATGAGATGGGATTTGCAAGGGCCGTTGCCGACAAGGTCATATTCATGGACAAGGGGGTGATAGTTGAGTCCGCAGGCCCCGAGGAGTTCTTCGACCACCCTCAGAGCGAAAGGGCCAAGCGCTTCCTCAACATATTCGAGTTCACGGGCATCCACAGGGTGGCGGCTGGCTAAGGGGACCAAGGCCCCGTTTTCCGCGGGAATCGCCCAAGGCAAGCCCCGCGCCCCTGGCGCGGGGCATGCCTTCCCTCGCAAAGCGCCATAATCCCGGACTATTATGTCCTCTGCGCCCTGCCCCGCCCTATCGGTCCTATTCCGCCCTGTTAAGCCCTGTTAAGCCCTATTAAGCCCTATTCCGCCCTATTCCTCCCATCCGCCCTCGGTTTCGACCTCGGGCTTTCCCCTTGGCCTTCCCTTGAACGGGATGTCCGTCTTGTTGGAAAGAATGCGGATGAACTCCAGGTTTCTTTGCGGGTAGACCTCGGGGTGGAACAGTGCGGCCATCTCGTAGGCCAGCTTGTCCATCTGCCCTGACTCCTGCCATAGGATGGGCTCGGTCATCACCACCATGCCCCTCTCGGCGAAGGCCCTGAGCCCCGAAAGGTCGGGGCTTTTCTTGATGAGGTCCTCCAGGGTCTCGGGCCCCGGGTCGTGGCCGTAGGAGGCAAAATATATGTCGGCCTCCCCGGAGCGCACCAAGAACTCCTCCAAGCTGAAAGACACGTTCCCCACGCCGCTGTCCCCGAACACGTAGTCGCCCCCGCAAAGGGTCATCAGCTCGGTCAGCCAATAGTGGGAGGACAACACGAAGACCCGCTTGTCCCAATAGGTCCCCCAGGTGAACTTGGGCTGCTCGAGATCCCTTACTTTGGCGCGTATGTCGGACAGTGCGGTTTTAATGTCCGATACCCTTAAGGCCGCCTCCTCTTCCGCCCCGAACAGGGCCCCCATGAAGGCCAGTAACCTCAGGTAGGAGTCGATGTCGTTTTCGAAGTTGTTGTAGGTGCCGATGGCGGCAAGGCCCAGGTAGTTCAGATCGGCAACCATCCCGGGGGAGCTCGCGAGCACCAGCTCCGGGGACATCCTCACGATGTTCTCGTAGTCGAGCGCGTTGAAGTAGCCCACAAAGCGCACCTTGCCCTCGCGGTACCTCTTAATCATCTCGGGGAGGTCCCACTCGGCCTCCGGGTCGGAGGAGCCAATGATGGTGTCGCCCTTTCCAAGGGCGATGATGAGCCCCGGGTCGTAGGTGCCCGAGGCCACCACCACCCTTTCCACGGGCACCCGGATGATGCTGGTGGGGGGGAAGCTTGCGGTTACCCCTTCCGGGATCTCTTTGCCCTTGGGGACCAGGGCGAAAAGCCTCCCGAACGGATCCCTTGCCAGGGAGTAGCCCCCCTTGGGCTGGACATCGAAGATGTTAAGGCCGCTCTCGTCCGGCCCCAGGGGGAAGTCGGTCGTTCCCGAAGGGACCGGCTTGTCGCCCCCTGACTCGCAGCCTGCGGGAAGGAAGATTGCGGGCAGGGCCAGAAGCGTTAAAACGGCGAGGCATCGGAAGGCCCTTGGCAAGGGAAACCCATGCCTTGCCCAAGCGGTTTTCGGAAGTATGCCTCCCACGGGCCCTGGCATGATTTCACCCGCCTCTTAAGGCTTGTGACCCAGAACGGTCACAAGTATGGACCATGCTGCCGAGAACTTGCTGCCCGTGCCCGACAATGCCACCCTCCCGCCCTTTTTTATGAGCTTGAACGTGGTGTCCGGCGAGGCAAAGGAGCTCGACTCCCCCGTAGCCGGGTTGGCCACGATGTAGTCCAGGTTTTTCCTCTGAAGCTTTTCCAAGGCCCCTTTCAGGAGGCTCTCGGCGGGGTTTGCCGCAAAACCCACTAGTATCGCCTTGTCCTTGCCTTTGGAGAGCTCCATCAGTATGTCGGGGTTCCTGGCAAGCGGGAGCGTCAGCCTGGCCGAGTCCTTCCCGATCTTCCCCCCCACCACCTCCTTGGGCCGGAAGTCGGCAGGGGCAGCGGCCATGAACAGGGCGTCCTTGTCCTTGAGCCTGGTCTGGAGCGCATCCAGCATGTCCATCGTGCTCCCCACCCTGTGGACCTGGAGATCCATGTCCTTGATCCTTGGCTCCACGGCCATGGGCCCCAGCACAAGCTCAGCCTGGGCCCCCATGAGCCAGGCGGCGTGGGCAAGCTCCACGCCCATGAGCCCGCTCGAGCGGTTGGCCATGAACCTTATGGAGTCCCAGGGCTCAAGCGTCGAGCCCCCGCTTATAAGGAGCCTCTTGTAGGCGAGCCTTGGCGGGCTAAGGGCCCTGGCCGCATGGAATAGTATCTCGCCGGGCTCGGGCATCCTGCCCTGGCCCGTGTCGCCGCAGGCGAGCGCCCCCGTCCCTGACGACATAACCCTGTGGCCCTGCTCCCTGAGCCTAAGTATGTTTGCCTGCGTCGCCGGGTTGGACAGCATCCGGCTGTTCATGGCGGGCGCGAACAGCGCCTTCCCAGGGCTTGCCAAGAGCGTCGCGAGGGCGAAGTTCCCGGCCTCTCCGGAGGCCGCCTGGGCCATGAAGTCGGCGCTAGCCGGGGCCACCACCAGAAGGTCGGCCCACTCCGACCAGGATATGTGGGCTATCTCCGGAAGGCCCCTGTCCCACAGCGAGGCAAGGGCCCTCTCGCCCGTCAGGGCCTCGAAGGTCAGCGGGGCGATGAAATGGGTGGCGGCGTCCGTAAGGGCGGTCCTGACCTTGGCCCCTGCCCGCACGAAGAGCCTCGCGAGGGTGGCCGCCTTGTAGGCGGCCACCCCGCCGGTCACGATCAGGAGTATCTTCCTCCCTTCCAGCACCCCCTCAGGCGAGCTTGGGGCCCTTGGGGTCTCAGAGGTTTTCCTCGGTGACACCGCTTTGCTCTCCTTTCCCCCTGATGGGGGTGGTCCTATAGGTCTTCCCTGGGGCGGAGGTGTCCCGGTAGATGACCCGCTTGCCAAGATCCCCCTTGGTATGGGGGCTGGCCATCCACACCGTGAGCCTGGTGTCCGCGCCTATCGCGAGCGTCACCTTGGATGCCTCCAAGGTAAGGGTCTTGTTGCCCTTGACCCAGGTGGAGACTATCTGGTCCTCCGTCTGGGCCTCGGCCTGGGGCGACCACCCGTAGGGCGGGAGATGCCTGTCGTAGTAGTCCATTATCTCGTCCGGGGACAACTTCCCCAAGAGGGAGTAGGTGCCGCACTTAATCCCCCTCCTATCGTAGACCTGCACCTTGGATCTTTCCAGTATCAGGGCCGAGGGGTACGGCACGTCCATGAAGTCCTGGAAGTTCTCGTCCTCCCTTCCGGCGGGGCCCCTGTCTTTTGCGGGCGTTATCAAGGTCGTGCAGGAGACTATGGACGCGATGATGACGACGGCCATGAGCGGCAGGGCCGCAAGGCTGGCGCCTATTGTTCTGGGCTTCCTTTCGGGCATGGGGCACCTTTCTGGTTGGGGTTACGGCCCTTCGGGGCGGGATCTTGCTCCCTGTGGGGGCGGGCGATGGGCTTTTGGCTGGTCAAAAAGGGCTGGCTAATCCATGAGATGGGATATTTGCCATAGTCGATAATGAAGAAATTATTAACTGTAAAAGGCTATAATGAAGGTAATATTATTACAGTACAATATAGGTCAAATTACATATATAGTTTATGACGATATTGGCACTATTTTAATAATTACCCGCGATAAGCTATCGCGCTGCCGGAACCCGGAAGATCGGCGTACCCAATAAGACCAGGGCCGCGGGCCTACGCTATGGCCGCAGGCTTACGCTATGGCCACAGGCTTACGCTATGGCCGCAGGCGGACAGAATGGCCCCAGACGGGTGGGGGATAGTGGCTTAGTGAGTGCGGGATTTGGTTTTGTGCAAATTTGTTGTGTAAATTGAGGAAAACAGAGTAGGTGTGATCTAAATCTATTATCGTATATCTACTGCCTAATGTCTAATTATATCCATTATTAGGAAAAGTTGGCCATTAGTAGGAAATATTGGCGTTATTTCATTAACACAGTAATCGCCACCGCCGTAATAGCCATAATCAAGGTGCTATTTTTATGACGGCCTTGGGGCGCGCAATAATATGCCAACCCTAGGATGCCCCCCTAGGACGTCCTGTCCAAGGCCCCTTTGACAAGTATCGACAGGGGCTCCCCGTTAGGGAGCCCCTTTAGGGCAAGGAAGGCCAGGGCCTGGATCCTCTTTACCTCCTCCCTGGCCAGGGCCACGCCGTTACCTTTGGCGACATAGGCAAGCAGTTCGTCAAGGTCGTCCTGGGTCTTCCCTTCCTTTATGGCCAAGCTGTCCATGTTGAACGCGTCTTTGGGGCTCAGGTTCTTCCTCGCGAGTATGTAGGGAAGGGTTACCCTTCCCTCCGTGATGTCCTGGAGCACGGGTTTCCCGAGTTTGTCGGGATCAGCGCTGTAGTCCAGAATATCGTCCATAATCTGGAAGACCAGGCCGTAGTTGACCGCCAAGCCCTCAAGGGAGGAAAGGCTCGAGCCGGGCGCCTTCACCAGGATCCCCGCCCCCAAGGCCGCGGCGACGAAGAGGGATGCCGTCTTGCGGCGGACGATGTCGAAGTAGCCGGGCTCGTCAAGGTCCGTCTCCCAGCGGGCCTTAAGCTCCTGGAGCTCGCCCTGGGCGAGCTCCAGAAGGGCCTCCTGGAGGCAGCCCACGAAGGCCAGGGAGCCGCTCCCCACCGCGAGCCTGCCCGCGGTTCCCGCCAGAAAGTCGCCGGAGAGCACCGTCTCCGGGACACCGAAGGCCAGGTGGGCCGCCTTGCGGCCCCTGCGGGTGTCGGATAGGTCCACTATGTCGTCGTGCAGAAGGCTGGCCACATGCACCAGCTCGAAGATGACGGACTCTTTGACCCTTTCCTCCGTTATCTCGTGCCCCAATGACTTAAGAGCCAGGAGGAAGACCAGCGGGCGCAGGAGTTTCCCCCCGCCCTGGAAGTTGTAGAGGCCTATCTCCCCCAAGAGCCCTTCGTTTTCCGTGAGGGACGCCTCCATGGCGGCCCTCACCCGGAGCCTAAGGGATGCCATGTAAGCGTCCCAGTCCAAAACCTGTCTATCCCCCTTTTTGCCTTCGGGCCCTATACCCTTGCCAGCAGATCGTGGCCAAGGGCCAGGGTGATCCTGGCCTTGAACATGTTGCCTGGCCCTGGGGCCCCGTCGGGAAGGACTACCTGCCCGTCCACCTCCGGGGCTTGGAAGGGGGCCCTCGCTATTATCGCCCGCGCCTTTCTTCGCGCCCTTTGCCGGGGCTTTCCCTGGGCCTTGCCTTGCCCTTGCCCTTCCCCTTCTTCTTCTTCCAGCGTCCCCTCGGAGAGGAGCTCCACAAGCTGTCCCACCCTTCCCATGTTGATGGACTGGGTTATCCCCCTCTGGATGCTTAAAAGCCTGCGCCTGCGCCGCTCCTTTAGGAACTGGGGGACCTGGTCGGGAAAGAGAGCGGCCCTGGCCCCCTCTTCCGGGCTGAACTTGAAAAAACCCGCATGCTGGAACCTTGCCTCGCCAAGGAAGTCAGCGAGCTCCTGGAAGTCCGAGTCGTCCTCGCCGGGGAACCCGGTCATGAGGGTTGTCCTCAAGGCAGCCTCCGGCCAGTTGTCCCGGATGAGGTCCAGGGTCTTCCTTGGGTTGAGCGTACCCCGGCCCATGGACTTAAGGATCTTTTTGGAGGCGTGCTGGAAGGGCACGTCCAGGTAGGGGACAACCTTGGGGAGTTCGGAGAGCCCCCTTAAAAGCCCTTTCGTAAGCCTTTCGGGGTAGCAGTACATGAGCCTTATCCACCTGAGCCCGTTGATTTTGGAAAGCCCCTCGGCAAGCTCGAGAAGGCCCTTGCCTTCCCAGCTGTAGGAGGTGAGGTCCTGGGCAACCAGGGTGAGCTCAAGGCAGCCATTGCCGGAAAGCCTCCCGGCCTCCCTCACCAAGGCGTCCAACGGCCTTGTGACGAGCTTTCCCCGTATGAGGGGGATGACGCAGTAGGCGCAGCGGTGGTCGCAGCCTTCGGAGATCTTGAGGTACTTTTGCCAGAAGGGGTACCCGGGGGCCCTCTCCCAGTCCTCGAACCTGAGCCCCCGGCGGGTGGACTCGGCCGGATCCGCAGACGGCCTCGCGGGGTCAATCCCCGGAAGCCCCGGGATATCCCGCGGGCGGGGCGCCTTGCGTCCCTCGGGGAAACGCTCCTTTACTAGCCCGCGGATTAGCCCAGGGAGCTCGGGGTAGCGCTCCCTGGGGACCACAAGGTCGGCCTCGGGAAGGTCCGGCAGGGCCCCGTGCCGGGAGGCAAGGCAGCCCAGGACCAAGAGCCTTGCCTTGGGGCCGATGGCGGCCCTTAGGCCCATTATCTCGGAAATGGCCTCCTCTTCGGCCTCCTTTAGGAAGGCGCAGGTGTTGACGACCGCAAGGTCGGCCTCTTGCGGGGACCGCGCCCGGACAGCCCCCAGGCATTCCAGGAGGGACAGCACCCGCTCGGAGTCCACGAGGTTCTTGGGGCAGCCCAAGGACACAAACCAGAGCCTCAGCGGCCTTTCGCCTTTTGCCACAGCCCCTCCAGCTCGTCCATCCCCGCATCCTCCAGGCTTCTGCCGTCCTTTTTAAGCTCCTCTTCCATGAAGCCTATCCTGTCCGCGAACCTGCGGTTGTGCGCGTCAAGGGCCTTCTCGGAAGGGATCCCCAGATGCCTCGACAGATTGGAAAGAGCCGCCATCGCGTCCCCCAGCTCCTCGGTGAGCCTCTCCTGGTTGTTTTGGAAGTCCCCCTTGGAAAGCTCAAGGTCAAGTTCCCTCAGCTCCTCGTCAAGCTTCCTGCGCACCTCCTGGGGCCCCTTCCAGTCAAAACCCGCCTTGGCGGCCTTCGCGCCCAGCCTGTGGTTCCTGGCAAGGGCCGGGAGTGCCAGTGGCACGGTCGCGAAAAGAGCGCAGCCCTTCTTCTCCCTTCTCTTTATCGCGTGCCACTTGTCCAGTACCCCCTCCGCGTCCCCCGGCATGGGGTCCCCCCCGAACACGTGGGGATGGCGGCGAACCATCTTGTCCACCGCCTGGTCGATGATGGCCTTGGCGTCGATTCCCAGCCCGTCCTTTTCAAGGAGTCTCGCGAGGAAGGCCAATAGGAAGAGCAGGTCCCCGGCCTCCTCCAGGATGCCCGCGGGATCCCCGGAAAGGAGGGACTCCCTCAGCTCGTAGGCCTCCTCCAGGACATCCTCGGATATGCTCCTGTGGTCCTGGGAGAGATCCCAGGGGCAGCCGCCCAGGGGGTCCAAGAGCCCGTCCAAGAGCAAGGTGAGTCTGGAAACGGCCGAGGCCAGGCCCTCGCTGGGGCCGGGTGGGGGGGTCTTGGGCATGGGGCCCTCAGTTGTCCTTGGGCATCTCTGGGGATCCCCAGGAGGGAAGATCGGGGAAGAGGTTGGGGTGGTCGCGGGCGAACTGGAGGAGTATGACCGGGTCCGGCTCGGAGGTGTCGCTCCCCATGAGGGCGATGCGCTCCTTCCACACGGGCTTGATCTGATCGGGGTAGGCGTCCGCTATGGCCCTTAGCTGCTTGTAGTCGGTGGGCCGCTGGAGGGCGGGGGCGCCGGGAGGCGCCCCCGGGGGGGTCGCGACGCTGGGCTTGGGGGTGGCCTGGGGCCCGGGCTGCGTCCCGGGGATGGGGGAGAGCGAGCCGCCCGTTGTCCTGCGCCTCCCCATGTATTTCGCGAGGTTGTCCGGCAGGAAGCTCTTCATCTCCGCCGTCATGGGCAGAAACCAGCGCCAGGCGACGGAGTCCTTGTAGAAGGGCTCGTCCGCCCCTATGAACGCCGTGGTGCAGGCAAGGACCACCACCGAGAGGCATATGCCCTTGAGCAGCCCTATGATCCCGCCGAACAGGGAGCTGACCAGCGGGGTTATCACAAGCTTAACCAGCTTGTCCACGAATATGGAGAGAAGGCCTATGAGGAAGTAGGTGATGAGGTAGATGACGATGAAGCTTAGGACCGACTGGTAGGCCTCCTCGTTTATGACCCCCTTCATCTGCTCGGCCCCGTTGGGCCAGTAGACGGACGCCACCCAGAAGGCGACGAAGATCCCGAGGAAGGCCACCACCTCCTTTACCAGCCCCCTGAATATGCCTCTGATCAGGAAATAGGCGAGCACCACCGTCAGGGCGATATCCAAGGCGTTCATGTGGGCATGGCTCCGTTCAAAATGTGACGCTCCGAGGCCGGGCTAGAAGCCCACCCTCGCGATGGTTATCCCGGAAGGGCCGTCCTTGCCCTCGGCCCTGGCAAGCTCCGTGAAATCCCTGGCCGCGGCCTCGGCAGCGACCTCTTCCACCGGGTTTCTCGCCTCAAGCCGCCTCTTCCCGGAGGCCAGCTCCTTTGCGTAGAGGTCCCTTAGCTTCCCCACCTGCTTGAGAACCCTAAGGGATCCGGTCTCGGGGTTGTCCAGGGCGGCCTGGGCCTCCTCCCTTGTGATGTCGGACAAGGCGTCCTTGCCGTCTGCCATGGGCCAACCTCCCCTAGCCCGCGAAACCCACGGGTATTTGTGAAAAGATTTGGCATTATAGCACACTTTTTGGCCCTGCCGAGAGGCCCATGGGCCCCCTTTTGAAGGCTTTGGGCTAAGTCCGGGCATTCTTTGGCCCAAGCTTTTGCCTTGGTGGCGGACCCCCAATGGCGCAAGCCAATGGCACAAGCCAATGGCACAAGCCGGGGGGGCGCAAGCCGGGGGCGCAAGCCAATGGCGCAAGCCCGGGGCGCAAGCCGGGGGGCGCAAGCCGGGGGGCGCAAGCCCCGGGGATCCCGGCTTTTCCAAACGCGTCAATTGGTCTATAATGCGTCCCATGAGCAGATCCCGAGAGACCCAAGGTTCCGGCCATGCCAAGAGAAAGAAGGCTCCCCCCGGGAAGGGCGGGGGCGGCCGGGATGGTGCCTCTGCGCCCTCCGACGGGGGCCCGCCCGCAGGGGCGGGCCCTGGCAAGGCCAACGGCAAGGGAAACGGCAAGGACACGGGTAAAGAGCTTGCAAAGGACGCCGGCATAGGCCAAGACAAGGACGACAAGGCTCAGGCCAAGGACGACAAGGGCAAGGACCCAGCCAAGGGCAAGGCCAAGGACGACAAGGGCAAGGATTTAGCCAAGGACAAGGGCAAGGACGACAAGGACAAGGACAAAGGCAAGGGGAAGGACAAACCCATGACCTGGCAAAGCCATCTCCTGGAATATGGCAAGGCCATAGTCCTTGCCGTCATCATGGCCTTGATAATACGCTCCTTCGTGGTCCAGGCCTTCCACATACCCTCGGGCTCCATGATCCCCACCTTCTTGGAGGGCGACCGGGTATTGGTGTCCAAGTTCTCCTACGGGGTCAGGAACCCCTTCAACAACAAGGTGCTCTTCGGCACCGGCACCCCCCAGAGGGGGGACGTGGTCATATTCAAGGCCCCCAAGGATCCCAAAATGGACTTCGTTAAAAGGGTGGTGGGCCTTCCTGGCGAGCTTCTGGAGATAAAGGACGGCAAGGTCTACATAGACAACCAGCAGGTAGCCGACCCCCACGGCCACTATGACGGTTCCTCCTATACCCCCACCAGGGACTATGGGCCGGTCCTGGTGCCCGACAACCAGTACTTCATGATGGGGGACAACCGGGACTTCTCCAACGACTCCCGCAGCTGGGGCTTCGTGGACAGCTCGCTTTTGAGGGGCAAGGCCTGGCGCCTGTACTGGTCCTGGGACTCCACCGAGGGTGTCCCCTTCTTCGACCGCCTTAGGTTCAGCCGCCTCGGGCTCAGGATCCAGTAGGGCTTACCCCCTTGGCGGCAGGGCCTTCCACCAAAGGCCTGAAATACCCCCCCCTTGGGCAAGGCCCCGAGGCCCTTCCCCCAAGAAAGCCCGCCCCCATGGCCCCGCTCCCGGGGGATCCTGGCCCCTTGCGTTTTGGGCTTTCTTTTTTCGCGAAAACCTGCTTTAAAGGGGTTGCAAGGTTTTAAGTATTTCGCGAGTCCTGCGCAAGGTGAGAGATGGACCGTCGCATCGAGACTGAGAGCGTTCTGATGGAGGCCCGCCGCCACTGGGGCGACATCCCCCAAAATCCCCCCAATCCCCCCCAAAACCCCTGATCCAGGGGTTTTTTTTTGGGGGTTTTTAGCTGCTTGTTAGGTGCTTGATGGGTGTTTTATTGGCGGTTTGGGCGGTTATTGGGTGGGCGATTGGCGGTTTTAAGCGGTTTTTAGGCCGAACAGGGCATCAAGCCTTGGAACCGGCCTTAGGACAGGACCTGGGCAAGCACTCAGGCAAGACCCAGGACAAGACCTGGCACAGGCATCCCCTTTAGGAAAACTGCCACAGGGATTGCGACGATTGGCGGATAACAGGCCCCAAAGACTTACAACCCGAGGGATCCGACACATGGAGAACAACCAGGCCTTAAGCCTACCCAAGGACCTCTTGGACCTCGACCAGCTCAGCCGGGCGCAGATCAAGGCAGTCCTCGAGACGGCGGAGGCCTTCAAGGAGGTCTCCGAGAGGGAGATCAAGAAGGTCCCGACCCTGCGGGGGAAGCTGGTGGTGCTCTTCTTCCACGAGAACTCCACCCGCACGAGGCTGAGCTTCGAGGTGGCCGCCAAGAGGCTATCCGCCGACACCATGGCCATATCATCCTCGGGCAGCTCCATGTCCAAGGGGGAGACCCTGCTCGACACGGCCAAGAACATCATGGCCATGAACCCGGACGGCCTTGTCATAAGGCACGGGGCCTCCGGGACCCCGGCCTTCCTGGGGGAGAGGCTCCCCATACCCGTGCTGAACGCGGGCGACGGCAGCCACGCCCACCCCACACAGGCCCTCTTGGATCTCCTTACCATAACCCAGAGGAAGGGCCAGGTGGAGGGCCTTAACGTGGCCATCATAGGCGACATCGCCCACAGCCGGGTCGCCCGCTCCAACATGCTGGGGCTCAGGATCATGGGCGCCAACGTGAGGGTGGCCGGCCCCCCCTCCATGCTTGCGGCCAGGCTCGCGGAGGAATACGGGGTAAGCGTCCACACCCGCCCCGAGCCCGCCCTGGAGGGCGCGGACGTGGTCATCATGCTGCGCATCCAGCTGGAGAGGCAAAGGGGCAGCCTCTTTCCGGGGGCGAGGGAATACGCGAGGGTATACGGCCTCAACGAGGAAAGGCTCGGTCTTTTGGCCCCGGACGGCATAGTGCTGCACCCAGGGCCCGTGAACCAGGGCGTGGAGATGACCCCGGAGGTCTATTCCTCCCCAAGATCGCTGATACTGGACCAAGTGACGAACGGCGTGGCCGTCCGCATGGCCCTTCTCTACCTCCTTGTGGGGAAGAAGGACGATCCCATGGGGCTCGCCGTCTGACAGGCGACAATTGGCCTAGGGCCACCCCCCGGGGCCGCAGGCCCCGGGGGGTGGGGCCAATAACGCCCCGTGGGACTTTCCGCGCGCTTGCCCCCTGGGGCAAGGCCCGCCCCCTCCCTGCCCTGTCATTGCCCTGTCATTGCCATATCACGGCCCTAACGCTTACCTATCACGCAGCTCCCATAGCATTCCAAGGCTGGTACCCAACACTATGAGCTCCAAACCCCTGGTCATCTACGGCGGCGAGGTATACGACCCCGCGATGTCGCTCGCGGGTCCCGCGGACATCCTCTTGGATGCCGGCTCCATCAAGGAAATATCCGGGCCCGGGGCCTTCCTGAATGTCGAGGGCGCGGACTCCCTCGACGCGACGGGCCTCTGGGTCCTCCCGGGCTTAATCGACATGCACGTGCACCTGAGGGATCCCGGGCACGAGTACAAGGAGGATCTTGCCTCAGGTCTCAGGGCCGCGGCCGCCGGTGGCTTCACCGCCGTCCTTGCCATGCCCAACACCGAGCCCCCCGTGGACAACGCCGGCCAGGTGAGATCGCTCCTCACCAGGGCCAAGGGAATAAAAGGAGCCAGGCTCCTGCAGTCCGCCGCCATGACGAGGGGCAGGAAGGGCGAGGAGCTAAACGAGTACTTCGAGCTGAGGGAGGCCGGGGCCCTGGCCGTGACCGACGACGGCGACTGGGTCCAGGACTCCTCGGTCATGAGAAGGATCGTGGACTACGCGAACGTGTGCGGGCTCTTGCCGCTAAGCCATCCCGAGGACAAGACCCTCTCCCGGGGCGGGGTGATCCACGAGGGCTGGGTGTCCACCCGCCTCGGCCTGCGGGGGATACCCCCGCAGGCCGAGGAGTCGGCCATCTACCGTGACATCGCAATCGCAAGGCTCACGGGGAAGCCCCTGCACCTCTGCCACGTCTCCACCGGCGAGGGGGCGGCCCTGGTGCGCCAGGCGAAGGCCTCAGGCATCCCAGTGAGCGCGGAGACCACCCCCCACTACCTGACGCTCACCCACGAGGCGGTCCTGGGCTACAACACCAACGCCAAGATGAACCCCCCCCTAAGGCAGCCAGAGGACAGGGCGGCGCTC
The DNA here is from genome assembly GCA_031278475.1 of Deltaproteobacteria bacterium. GTDB lineage: Bacteria > Desulfobacterota > Desulfarculia > Adiutricales > Adiutricaceae > JAISMF01. The sequence goes on from JAITKK010000105.1 coordinate 16,655, forward strand.
TTGGAGGCGGTGGTGGACGGCACCATTGACGCGGTGGCGACCGATCACGCGCCCCACTCCGTCCTTGAAAAAGAGATAGAGTTCGCGCTTGCGAGCTTCGGGGTCATAGGCCTTGAGACCGCCCTTCCGGTCATGCTGGAGGTCATGGCCGAAAAGGGCCAGCAGCCCCTGCTCATAGCCGAGGCCATGAGCCTCAACCCTGCCAAGCTCCTGGGGCTTCACCTGGGGCTAAAGCCAGGGAACCCCGCCGACATCACCATAGTGGACCCAAAGCTTGAGCACACCTACCGTGCGGCCGATGGGCTCTCCAAGAGCCGCAACACCCCCTTCGAGGGCAGGAAGTTCACGGGCAAGGCCGTGTACACCTTCGTGGGAGGCGAGCTCGTGTACCAACATGTAAGATCCGCCAAATAACCCCGAGGCCTCAATGCTCCCTGGCATGGCCTTTATGCGCCCAAAACCTTAGGGTAACCTTACCCCCCCAGCATAGGCTTTTGCAAAACCTAAAACGGCCCTAAGCTCCACATAGTCGGGGGGCTTTCTGCAAAAACGCGCCATGCGGCGGGTCAAATTATGGGTTATGTCGGATAATTAGTTGCGGTAACTGACGCTTTTGAGTGATTTTTTGAGTCCTAAAAACCCTTAAGGCTATTATTGGAACGGGCATTGGTGCTATTATTGGTGCCGAAAGTGGCCAAGCCTTTGGCTTTTGGATGAGGCTGGCGCTTACGTGATATTGGGTGGGAAAAGTAGTGAGTGATAACCGCAAGTGACTTATTGGCCCTTATTGGCCCTTGCAATAGGTCAAGGAAGGACCAAGGGAGAACCAATGGATAATCAAGGGATAACCAAAGGATAACCAAGGCGCATCTTGGGGATTAGTCCCAAGGGCTTGGGGAAAGTCACGAATCCGGGTTATCCCTAAGATACAAAAAAGGCTGAAAAGACAAAAAAAGGGTTGAAGGCGGCGGTCCCCCTTGCGGGGAACCGCCGCAGGTGTGGCAGGTTATGGGGTAAACCCCATACGTTATGTAAGGTGAGAATAATGCGGTTATGTCAA
>JAITKK010000127.1 GCA_031278475.1 Deltaproteobacteria bacterium
AGGGCGGCACACGCGGCTAAGAACCGCCCTTGCCGTCGCTTACCGCCTTGTCGTCGGAGTCGCCTTCCATCGGGGGCTTGTGACAGCTCCAAAGGCTCTTCTTGCCGCCGCAACCGCAGCTGCAGGACGGTCTTACGAAAATCTTGTATATCGCGAACCCCAGACAGGCTGCGATGATTACGGCGATGATTATGGTATCCATACCCGCTCCTTTCATAAGGCTTTGCGGCTTGGCCCGAGTTATCGAAAGCCCCGGATTTATGTGTGCCAGCCGTCTCCAATGGCCCCCGGATTGGCCTCCGGGCTGGGTCCTGAATCCCTGGAAGGCCCATTTGGGGCCGCCAAGAATTGAGAACGATTCTCACTTGCAATAATAATAGTGGGTCAAAACCCTGTCAAGTCACCAAAAACCGCGAATTATATGGTTGTTATGGCATTTTATTGTTATTTAGGTGCCCATCCACCATATATGGTATTTAAATATAATTTATACCATATATGGTATAAATCATTTTTGATTTTTTGGGCAATTTTTGACCTTCCTTTAAGCCCGCGGCAACGTATGCTTTGATTTTGCACATCCTTCAGGCCAAGCCCTGCCGAAGGCAAAGGGATCGGCGGAAAGCCTGTCCAGGACTGGCTTTCCGGGATACCGTTTCGTACGTGGCAAAAAGGCGCGATTTGACTTTTAGTGCGACAAGCGCTTAAATTTATTAATCACCATTGGCGGAACACACGGATGGGACACGCGCCCGGCAACATCACTCGCCCTGCTTTTTACGGATTTCGCCTTTGGCTGGCGTCGGACGTTGTTCCGGCGCCTCACAGCGGCCGCTGCCATGGCGGCCGCGCATAAGGATAGCCCATAAGGCCGCCATACTGGACCCGCGGGCTGCTTTCCGGGTATTTTCCAGCGATTTTTTATCTTCCAAAAACACCCGCGGCCGTGCGCACGCCTTGGCCGCGACGGGCCTTGTTCCAACGCAAACACAGCGCCGGCAACGTTACCGGCTGGGGGTATCGGCTAAAGATGGCAGAGTACAGAATAGCCCTTTTGCCCGGCGACGGCATCGGACCTGAGGTTGTCTCCGTGGCGAGAAGGGTCATGGAGGCCTGTTCCAAGCATCAGGGCTTTTCCATCACCTTCAAGGAGTTCCCTTTCGGAGCCGAGTACTACCTCAAGCACAAGGAGGTGCTGCCCAAGGGCGCCTTCGACGACATAGGCGAGTCCAAGGCGTTGCTCCTCGGCGCGGTGGGCGACCCCAGGGTCCCGCCCGGGCCGCTCGAGCAGGAGCTGCTTCTGGCCCTGCGCTTCCACTTCGACCAGTACCTGAACCTGCGGCCCGCGGTGAGCTTCCCCAATGTCCCCATACCCATAAGGCTTGGGTCCGACCAGCAGATCGACATGCTCATAGTCAGGGAGAACACCGAGGATTTCTACATGAACCTGGGCGGGCATGGCTTTGGCCAAATGTCCGCCGGGTTTTTGGCCGAGAGGGCGCTCTACAGCGCCACGGGGAACATAAGCCTCAACTTCACGCCGCCCATAGAAGCCGCCTACAGCATGGGCATCCTAAGCGAGCCCGCCATCAGGCGGATAGCCAACAAGGCCTTCCAGCTGGCCGGCATGCTCCAGAAACCCCGCATGCACTCGGCCACCAAGTCTAACGCGCTTCCCCACCTCTACGGCTTCTGGGACAGGATCGTGGAGGACGTGTCCCACAGCTACCCGGCCGTCGAGCTCGTGCGCATCAACGTGGACAACCTCGCCTACAAGCTGCCCCGCTCGCCCCTTGATTTCGGTGTCGTGCTCTGCCCCAACCTCTTCGGGGACATAATCTCGGACCTTGTGTCCGGGCTAACCGGCGGCCTGGGGCTCACCGCCTCCGGTAACATCGGCGACACCCTCAGCATGTTCGAGCCGGTCCACGGCTCGGCGCCGGACATCGCGGGCACCGGCAGGGCCAACCCGCTGGCCGCGGTACTCTCCGCGTCCATGATGCTCAACTACATCGGCGAGCAGGAAGGGGCGGCTGTCATCGACGCGGCCGTGCACCAATACCTCCGCACCGACGTGGGCCAGGCCTTCCCCATCGAACTTGGCGGGACGCTCAAGACCGACGAGGTGGGCGACAGGCTGGTATCCATCATCCTGGACGAGGATGACTGACCCCATGCCAGGGACCAAGACCTACGAAAGCGACGGGAAGCCATGCTTGATTTGAGCCGCTGCGCCGTCTTTATGGACCGTGACGGCACCTTGAACCAGGACCGCGGCTACGTGTGGCGCCACGAGGACTGGGAGTGGCTGCCAAGGGCCATACTCGCGCTTAGGCTCCTCACGTTGACGGGCATCAAGGTAGCCGTTGTGACCAACCAGGCGGGCATAGCCAGGGGCATGTACACGGACGAGGATGTCAAGGAACTGCACCGGTTGGTAGACGAGAGCCTGGTGGACAGCGACGCGTCGATTGCTGGCTGGTACCACTGCCCCCACCACCCCGACATAACCGGGGAGTGCGACTGCAGGAAGCCAGGGCCCGGGCTTCTGCAAAAGGCCGCCCAGGACCTGGGCGTGGAACTCTCCGACTGCTACATGGTGGGGGACAAGCTCTCTGACGTGGAGGCGGGCATGAACGCGGGCGTGAGGCTCTCGGTGCTCGTGAGGACGGGCCACGGCCGCGAGGTGGAGGGCCTCCCAGAGGGCGTAGCCGAGGCAGGCGACGTGCTGGACGCGACAAGGGTCATACTCGAGGATATCTACAAGCGCTCGACCGTCAGGAGATCGCTTGACTAAAAGCCCTGTCGTCTTTTTCGGATATCCGCCCGCGAAGCTTTCCGCGACAGGAAAAAGCCCCCGGGGGCCAAAGGCCCCCGGGGGCTTCGCTTACTCTCAAGGCAGGGACTTAGCAAGGAGGCGTTCGGAAAGCAGGCTCCCTTACGCGCTGCGGTCGTAGACCTCCAGGCGCAGGCCCACGGGCTTCCACTCCTCGGCCTCAAGGCTCAAGAGCAGGGTGATGTTGAGGGTGGTCTTGCCTGTCCTCCACTCCCCGCGGATAAGCCAGGGGCTCTCGGGGCCCACCGAGTCCCTTACGCTCTTGGGACCCAGCTCCGGGCTGTGTGGGTCGTAGGGGCCGGACTCAAGAAGCACGAGCTTCCCCCTCCCGGGGAACTGGGCCAACACGTCCTTGTAGCCCTTCAGGTTCATGTAGGCCGAGGCAAGGGAGTCAGGGCTGTCCTTGGCCTTCCAGGATGGCGCGAGCGAGCTGTGGAATTCCTTGTAGTCGCCGCTCAGAAGGGCGTCCACCCAGAGCTTCAGGACGCTTTGCAGGATCCTGGATACCGAGGTGTCGCCCGGGAAGCCCCGGATGACCTCAGGGGTCTCCGGCTTCTGCGCCTGGACTGGGCTTATCTTCCCGGTGAGGGCCTCGGCCGTCTCGGCCCTGGGGGCCATGAACCAGGCCACCAGGCCGCCTATGGCCGCGATCGCCAGGAGCAGCAGGAAAAGCCCCCCAAGGCCCGACTTCTTGCGCTTGGGCGCTTTGTTGCGATAGTTGTTTCTCATAGTGGGCAAATCCGCCTGGCGCTCGCCCGGCGCGGGAATTGCGCCAGGGCTTGGGTTGGGAATCGGGCCGCCATTGGCGCCTTTCCTCGGGAAGGCACACAGATACGCCTGTTAGCGTT
>JAITKK010000161.1 GCA_031278475.1 Deltaproteobacteria bacterium
GATAAAATGACCAATCTTCTGGGTAAATTTGGGCCAAAAGTGGCCCAAGTGTGAATGGGCTGCCCAATGGCGGGCCCATATAAAGGTGAAAACCGTGGGTTAAGTCTGTGAACGCGTACGGATTGGTGGATATCTTAAAGCCGCTTATTTACGATAACGTCCTGTATTTTTTCAAAACTCCCTTAATTACCCGCCACTTTCGATATATTTCCCGCAACGTTCGCAATATTTCCCGCAATTTTCGCTATATTTCCGGCAACTTTCGCTATATTTCCCAACATTTTCTAATATTCCAAAAACGCAGCCCTCGAATTCCAACAATTGCCATATATTTATGAAACATTTTGGGTAATGTTTGATTTACGGTAGCGGTGGTGCCCAAGCAGGCACGTATTGGATGCTAGCGAACGGCGTTTCTGTGGGTAGGGCATTCGTTTGTATCTCGCAAGCTTTCCCGCAGCCTGCTCCAAAATACTTGGTCGGAAAGTTAAGCGATTAGCCGTGCTTATCTTGGATTACCCGCAAGCAGTCAAAATTGCAGGTTGAAGTTAGGGATCTGAAATCTTGGCGTTGGCTTTAATACCTAAGCTCATTTGGCCAAGATCAAGGTTTTGGCTCGATAGCTCCCTTGCATGGGCTGGCTAGCTTGCATGGGCTAGCATTGGCCGCACGGGTTGCCTCGGCCGTGCGGGCCGCCTTGGGCCGGCTCCTGTGAGCCCCAAAAAAATTCACGGCATAATCATAATTTTATATTGTGAAAGAATGCATGCCTTGCGGGACTTGTGAATGCGGCTTGGATGCCGTGGTTTTGTCCAGAATCAAGGTGCTATTTTTATGCAGCCTTCCCCAAGCGAGCAGGGTGCGCCCAAATAACGCCGTAACCTTGCTAGTGCCTCAGTCTTCCTTGTCGCGCTTGCCCCTGTCAGAGCCTTTGCCGCGCCTGTCCTTGCGGGCCTGGGTCTTCCATTCAGGGGAGTCGGAGTACTTGCCCTTCTTCTTGCCGTGGGAGGCCTGGGGCCTCGCAGGGACAATCCCCGCGGTCAGCATGGCGCTATCCGTCGAGATGCCCATGGCCCCCGAGGGCTTTTCCTTGTCTTTGGCGGCCTTGGCTTTCTCGGCATCCTCGGGCCTTATCTTGGGCCCGAATAGGAACTCCTTGGCTATCCCCTCGGTCAGCCATATGGCGTTCCCGTAGGGCGTGAACTTGGTCCCGGAGCTTTCGGCCTTCCTTGCGGCCACCCTCACAAGCAGGGGATCCTTCTGGGAGCGGGCCCCCACCCTCAGGGCCATGCCTTGGTCCACGAACAGGCGCACGCAGTCATCCTTCGGCCTCTTGGGGCGCAGCCCTTTCTCCGACACGGCGGCCCAGGCGCTTTCCTTGAGGGCTATGAAGAGTTCCTTGGGGAGCGGCGCCTCGCTCTCCCGGGCCGGGGGCAGGGACGCTAGCTTGGGGCTTAAGCGGACGAGATCGCCCTCCAGCTCGAAAGTCCCAAGATCCCCGCTTAGCACGGCATGCTTTATCCTCTGCTCCGTCATGCCCCTGAACCCGTCCTCCTCCCTAAGGGCGGATGCCAGCTCCTTTGCTGTGATGGAGCCGTCGGCCGCCAGGACCAGCCCGAACTCGTCGGGCTGCACCCCGAGGGCGTAGCGCATGAGCTTGTTCAGCGAGGCCTGGGCCCTGCTCATCTTGGTTGGCATGGTCTGTTGTCCCCTTATGGCAAAAGAAAAACCCTGGCCGGTTTTCCGAATATGCGATATGCTAACAACGCAATATATACCATAAAAATATAATATTGCAACTATATCCCGCAGGCACCAGGCAAGCTGGCCTAAGATCATGTTGGCTTCCGGCTTTTAGGGCATCAAAAATAAACATACCACAAACTCGCAGAATAGCTATAATTTGACCTCGCTCTTTTGCGCCCCCCCGCCCGTGGGCGGGGCGGCCGATGCTTCCGCAAACGGCTTCCCACAGCCATTCATACCGAGTCATATCGATTCATATTGATACCCGAGGCGGCCTGGACGGCCTGAAAGGAGATCCCCTTGGCCAAGACACGACTGCGCTACGCCTGTTCGGAGTGCGGCTACGTATCCCCCGTTATGCTGGGCCGCTGCCCGGAATGCCAGGCCTGGGCAAGCCTTAGGGAGATGGCACCGGAGACCGCCAAGGCCAAGGGCCCCAAGTCGGCCCTAAAGGAGGGCGTCCAGAGCCTCGACCTTGTCCCCAAGGGGGAAACCGAGCGGGTGTCAACGGGCATGAAAGAGCTGGACAGGGTCCTTGGCGGCGGCATGCTGCCAGGGGCCGTGATACTGCTTTCCGGGGAGCCCGGGGTGGGGAAATCCACCCTTTTGCTGCAGGCGGCCGCCGGGGCCGCCAAGAACGGCATGAGGCTCCTGTACGTGACCGGGGAGGAGTCCCCGGCGCAGGTAAGGCTGAGGGCCGAGCGCTTGGGCTTGCCACTGGAGGATCTCTTCGTGCTGGCCGAGACAGAGGTGCCCGCAATCCTTGAGGCGGCCTCCGGGCCCTTCGACGTGCTGGCCGTGGACTCGGTGCAGACCCTTAGGATACCCGAGCTGGGGAGCCCCGCCGGGAGCCCCACCCAGCTGAGGGAGAGCGCCCAGCTTTTAAGCCTTTTGGCAAAGCGCAGGGGAGTGCCCCTTTGGCTGGTGGGGCACATCACCAAGGAGGGATCCATCGCGGGCCCCAAGATACTGGAGCACCTGGTGGACACGGTCCTCTACTTCGAGGGCGAGCGGGACAGGCCGGTAAGGGTGCTGCGCACCTTCAAGAACCGCTTCGGCGCGGTGAACGAGCTGGGAATCTTCGAGATGACGGGAAGCGGCCTGGGCGAGGTCGAAAACCCCTCCGGGCTCTTCATAGCGGAGCGGGCCCACGGCTCATCCGGGTCCTGCATAACGCCCGTGCTGGAGGGCCGCAGGCCTCTCTTGATGGAGATCCAGGCCCTTGTGAGCCCCAGCTTCATCCCCATGCCCAGGAGGCAGTCCCTGGGCGCGGACCCCAGCCGGGTGGGCCTTCTCGCGGCTGTCCTTGAGAAGAAGGTGGGGCTGCGGCTCTTCGACCAGGACCTCTTCGTGAACGTGGCCGGGGGAGCGAGGGTGTCCGAGCCTGCGGCGGATCTGGCGATTGTGGCGGCCATCAGCTCCAGCTTCCAGGACAACCCGCTCCCAGAGGATCTGGTGGTCCTTGGCGAGGTGGGCCTCGCAGGCGAGATAAGGCGGGCCGGCAGGATGGAGGAGCGGCTAAAGGAGGCCGGCCGCATGGGTTTCGGGAGGGTGTGCGGGCACAAGGGCGAGCTTGAGGCCGTGAAGGCCCCCAAGCTAAAAAAAATAGGCATCGAAAGGGTGGGGGAGATATTCCAGGCGGCTATTGGGCTAAGCCCCTTCCGCAAGGGCAAAAAGGGTGGCTCGGATAACGGCTGATTGGGGCGAACGCCATATA
>JAITKK010000163.1 GCA_031278475.1 Deltaproteobacteria bacterium
AAATGGCAGGCAGGGCCCAATGGCTCGCAAAAACGCCCCCCAGGGCTTTTGCCTTGGGGGGCGGGTAATGGGATAAGCATGGGATGGTCTTTGGGCCTGTGGGCCCCCGTTGGGGGCCCAGGGGCTTTTCTAGGGAGTGCCGGCCTCGCCAGGGGCATCAGTAGGGGCATCAGTAGGGGCATCAGTAGGGGCCTCGCTAGGGGCATCGCTGGGTGCGGCTTGGGCATCCGCGGCCCAGGCATCGGGATCGCCGGGCTTGGCTATGGTGATGGTGGCCCCTAGCCCGCGGCCGAAGTTCTCCGGGGCGTACATCTCGTGGGCGGAGGGGCCTGGCACCTTGAAGGAGCCCGGGGTCTGGGGACGGGCGAGGTAGGAGTACTCGTAGACCCCCGCCGGGAGGTATTTCGCGAAGACCGCGACCCTGTCCGGGCCTGTCTGGACGTTGTCGTACCAGTAGGAGTAGCCGGTGGGCGAGGAGTCGTCCTGGACCTTCCCCAGAAGGCTAAGGTCGGCGTCCCTCAGGTTGAAGTCTATCGCCTCGAAGCCAGCCGGGATCCTGTCCTCCAGGACCAGGTCGTGGCGTTCGGTCTGGGTGAGCACCGAGACGGTCACCCGCACCACCTGGCCCCTCTGGAAGGAGCTTATGCCAGGGCCGGACTCCTCCGGGGACACCACCTTGTAGTCCCGGGTAAGTATCAGCCCGTTGCCCGTAACCAAGCCCAGGTCCGGGTCCTTTGTCATGTAGGTCAAGGCGGCCCTGGCCCACAGGACGCCCTCGCCCTCCATCCGGTAGGTGAGCGGCCCTTCAAAGCCCCCCAGCTCGCTTATGGGGACGGATGCCTCTGCCGCCTTGTCGAGTGGCGATGTGAACTCCCCGTCGAAGAGGTTTTTCTCGGAAAGGGTGGCCCCGTACCGGATGGAGACATCCTCGGGCTCGTTTATGTTCACGTACTTGGACAGGGCCGAGAGTATGGTCGCGCTCCTGTGGGTGCTGCCGTAGTTCCCTTGGGTGGCCGAGGCCACCACCCCCCTCACCAGCTGCGGCAGCAGCTGGTGGTAGGGGGAGGTCTCGGCCATCATGAGGAGGGCCTGGGCGTTCAGGTCGGACTCCCCGTAGACCCAGAGGGTGGGGTGCTTGGGGACGCCCGCCATGGCGGCCTGCCCGGAGGACAGGTTGAGGTTGTTCGTGACAAGGGGTATCAGCTCCTGGAGGTACCTGGTGCGGTTCTGGGACTTGGGAAGGTAGCCAGCGGCCCTTGCGAGCAGCATGAGCCCAAGGGGGTCCAGCCCGTCCTTTTCCAGGAACAGGGCCTCCACGTCGGACCCCACCGGCTCGCCGGCCTTGGCTAGGGCCGCGAGCAGGTAGGGCTTGAGGGTGGGGTCGGGCTTGGGGCCCCCGCCGCCAGGGGCGGTCCCGCCGATGGCCCCGTAGGATTCCCTGACGTAGCGGGCGACATCCCCTATCAGGTTGCCCTCGACCGCGAAGCCGTTGGCCTTGGAGTCCACCAGGAAGCCCAGGACATAGGCCGACAGGGCCGGGTCCCTTTTGGACCAGGAGGGGTTGGAAGGCCACGGGGAGTAGCCGCCGCCCATCTGCCAGGAGGCGAGGTTCGCGATATGGGCCCTGACGAAGGACTCATAGCCCTCGCTTTCCGCCTCGCTCAGGCCCAGGCGATCTTTGAGGTCCAGCGCGTAAAGGGCCGCCATGGCCTTGGAGGTCCCCTGCTCCACGCAGTCGTAGGGGTAGCCCATGAGCCAGATAAGCGGCGCCTTGAGCCCTGGCACAAGGCTTGGGGCGACGCTTACGTCGAGGGACCCGACCGCGGTTTCCGAGGTGTCGGCGGAGTCGGGGATGCTTACCGGGAGTTCCTCGGTACCTTCCGTAAGCTCGTTGTAGGCGGCCTCCGTCACAAGGCTCCCGGGGGCCGTCAAGGGCAGCCGGAACTCCGCCTTGTCGCCATAGGGCCCCAGGCCCGCCTCGAAGAGGGCCTTGGCGCTCTCGGCGTTCTCGGCCTCGACGTCGAAGAAGGTCTCCTTGCTCTCGCCAGGGGCCATGGCAAGCTTTTGGGGGCCGACGTCCCGCAGGGGCTTAAGGCCTTCGGCCGAGAAGCTTACCTCCGCGTCGCCCTGCCGGTCGCTGCGGTTGGTGACGACAACGCCTGCCGAGAACCTGTCCCCCCTTGTGGCGTATTTGGGAAGGGAGCTTCTCAAGAGCAGGTCCTGGCTTACCAGGAAGTCGGCCGTCGCGGTCCCCGTGAGCCTCCCGTGGCCCGTCGCCAAGGCGAAGACCCGGAAGGTCGTGAGGTTGTCCGGGAGCTTGAAGCTGAGCTTTGCGACCCCGTCGGGGGAGAGGGCGACCATGGGCTCAAAGAGCGGGACCGCCCTGAAATCCCTCCTCACCCCGTCGTTGTCATGGGGGGCGGGGGCCCCGCCGCCGGCGGGGCTCCCGCCCCCCTTCTGGGACCAGTTCCTGCGGCCCATGACGTTCCCGAGGTTGCTTATGGTCTGCACGAGTATGGGGAGTTCCGCCGAGAAGAGCCTCTCCGGGTGGAAGGCGTCGTCGCCCCCCAGCTGGATGAGCGCCGCGTCCACCACGGCTATGGCGAGCTCGGCCTGGTCGACGGGGTTGCCGTCCCGGTCCCTCACCATGACCTCTATTTCCACCTCGTCGCCCGGGGAGTACTCGGCCTTGTCGGTCCTGGTCTCGACTTTGAGGTCGTTCTTGTCCGACGGCACGGGGATTTTAAGGTAGCCCAGGCGGAAGGTGGGTTTGCCAAGGTCCACGTTGAAGCTGTCCGGCTTTTCGGCGACCCTTCCCCTTACCAGAAGCACAGAGGCGTAGACGTTGGGGGAGTCGGAGTCGGTCAGGGGGATCTCCAGGACGGGGGCCTGGCCGTCGACGGCAAAGACCCTTTGCTCCCTTACCCCGCCCCGCTCCATGGTGAGAAGCCCGGTCCCTTGGGTGAAGGGGCTCTGCACCAGGATCCTTGCCGTCTCCCCCGGGGCGTAGGAGGGCTTGTCGGGCACCAGGTTGAGGCTGTCGTCGTTGGGGAGGTTCCAGCCGCTGCTGCCCTCGCCCCCGAAGGCGTAAAAGCCCTCCGCCGCCTGGTTGGCCCTGCCCTGGGGATCGGTCAGGGACACCACCAGGAAGTGGAAGCCGGACTTGGGGGCGACCGGTTGTATCTGGACCGGCTGGTCGGAGCTATCGGCCTCGCCCTCCCACACGAGGGTGTCCTGGAACTTGGACACCATGCCGTAGACCCCGCCCACCGTCCTGCGGCGCACGGTCGTCCAGTAGCGGCGGTACAGGGAGGCCTTGAGCTTGACCCCTGGCACAAGCTTCCCGTCAAGCCCGGCCGCGACCAAATCGAAGCTTAGGGGTTTCCCGGCATCGATTAGCGCCGCCTTCGCCTTTACGCCCGCATAGAGCGATGCCGGGTGCGACACGAAGGACTCGGTTGCCGCCACCGTCCTCCCGTCCACGTCGGTTGCCGAAAGCCCTATGGAAACATCCATGGGTATGGGCTTTTTGGGTCGCGGGATCTTGAGCTCGAAGGAGGCCGTGCCGTCCTTCCCGATGGGGGCCCCGCCCGACTGCAGCACGCCGCCTTCGGGGCTTGATACCTCCTCCCCGCTTTCCGGGTCGCTTGTCGCGAGGAAGGCGTCCGTAAGGGTGTAGCCCAGAAGGGCGGGCATGGAGAAGCCCAAGAGCGGGTTCGCGGACACGATCCAGTTGGCCGGGAGCCCCGCGGCCGGGGCCCCGTAGTGGTAGCGGGCGTTGATTGCGACATTCGCGCTTTCCCCCGCTATGAAGGGCTCGGGCACCCCGGAGGCCTCCATCTCGAAGGCCGGGGCGCGGTAGGCCGCGACATAGAGGGTACCAAGGCGGTCGACGTTCTTGGCGTTCCAAAGGTTCAGCTCGCTTGGATCCCTTTTCAAATCCGGGGCCCTGTCAAGGAGGACCTGGTAGTAGCCGTAGGGGCTGCCAATGGGCAATGGCTCCTCCACCGAGATGGTCCCGAAGGCGCTGACCGGGTAATTCTTGTCAAGGAAGACCAGCCCGTTGGGCCCGAATATCACGATCCTTCCCTCCGGGCCCTCCCAGTCCTCAAGGCTGTCGCCGTTTCCCACCCTTGCGATGGCCTTCAGCCTGATTGGCTCGCCTGGCTTGTAGACGGGCTGCGCGCTCAGCATAAAGGAGGCGCCCCTCTCCGTGTCTATGGGGTCCCCTGCGTCGGAATACTCCACGTCGTACTTCCAGAGGCTGTAGGTCATGTCCCAGGCAAGGTTCCAGATGGCCAGATCGTCTTGGTTCCTTGCGGTCACGTAGAGGTTGGACCTGTTTTTCCCGGAAAGGGCGTCGGAGGATTTCATGAGCTCGGCCCCGCCCGGGAGCCTTGCCAGCCCGTCCTGGTCGGTCTTCCCGGAAAACAGCATGGTTCCGTCCGCGTCCCAGAGCCTTATGTCCACGCCTTCCAGGCCCTTGCCGCTGGACAGCCCGGTGGCCCAGGCAAGGGAGGACTCCCGGCCTATCTTGGCCGTGAGCCCTATCTCCGTCACTTGGATTATCAGGCCATCCGGCTTGGGATCCCCGTCCAGGGCGAGGTAGAGGATGCTGCCCGTGATTTTCCCTGGGAGGAGCTTGTCAAGGTCCACCGCGACGGTGCTGGGCTTAAGGGCGCTGTTCCCGCTTGGTGTGAGTGTCGTGGTCGCGGAAGGCCTTCCCGGGAGGGCCCCGTCCTTGATTAGATCGTCGGCCGGCTTGTGGGGCGTGTAGGAGGCCGGGTCAAGGCTCTGGGAGCCTTTTGCGAAGAGTCTCACCGCCTGGGCCTCGTCCAGGGCCCAGGCGCTCAGCCGCGCCTGGGCCCTGTTCACGAAGGTCACCCCCACCATGTGCGGGCTCGAGGTCTCAAGTGTCCCCGAGTGGGTGGAAAACTCCGCCGTGGGCGTGTACTCGCGGGTGGTGAAGCCCAGTTCCTTATCCTCTTTGAGCGAATTCCCGAACACATCCGTGAGCCCCGCCTTTAACGTGACCGTGTAGCCCTTGTTGGGCTCGAACCAGGGCCATAGGAAGTAGTTGCGGGTGGTGGCCTGGAACTCCGGATCGTCCGCCGAGGGGGCGGCGTCCCCTTCCTCTTGGGAGCCGGCCTGGTCCTGGGAGGCGTCCTGGGGGTCGCCCCCGTCCTGCGGGGCGGGGCTTCCGGAAGCCCCGCCCTTGCCGCCGGGGCCGGAACCATTGTCTTTGGCTGCCTTGGCCCTGAGGTACTCCGCCTTGCTCCTCTCAAAGCCCGGGTGGGCGGGGCTCACCTCCATGAAGCCGATGGCGTCCGCCACCTTCACGGGGTTCGAAAAGGAGATGGAGACGGAGTCCTTCGCGGGGTCCACGTCCCTGTTAGGGACGTCCCCGCCCGTATAGGACGGGGCGGCAAGGCTCGCCTCCAAGGGACCCCCCAGGGTCTTGTCGGTCCCTATGACGATATCCTCCGGGGTGGGGTCCAGGCCCTCCCCCGGGACAAAGCCCTTGAGGATGACCAACCTGTACCCCGCGCCTTTCGGCATGTCCGACTTGGGCGTCACCTGGTAGGAGCCGGGGCTGCCATCCGCCCTTACCCACACGCCTGGGATGTCGGGCCCGTCGCCGGTCCTGTAGACCCCGCCCGTTCCCAGGAGGGCCGGGTCCACGTCCTGGGTCAGTTGGACCGACCACATGGGCCGGCTCGCGGCCTCGATGGGATCCCTTCCGTAGTCGTCGCCGTATGCCGTGACCACCCCGAGCGGCGGGAGGCTTATGGTAACGCCCACGTTTTCGGGAAGGGTTTTCCCGGTGAGGGATTTCACCTTGGAGGCGTCAAGGGTGGCCGTGAGCGTGAGGCTCCCCTCCAGGGCCTTGTCCGGCACGAAGGCGAGGGCGTACTGGTTGAGCCAGCGGAGCTCCCCCTTAAGGGGCGGGTCCAGGGTGATGGTGCCGGGCGCCACGTTCCCGTAGTCGCCCAAGGCAACCATCGGCTGGTTGAATATCGCGACCACCTGGCTAAGTTGCTTGGTCTTCCCGTTGGGGTTGATGCCGAAGAGCACGAGCCCCTCTTTGTCATCCGGGAGAGGCGCGGATTGCCCTGGGTCCAGCGTCGCCGGGGGAAGCTTGGGAGCCCCGGCATCCCCTGCCGCGGGGGCGCTGGCCCCCGAGGGCCCTTCCCCCGCCTCGGGGCCGCCCTGCTCGCCGCAGGCGAAGGCGAGCATTGCGAGCGTTAAGGCAACTAGCAGGGCGAGTGCGCCATTGAGCAAGCGAGGGCTGGCATGTCTTGTGGTCATCTTGCGCTCCAGGGCGGGGGGCCCGCCTTGGGGGGGCCCCCCGATTGCCGTAGTGGTTTTTTCCAAAGATGGCGGGCCCGCAAAGTAGCCATCCAAAAGGATGCCAGGTTTTTTGCGATGCCTGTGGTTTTAGCTGGAATGGCCAGCCCATTTTAAGGCATCGTTTGGCAAAAATAAAGCCAGGCGGCAAAAATGCCGGGTTTTTGCCGCGGGCCGGGCGCAATCAATGAAAATGCATTGCAAATGGCAGGAAATGACAGGAAATGGGAGGGTTTTGGCGGTATTGGGAGGATATCGGGGGAATTGCCCGCAAAGCGTCTGGGTAAATGGGCAATATTAATATGGGCAAACGGGCAAACGGGTTAACGGGGTAATATGGCTAATATGGCTAATATGGGTAAAAGGCTAATATGGCCAATATGGCCAAAGGGATTATCGGGGGAGGCCTTCAGGCAATTCAGGCGAAACTGGCGGCTATTGGGGGCTTTTAGTGGTTTTGGCGATTCTGACGGGCAAACATGGCTCCCAATGGCGGCCCTTCCCATGGGGTCCTATTGGCTGGGGCCTTCCTTGTGGGTCCAGTGCCCGAAGGCGCGCTCCTTGCGCCACACCAGCCGCTTGGAGGAGAAGAGCTCCCCCGTGGCGGGTCTTAGGAGCGAGCCGGCCCCCTCCCTGCGGAAGTGGGGGAACAGCTCGTAAGGGCCCGCGCCCTTGCGGTAGCCAAGGGCCCCGGTGGGGCAGCTGCCGTACACCTCTATGAGGCTCATAAACCCTATGTCCTTGGC
>JAITKK010000172.1 GCA_031278475.1 Deltaproteobacteria bacterium
ACGGTACCGAACTTCTTGGCGAGGCTGACCAGCTCCTTTACGGAGGGGTCGAAGGCGTCAGGGGAGTTCAGGCTCAGGCAAACGGAGTTTGCGCAGCGCACGCCGTTGAAGATCAGGGGGACGTTCCCAAAGAGCCGGTCGGTGCGCTTGATCTGGGTGCGGAAGTTCGCAAGTCTCGTCTGGTGGAGGTTCTGGGCGAGGATGCCGCCGGGATGGATGGTGTTCATGCAGCTGAGCAGGAACTCGTCGGTCGCGAGGTTGGGGGGGATGTAGTTGCCGTTGAAGGCGTCCAGCCACACCTGGTCGAAGCTCCCTGGCATGGCCTTCTGGATGAAGTCCGCCCCGTCCGCGTAGACCAGCTCGACGTTCTTCCCGGGCTGGAAGAAGAAGTAGGTGGAGGCGATCTCCCCCACAAGGGGGTCTATCTCCACCACGGTGAGGTGGTGGTCGGGGAGGTAGGCCTGGAACAGCCTGGGTATGAAGCCCCCTCCCAGGCCCAGCATCAGGATGGACTTGTTTCTCTCCGTAAGGGCCAGGGCCATGAGCATGAGCCCTGGGTACTCGAATACCGGGGCCAGCGGGTTGGAGACGCTGATGGAGGTCTCCGACTCCTCGGCCAAGGGCCCGAAGCACATGGTCCTCACGTCGCCGGAGTCCAGCACCGTTATGTGGTTGTGCTTGGATTCCCCCTCGAAGACCACTACCGGGTCAGGCGGCATGATGCACGAGCCTATGGAGGATAGGAGGTGTCGGATGGGACCCCCGGGCTTGCGTTTCATTGTCACTCTTTTGGGTGCTCTTTTGGGCGTTCTTCTAGGCTGCCCTGGGGCCGGATGCGCGACCCTTGGCCCAGGCTTTGCCCCTTTGGAAAACCCAAAGGGGCGTCTTTTGGCACCCAATAAATGTAGCACAGGGGGCTTGGATTTGAAAATATCAGGGGCTTTTGTGGATTATTGCCGGGAAACAGGGCCCTTGGGCTGGGGTGGGGTTGTGCTGTGCTGGGCTGTGAAGAGGCCTCTGGTGCGGGGACCCCGGGATTTTCGCCTGCCCCACCCCAATATCCCTCATTCCAACCCAATATCCCCCAACCCGTCGTTGCGGGACTCCGCTGGGTCGATGCCCTCGAAGAAGGCCTGGGGCACCTCCCGGAAGCGCAGCGGGACTTGCCCGGCCCCGTTCACGGCAATGCTTATGCCCAAGGGCCTTAAGAGCTCGTCCAGTTTGGCGGCGTCAGGTGGGCCGTCCCCGGAGAGGAAGGGCGCCACGGCCTCGTCGTGGAAAAGAAGGATGCCGACGGGTTGGATTGGCTCGAGCCTAAGTGCCAATGACTTGGGATTCGCGAGGAAGGCCGTGAGGCCTTCCGAGATTTCCTCCGCGTTCCCCAACAAGGGGTCAAGGCGGGTGATGGCAAGGTACCTAAGGCTCTGGGCCAGGGAGTCGGAGAAGACGTCCGTCCCCTGGCCCCTTCTGGAGGCGATGGAGGCCATTCCCATCATGAAGCCCCCTTGGTCAATGTATTCCAAAAAGAGATTATGGAGCGTAAGGTCCCTGAATGCCGGCAATGTCAGAAGGGTCCTGGGGCTAAAAAGCGGCAGGGTCTTGGTCCCGTCCAAAAAGGCCTCGTTTAACCCGCCAAGCTCGGTTGTGAGGGTAAGTTCCCCGAAATTGTCCGAGCCAAGCCTGAGATTGGGGATTTTGAGTGTTCCCCCGGAGGGGTCCCTTTCGGCCGATAGCTGGATGTCGAAGGTGTCAGGGAACATGGAGCCCTTGGGGATGGACGGGAGTCTCAGCCCCGTAAGCGAGCCTTCCAGGGAGTCTGGCATGCGCCCCTTCGCAAAGGGGCCCTTGAGGCCGCCCTTGGCGATTGCGGCAAGCTCGAAGCCCCCGGACTCAAAGGAGAGGGCGGAAAAGGAGGCCGAGTCGAAGCCGAACTCCGGGGCTAGCAATAATGACAAGGGAATGCCCGTCAGGGGCTCGGGGTTTGCGAGCACCATGCCCAACGATCCCAGGAACGCCGTGAGCTCCCCCAGGTCGCAGCCCGCGAGCCTGAGGTCCCCAAGGATCAGGGTGAAGGGTGAGGAAGAAGGGTCGGTGTTCTCGGAGGATCCCAAGGAAAGCCGCAGGGACCCAAAATAACTTGTGGACGCGATAGGTGCGTTGGTCCCAGTTGCCACCGGCAAGAGCAGGCCCGAGTGGATGGCATTCCCCATCTCCACCCCAAGATGGCTTAGGCGCAGGTTGAGCCCGTTTGCCTTGGCCGAGCCGACCCGGAGCCCCTTTAGCGCCCCGTTTGGATCCAACGCGCCATGGACCCCGTTTTCGTTGTGGCCGGGGAAGCTTGCCCTTTCAAGTGATAGCGACTTAACGTTCAGGAAAAGAAGGCCTGTCGCCTGGCTTTCGGGATATGGGGTGTCCTTGGGGGGGCTTTGGGCAACGGGCCTCACCGAGAGGGGTTCCGAGGACATGCCTTCAAGGGTGATGCCGGCTCCCCCCTTCAGGAAGAGAATCCCCGAGATAACTAGCTCCTGGGAAGCGAGAAGGTACTTGCGCCCCCCTTGGGATATTTCCAGCCGCAGGCCCTTTAGTTCCAGCCCCTCGGTTAGCAAGGTGTCCTCCCCCAAGGCCCTTGGATCCGCCTTGGAGAAGCGGGTGAGCGCCTTGGGAAGAAGCGGCTTGCGGAAGCTTATGGAATCCGCGCTCCCGGCGGTCACCAGGGGGTTTTCCCCATCCCTGGGGGGATTCGGGGAAGCTTCCTTTGGCCCGCCTTGGGGTTTCGGGGCCGTCTTGAAGGAGAAGGACTCGAAGGTGGCGGTCCTGTTCACCATGCCGTAGGAGAAGGCCCCGGCCTCCCAGAGGCCGGGGCCGAAGGTCCTGTCGAGGAGCAGCCCCAGGGAGTCCCTGACCTCGTTTTTCACGGATTGCCTTACGAACACGACAAAGGATCCCAACAACGCGAGGATGACGGCCGCGCTTATGAGCCAAGCCCTGGGTCTCATGGGATGGCCCTGCTCACGAGGTATGTCCCTTGCATATAGCGCTTGTCCCGCTCACTTGGGATCCCCCGGGATGACCCTGTGCCTGGGGCAGGGCCCGTCCGGGTGCCTTGGGCACAGCCACTGGGATCTCTTGCCCATATCCTCCCTAAGGTATGGGGTGGAGTTGTCTTCCTGGCAGAGGGGTGGGGTCAGGAAAGGCCAGCGCTCGTCCAGGGCCCTGGGTTTCTTGTGCGCCGGGCAGCCCTCGTTGATGCAGCCAAGCTTGAGCGAGTTGAGGTCCCCGAACCCCCACTGGCGGTCCTGGTTTATTAGGAGGTAGGGCCAGCCGCAGCTTGGGCAGTTGCGGAACGAGCCCTTCCCGAGTTTTTCCCGGATGAGCGGCAGCTGCAGAAGCTCGGTCACAAGGGGCGCGGCGTTTTCCAGGACCCTGGTCTTGACGCCCTTCCAGGCCTTGGGGCCTGGGAGGTTTTCGGCAAATCCCCAGCAGAGGACCCTGTCGTCCACCACCACGGTCATGCTCGGGAATCCCTGGCCAAGGAGCACCATGGCACCGGCTATCCTAAGATCCCTTATGGCGTTCCCAGGGTATTCCCGGTTGTCGGGCGGAGGCAGATCGGTTATCACCGTGACATTGACGCCCCGGCCGATGGCCGCGTTCACGTGTGGCGCGAGCTGGCCCCACCACATAGGCTCCATGGGCGGGAGAATGGCCAGCACGAATTCCTTGGCCTTGTCCAGGGCCTCCTGGGGGCTTGGGCCCCCCCCCAGCCTCGGGTCAAGATACGCCCGTTCCGGGGAGTTGGCGTAAAGGGAGCGCAAAGGCCCGTTCTTTGGGAGCCCGGAAAGCGTATCCTCGCTCGCTACCAGCACAAGGGCTCCCTGGGCCTTGCTCAGCCCTTTGAGTATCGCCTTGGCCCCCTCGTCGCCCCTGGCCCAAGGGTGCCCCGTGTGGGGCGGCCCGAGGCCAGGGTCGAGGATTACAAGCCCGGCTTTCCCCGCCCCTTCGAAGTCGTCCGGCTCGCCTGCCTGGAAGGCCTTGGAGTCTATGCCAAGATCCTTTGCCATGGCCCTTATGAGCCTTGCCTGGAATGGCGAGGCCGTCAAGGCGATGGTCAGCCCGTCCGGGTCGGCCGCAAGCTTTCTCTCGGCAAGCCTTGCCGCGCACAGGGCCGAGACGGGGTTCGCTGGCCCGGTCTCGCCGAAGGCCCTAAATGATAGCCCCGGGATCCCTGGAATGGGGCAGACCGCGAGGCCCCCCTTCAGGCCCAGGGAGGGGACGCCCTCGGGCAAAATCTCGGACACGAACACATGGGAGGGCCTGAGGGCCGCGAGCATGGGCCTCTTGGACTCCAGTTCCCTGGGGAGCGCCGGGGAAACCAAAAAGGAGTGCCAGGGCTCCTCGCCCATAAGCTCCGAAGGGACCCCTCCCCCGAAACGCAGCGGCCCGTAGTCGTGGACGGCCATGAAGCGCTTGCCCGCGTAACGGGTGTCCGCGAGCATCGCCTTGCGGGAGGCGTGGGACCAGAGCCTTGGGCCAACCCTTATCAGGTTGTCCGGGTACCTGCCCTGGGGGAGGGTCAGCTCCCTCGCGTAGTCCGGCCTGCAGAGGAAGGTCCCCCTGCCCTGGAGGAGCCCGGGCGACGGGGCCTGGGAGTTGGCGGCGCGGATCCTCTGGCGGAGCGAGGAGATGCCCTCCCGCACCGAGGATAGCTCCGCCACCACGGCCCTGAGGCTCTCGTTGAGTTCCTCCTGGGGCGGGAGCCTTTCGGCCAAGGCCCTGGTGCGCAGGAGTTCCTCTTTGAGGCCCCTTGCCTCCCTTACGAAATCCTCCTTCTCGCGGCGCGCCTGGCCAAGGGCCCTTTCCGCGAGCTCAAGGCCCTCCTTTGCCCGTTTCTCCCTTTCCTTTTTTTGCTCCTTGTCCTTTTTCCCGGAAAGCATGCCAAAAAGCCCGGCTTTACCGGTCCCCAGCTCGCGGGCGGCCTCCTGCCAGCTTAGAAGCGCCATGCCGTGGGCCATCTCGAGCCCGGCCCACTCCCGCTCGCGCTGGGCCACCTCTTCCCTGAGGGCTATCAGGTTGGCCTCAAGGGTGGCAAGCCCCCTGTGGGTGTCGATGCCCGCCTTGACGGAGGACTCCCTCGCCACAAGGCCGGCCTCGTCTTCCATCAAAGACCTTTCCTCCGCCTCCCACCTGACCTTGAGATCCTCTCGCATCCTCGCGAGGGATATGGGGAATAGGGCCCCTGG
The DNA here is from genome assembly GCA_031278475.1 of Deltaproteobacteria bacterium. Classification (GTDB taxonomy): domain Bacteria; phylum Desulfobacterota; class Desulfarculia; order Adiutricales; family Adiutricaceae; genus JAISMF01. Next base: position 5,241 of record JAITKK010000172.1, read on the forward strand.
GGCTTCCTCGTGGGGGTAGAAGGGATAGTCTTTCCCGGATTCCTCCAGGGCCTTCGCGAGTTCCGTCAACAGCCCTATGTCCGAGGACACCACCATGGCGGTCTCCTCTTTCGGGAGCCTTGCCAAAAGCCCGATAGTCGCCTTCAGGAAATCACCTGCCGGTGCCGACAGGAAGCTGAGCCCCAATGGCGGCGGCCCCACCTCCGGAAGGGAAACCCAGGCCCCGGGCCCTTGGCCCGGGGGGCTCGCCACCTCAGTCAGCCAGCCGAAGGCCGGGTCCATGAAGCCAGCCGCCCCCTGCAATGAGGGCTTCTGCGCCGACGTGTCCTTGGGTGTCTCGGAAGCTCCCCGCACAAGCTCGAAGTAATCCGAGTCCAAGAAGCCCTCCGGGAGCTTTTCCAGGAAGAAGAGGCTTTCGCCCCGGTTGGTCCCCAAGTATCGCGCCTTTGCGACCGGGAGATTGCTTGCCTGCGCGGGATCCCCGGAGGGTGAGGGTTCTTCCAAGGGATTTGGGGGATCCAAGGGATTTGGGGGATCCAATGGATTTATTGGGGGATTTATTGGGGGATTTGAGGGATTTAGTGGGTTTGGGGGATCTTTTCCCTCGGCCCTGTCCTTCCATTGCAGGTGGGGAGTGGGATCCGGGTGGGTTTCAGGTGGGGACCAGGCAATGCCCACGCAGTCGTAGGGGTCGCAGAGAGGGGCTAGTTTGGGCAGGAAGCTCAGGAAGACCCCTGAAAGGGCCCTTTCCTCAAGCTTGGGGCCCCGGAGCAGGGTGGGATCCTGGGCCTTGGGGGGCTGCGGAAAGGAGTCCGCTTCCCGGGAGGGGCGCTGGCCTTTGTGCGGGATTGGTTGCCCTGTCGCTTCTTTCGTCACTTGTCCTTGGCTTGGCTTCCTTGCTTTTATTGGCTCGGCGGTTGGGGCCTGGGGGCCAGCTTTCCGGGCCGGGTTGCCATAGGTGCCCCAAAGGGTATCATTGACGCTTCCGGAAGCTAAGGGGCGTGGGCGGTTCCCCGTTAACCGAGATCCCTATGTTGAAACTGTCGAGTATCAGGTTCAGCCACTGGGCGTCGCCTTTCAACAATACCCAGAATGTCAGAATGGTTGAGGGGTTTTGGGGCTTGCTTGTGACCGAGAAGGACTTGGGGTTCTTGAGGTAGTCGGCAGAGGCCCGGGCAATGGCGTTATGGGCCGCGGGATACCTGGACTTGGACAGGATGGGATCCAGAACGACCGACACGCCCTGCTGGAGTTCCGCGGTCAGCTCGGTCGGGTCTTGTTCCTTGAGCTCGGAAACCTTGGCGATGATCTTTTCGGTGAGGGAGCTGTCCTTGTAGTCGAAGGACAGATCCCCTATGCCCAGGCCCAGAATGCCCGGAATCTCCAAGACCTTTTCAAACGAACTCGCGGGTATCTTGGCAAGCCCGTCCACGAAGGGCTGGGTGAGCCCTGTCAGCTCCATGGCGAAGGAGACCTCGCCCAAGGATTCGACGGACCAGCCCGCATAGTCGTAAAGGGCCGAACCCTTCCCGGGATCGTAGGTTACGTTTATGGCCCCGCCGCCCTTGAAGCTCTTCTGGCCCAAAAATTCCGTCAATTCCCCCAAAGGCTCTTTCAAGGGTTTCGGAACCGAGGCAAGATCCTTCACATCGAGGTAGCCCCCGGAGAGGCTTATCTTGGCGTTTGGTATGACGTTCTTCCTGATGGGGCCCTGGTAGTCGAGGGAGGCGATGCCGAGGTCAAGGCCCCCGGAGGTCAAGTCGAAGCCCGTGAGCTTCCAGGAGTCGAAGGAGTAGGGGTAGGTGAAATACCCGGCCATCGTGAACGAATTTTCCAGGAACCCTTCAAAGCCCAGGGCCTTGGGCTTGTCGTTTAGGTAAGCGCCGCCCATGGCCGAGAGGATCCCCTTGAACAGGTCCCGCATGTCCAGGTTCTGGATGGAGTATCCGGCGAGCCTGAGGTCTGCGCTCTCCATCCCATCGGTTAGGTTCGGGAATTTCGCCCTTAGCTCTTTTAGGGTTATGTCCCCGTATTTGCCAATGCCGTCCAGACCCTTTATGGAAAGTCCGGCCATGGTTATCTCCCACTTGTCCTCGCCGTTCCCGGAAGGGATGGCTACCGCGATGTTCGACCAGTCGACGTTGGCCATCCTGGCCGAACTTATGACATCCAGGATGGATCCGTCCCCGAACAGGCCCTCGGCCGAAAAGTCCAGGCCCCCCAGCGAGTAGGAGTCGAGCGTCATATCGGCGAGCCCGTCGCCACCCTTGTTTTTCGGCAACCCGAAGGAGGCCTTGAGGCCCGTGTAGGATACCTTCCCCAGACGCGTGGCCTTGAGGTAGCCAAGGGATCCCGAAAACTTGTCGCTTAAGGCCGCCGCAAGGGTTATTTGGCTGAATTGGGCCGCGTCAAGGGTTAGGTCCACTGCGAATTCCTCGTTTTCCATCCCAAGCGTCACCCCCTGCAAGGTCACCAGCTGGGCCAGGGTCTCATCGGTGGTCCCGGCCCAGTCCGTGGCCACAAGGATACGCCCCATCAGCTGGCTGGAGGGCATGCCCTGGACCGTGATGGTCCTTACCGTGAGGCCGCCTGGCTTCGTTCCCTCCCCTTCCCCGGCCCCAAGGGATTCGGGCCGGGAGGAGAAGCCCTCAACCGTAAGGGTGCCGTTCTGGAAGGAATGGCCCGAGGAGGTCCAGCCCTTGGACCCGAAGGCCTTGTCCATGGCCATGCCGAAGGCGAACCAGGCGTCCTCCTCGCTATTGTCGTCGCCATGGCCAAGGGTCAGGGTCAGGGCCAGGCAGGCTATGAGCAGCACGGGGATTGTTATGGCGATAGGTTTTAAGCGCATGTCGTGACCTCTGTGTGGGCCTTGCGGGTAAAAAGGCGCCCGGGCAGGCTTTGACGAGCCCCCTTGGCGCGCCTTTGCCGCGGGCGGGCGCCCAAATGGAAAATAGGGCAAAAATAGGCAAAATTACGGACTGTCACCCATATAATCAACATAGGTAGCGAAAGGGCCTTTGTCAAGATGTTTTTGGGTCGCTTTGGGCATCCCTTGGCCCTGGGAGTGGCCCTGGGCTTGGCCTTGAGGCAGGGGGCCCGTGGTCAAAAAAACCGCCTGCGGCGCCTTTTAAGGCGCCGCAGGCGGGAGAACGTTCCGCAGGGGCCGATAGACCGGGGCCCTTTGGCCCCATGGCCCCCTGATTGGGGCTTTTTGCGGGCTACCGGAAGCGCAGGATGGTGACGGGTTCCCCGTTAACCGAGATCCCCAGGTTGAGATTGTTGAGAATGTTGCTCATCATAGGCAAAAACGTGCGGTCATCGCTCTGCAACAGGGCGATGTACAAGACTAACGCCCTGGGGTTGGTGGCTTGTTGGGGGTTGCTCGAAAGCGCAAAGGACTTGGGGTTTCCGAGGTAGTCGCCGAATGACTGGACAATGGCGTTGTACGCCATGGGCTGGTACGTCTCGGGAAGGACGGAATTAAGGTCAAGGGCCACGGCCTGCCGCAGATTCTCGGTCAGATCGGCCGGGCTTTGCCCGTTCCGCTCGGCAAAGCTGCGGATGAGCCTTTGGGTGAGGGAGTTGTCCTTGAAGTCGAAGGAGAGCTTCCCTATGCCGAATTTCTCAAATCCCGGGTCTTCCAGGACTTCCTCCAGATCGTGTATCGGGATCCTGGCAAGGACGTCCACGAAGGACTGGGTGAGCCCTGTCAACTCTACGGAGAAGGATAGCTCGCCCAAGGACTCGAAGGCCCAGCCCGCATAGTCGTACGTGACCGAACCCGTGACGGGATCGTAGGTGACGTTTATGGCCCCGTTGGCCTTGAAGCTGTCCATGCCCAGAATGTCGATAAGTTCCGCCGCTTGGGAGTCGTGGGGGTGCGGCAATACGGATGGATCCTTGATGTTAAGGTAGGCCCCCGTGAATTTGATCTTGGAGTTCGGTATGACGTTCCTCTTGGTGGGCCCCTGGTAGTCGAGTGACGCCAGGCCGAAAGCAAGGCCGTCGGCTGTCCAGTCAAGGCCCGAGAGCTTCCAGGAGTCGAAGGAGTAGTGGTAGGTGAAAAGCGCCGCAACGGAGAATATTTCGTTTATGAACTTAAAAATGTACCAGCTGTCGATATCCTTAAGGTATTCGCTATCTGAGGATTCGAGCATTCCCTTGAATATGTACCGCATGTCCAGGTTCTGGATGGAGTATTCGGAGAGCTTGATGTCGGCCGTCTTAATCTTAGGCGTGAGGTTCGGGAGCGTCCCCCTTAGGTACTTTAGGGTTATATCCCCGTATTTGCCCAAGCCGTCCAAGTTCTTTATGGAAAAGCTGCCTATGGAGAACTCCCACTTGTTCCCTTCTGCCCCCGCAACTATTCCGAGTGCGATATTGGACCAGTCGACGTTAGCCATCCTTGCGGAACTTATGACATCCAATACCGAGCCGTCCCCGAACAGGCCCGTGCCTGAAAAGTCCAAGCCTGCGAGCGAGTAGGAGTCGAGCGTCATATCGAACATCTTGGCATTTCCCATGCTTTCAGGCTCCTTGAAGGAGGCCTTGAGGCCCTTGTAGGAAAGCTTCCCCAGACGCGAGGCCTTAAGGAAGCCCAGCGGCCCCTTTGGAAGGTCGCCCGTTGCCGCGGCAAGGGTTATTTGGTCAAGTTGCGCCGCGTCAATGGTCAGCCCGACCGCGAGCGCCTCGCTTTCCATCCCCAGCGTCACCCCCTTCAGGGTCACCACCTGGGCCAAGGTCTCATCCTTGGTCCCGGCCCAGTCCGGGGAGGCGAGTATCCGTCCCATGTCCTGGCTGGAAGGCAGGCCCGCGACCGTGACGGTCTTTACCGCGAGGGTGCCCGGCTTCGCGCCCGCGGCCTCCCCTCCTTCGGGGGATCCGTCCCCAACCGAGAATCCCTCCACCGTAAGCGTGCTGTTCCTGTAGGAATGTCCCGAATATGTCCAGCCCTTCTCCCCGAAGGCCTTGTCCATGGCCATGCTGAAGGAGAGCCAGGCGTCTTCATGGGCCTTGTCGTCGCCGCAGCCAAAGGCAAGGGCCAGAAGCAGGCAGCCGATAAGTAACGATGGGATTGAAATGGCGATTGGTTTTAAGCGCATGTCGTGACCTTTTTGTGGGCTCTGGGGGAACGCGGTCCGCCATGCAAACATGCCCGGTTGGATTTTCCCATGGGGCCTTTTTGAGGCAGGCGGGTCGGAAGGCAAAATTAGGGGAAATTAGGGAAAATTATGGAATGGCATCCATATAATCAATAACATAGGTAGCGGCCGGGCCTTTGTCAAGATGTTTTTGGGTGTTTTGGGAATCCTTGGCGCCAGGGCTCGCCTTCGGGCAAACGCCAAAAAAACCGCCTGCATCCCCCTAGGGTGCAGGCTGTGGTCCTGGCATTGCCCGGAAGGCCCAAGGGCGCTTAACCCCTCGGCCACTTGCACCCTAATTGAGGGTTATGGCCTGGGGGTCCGAGCCGTTTACCGAAAGGGTTAGGTTCAGGAGGTTGAAGAGCGCGGGGGTCGGGCTGTTGTCCCCGAGGCCCATGGCGCCAAACAGCGCGATTGGGTCGGACGTCGCCTCCGGGTTCGCAAAGGTGGTGATTAAGGAGGCGCCTCCGGTAGTCACGAAAACGTTTGTGGCCGTCGCGATGTCCAGGGTCCCGTTGGGTTTGGCTACGATCTCGAAGGATTTCGGGTCGCTCACGAATGTCGTGATGGCCTTGGAAAGGGCTTGGTTGGCGTTGGGGAACATCGAGGGACTTAGGGTTTTGGAAAGCCCCTGGGTGGCGAGCATGATTAAGTCGGCCTTTGCGTCATCGACCCCCACGCCCATGTCCTTGGCTTCCTTCTGGAAAAGGAGATTCGCGAGACCCTTGTCCTCGTAGCTTAGGCTAAAGCCGTCTATGCCGACCTGCGTGATGCCGCTCAGCAAGGCGGCCTGCAGGGCGTCACCCACGCTAATCCTCGACAGGGACGCCACCAGCGGCTTGGTGAGGCCATTTAGCTCCAGGTGGAATTTCAGCTCGGCCAAGCCGGAAAACGACACCCGCTCGTAGTCGTAGCGGACCTTTCCGCTGTTTTCGTCGTAAGTGGAGCTGAAGGTGCCGTCCACCCTCAGATCCTTCCTTTGGAAGGTGTCGACAAAGTCCTCCACCTCGGCCTTGAGCGAGTCCGTGAGCCCCTCGGGGTTAAGCTGGGCGTGGAGGTTGTCAAGGGTGATCTTGAAGTTGGGTATCACGTGCCGCTTTACCGGCCCCTGGTACTCGGCCGCGTCCACCCCGAAGAGCAAGCCGTCCAGGTTCAGGCTGAGGCCCTCGACGCTCGCGGAGTCGAAGGAATAGGGGTAGGTGAAGAGCTCCCCGATTTTGGTGTCCCCGCCCGGGTTGATTGATTTCGTCTGGTAGGCCGCAAGCACCCTCATTATGGATTCCCTCAGGAACTCCACCCCTTCGTAGTTTTTTACCCCTAATTTTTTGAAAGCGAAGTCCACCTTGCGGATATCGTCCTGGGGAAGGTCTAGCAACAGCCTAACGTCCGCAAGCTGCGAGTCCTGGAACTTGGCGAAACCGTCGAGGCCCTTTATCTCGAAGTTTGCGATTTGGAAGTCCATGTCGTTGCCGTCCCCTGCTATCAGGCCACTGTCCGCGCCTTTCATGCTTAAGGAGTCGGCCTTCAAAGACAGCAACACGTCGGTCAAGGAGCCGTCATTCAAGGGGCCCTCCCCAGTGAAGGCCACATTGGCGGCCGCAAGCGACTCAAGCTTGAATGTCAAGGCCACGTCGGGGGTGACCCCGCCCTTGGAATCGAGCTTCGTCTCCAGTTTGCCCAGGGAATAGGAGCTTAAGGAAACGCGCCTCAGCCAGTCGGCGGTCCCTGGCCCTCCCCCTTGCGGGGCGTTGCCGGCGCCCGCTTTTAGAACCGGGGAGTCCATCGCTATGGATTCAACGGAGAGCTCGAAGTCGGTCTCGTTGTCAGGCTTGGTCTTCGAGGCGACGCCCTTGATGGTGGCCTTGGCGGCCAGCGGCTGGTCATTTTTGAGTTCCCAGGACTTGTCCCCCATGGCCTTCTTCATGTCATCCGAATTGGCTATGTCAACCACCTCGACAGTCCCGACGGTTACGGGGATATTCAGATCCGCCCCATTCGCGCCCTGGCCCTTCAGAGTGAGTGTGATGCTTATGCCGCTTACCGTCAGGGTGCCGTCTTGGTAGCTGTGGGAGGCGGACTTCCAAGAGCCCTCCCCATACAAGGCGTCCATGGCCACGGTGAAGGCGAGCCAGGCATCCTCGGGGCCTTTATCCTTGCCGCAGCCAAGGAAGCCCAACAGCAGGAAGATTACAAGGATTAAGGGAAGGGCGCGCTTGTTGGGTAGCCAATGGGCCTTGTTCAGGCGGGATCCGATCGTTTCGGGGTTTGGCATCGACGTGTACCTCGTTTATTGGGCTAGCTTGGGGATGGCCCGGTCAGGCCCTTTTGCCAGACCCAAGACAGCTCACGTGGTCATGGGCAAAAAGGCTTGCACAGCCATGGGTATCCAAAGCTCAGGAAATGACAAAATGCGATAATCCGATAACTTATCCGATAATAATCAAACTAACAGTCCAAATTCATAATCCAAGGAAAATCAGTCCTTCAGGCACTTTCATTTAGGGGAAAACCCGCCAAAAGCCGGCATATCCCCTAATTCCATATAGTTTGATACTGCAAGCGTCAATCCTAAAAGCGGATTCGTGAAATCCCCAACTATATATATAGTGATGGTTCAATTGCCCTTTGGCCCCTTGGGCCATTTTGGGCCTTTTTGGGCCTTTTGTGGTTATTGGGCCTTTTGGGGCCTTTGTGCCCATGAACAGGGGGCCCGCGCTATTTTTTAGGGCTTTCGGGCACAGATGGATTATAGCCCATGGGCCGCTTGTGGGCAAGATTCACCTCAGGGGGTGGTAGTGGCAGTTGTTCCCGGCCCCACGGGCTGGGCCGGGCCCCCGTTCACCGAGAGGCTGAGCGACAGCCGCTCAAGCACGGCTGGGAGGCCCTGGCTTTCCGAATCCTCGCTTTCGAGGCTTGGCATATCCGGCACAT